>JBANFR010000085.1:0-15123 GCA_037975925.1 Verrucomicrobiota bacterium
CACCCCGGCGATGCCTCGGTGGGTGCGCGCCAATTCGAGCAGCCAATGCGTCTCCTCCAGATTCTGGCGCGCCTGCACCGCGATCGATCCGCTCACCCCCAGCGCCCCCTGAATACGATCGAGATCCGGGGGCAGCCAATCCCGCTGCAAAGCAGAGCCGGGTGGAATCCACGGGTATTCCTCGGGCGAATAACGCCAAAAATGCTGATGTGCGTCCAAGAGGCGACTCATAAGTCCACAGCGCTCAGGAACCGACGGACACCACCGCCTTCAAAACACCGCTCTCGGGCCGCATCCACTCCGTAAAAACCCCGGGCACGTCCTCAAGCGCCGCCGCGTGTGTCATCCACGGATTCGTGTCAATGCGTCCGTCCTCAATGAGCTGGATGATTCGCGAAAAATCCCGGGAGAGCGCATTGCGACTTGCCAGCACGCTCATCTCCCGCCGGTGCATCAGCGGATGCCCAAATCGCACCTCCTCCGAGGTCACCCCCACGTACACCAAACGTCCGGTGAACCCTACATAACGCAGCGCCCCGCCCATCGACACGGAGCTGCCGGTGGCATCAATCACCACCTGAGCCAAGGTGCCCCCAGTCATCTCTTCCAAGGCCCGTAAATCTTCCTCCGGACTTTTTGCGAGAATGGTGTCGGGCACCCCCATCGTCTCCCGCACAAAGGCTAGGCGCCGCTCGTTCATATCCATCACCACCGTGCGCGCTCCGCTCAACTTTGCGAACTCCACCACCGAAAGCCCAATCGGCCCGGCTCCAATCACCAACACGGTCTCCTGCGGCGTAGGCATCCCGCGATCGACCGCGTGACAGCCAATGGCGAGCGTTTCGACGAGGGCGAGCTGCTCCCACCCAAGCTTGCGGGAGACGTGTAGCTTTCGCGCCGGCACGGTGAACAACGGTCGCAACCCTCCATCGCAATGCACCCCCAGCGTCTGATGATGCTCGCAACAGTTCGAGCGCCCTGCGCGACACGAGTAACACTTCTGGCAGTTGATGTAGGGCTCCACCGATGCACGGTCTCCCACCGCCACCTGCGTCACCCCTTCGCCCACCGCCACCACTTCCACCCCAAGCTCGTGCCCCGGAATTCGCGGGTACGAATAAAACGGCATCTTCCCCAGGTAACCCGAATAATCCGTGCCACAAATACCCACACGATGCACTCGGACCACGGCCTCGCCCGGCCCCGGCGCAGGCGGTTCGGGAATCTCAATCAACTGCCACCGTTTAGGTTCCACCAATTGAAGTGCTTTCATAAGTACAATAATTCGATTTGCTCGCCGTTCTTCAGTTGTTGTCCAGCCGACCCTCCACATGGCCCAGATTTTTGACCGGCGCAAAAATCGCCTGCACCTCCGCCAGCAACTCCGTGTCCATCGGCTCCGCCGCCCACTCCGCCCACTTGCGGATGTTGTCCGGGTTTGCAGAGCCCGCAACCGTCGTCGCGATTTGAGGATGCGAAAGCGAAAACTGGAGGGCCAGTTTCGCAATATCCACCCCCTTCGAGGCGCAATGCGCCGCCGCCGCCCGCGCCGCTGCCTTGACGGATTCAGGCTCTTTGAGCCAGTCCGGCAGAGGCGCATTGGTGAGAAGCCGCGCAGAGAACGGACCGGCGTTCATCACACCCACGCCACGATCCAACAGCGTGGGCAGAAGCTCATCAACCAACCGCGTGTTCTGGAGAGTGTACTGATTGTAGGACAAAATGCAGTCCATGTTGGCCCCCTCCAGGGCTTTCTGAAAGGCCTTCATCGGGTAACAGGACACCCCGATCCAGCGCACCTTCCCGGAGGCCCGCACCTTTTCCATCGCAGGGATGGTTTCCTCAACCACCTGTCGGATGTCTCCAAACTCGATGTCATGTGCGAGCAAGATATCGAGATGATCCGTCCCCAACCGGTGGAGGCTCACGTCCACGCTTTCAAGTACACGCCGGTAGGAGAAATCGAAGTGTTGGAGGTCGTACCGTCCGAGCTTGGTGCAGAGAGTGTACGAATCCCTCGGAATGCCGCGCAAAGCCGCCCCCAGCAGCACCTCGCTCATGCCGCGTCCGTAAAACGGAGAGGTGTCGATCAGGTTTAAGCCACAATCCAGGGCCATGTGAACGCTGCGCAAAGCCTCATCGAGGTTCACCTTGCGAAACTCCTGGCCCAGCGAACTGGCGCCAAAGGAGAGAATGGGAACTTGAAGGCCGGTCCGGCCCAGAGTGCGTGTTTCCATAAAAAAAGACGGAGATTTCGGAGTCGAATTGAGGGCCTCAGGCCGTGCGGCAGCCCATCACGAGGAGAAGGTTTGCCCAGAGCGACTGATCGGCCGTCTGGATTGTGAGGACGTGGTCTGGCGAATTAACGGCGTCGTAGAAATCCCACTTGGAAATGGGCTCGAGTTCGAGATCGAGTCCGGCCGCCCGGATCTTCTGGCGGTATTCCCCCCACACGGGCGGCTCGCCCTCCCGTGCGTACGGGTCGTCTGGGGGGATCCCCATCGTATGGACGGAGTCGAGTACCACGGCACTCATGATCGCCTCCAGCACCTGCGAGCAGTTCACAACCCCAGGGCTCAGCGCAAGGCTGACCACCTCGGCATTGGGGCCCCGCTTGGTGGAGGCCGGATAGTTTCCGTCAGCGATCAAGATTTTGGAATGATGGCCAGCCCTTGCCAGCACTTCGTTGATTTTGGGATGAAGCAACTGGTGTTTAAGCATAAACTTCTGAGGGAGAATTTTTTGAATCAGGCACCTGAGCAGACACCAATGCCCTGAAACTGGCCATGGTCTGCCGAGCTGCATCCGCGCTTGTGGGCAGCGGCAACACTTCGGCCGAGAGGTAACCCGCGTAGCCAATTTCGCACAGGGCATCGAACACCGGACCAATCTCCGTGTGCCCAAACCCGACCGCCCGGCGGTTGGAATCAGCGAAATGCACGTGGCCCAGCGCCGGCCCCAGCCCGCGAATAGCCCCCGGCAGATTCGATTCCTCCAGGTTCATGTGAAAGAGGTCCGCCAGCAGGCGCACCCCAGTCAACCCGCGCATCTGGAGGAAATCCAGCGCGTCACCCTGCCGATTCCACAGATTCGTTTCATAACGGTTTAGCGGCTCGTATAGAAACACCTGCCTCCCGATCGCTGCCAGCGCGCCCGCCTCTTGAAGCGCCTCGGCCAACCACTCCAACGCACAATCCCGCTCCACCCCTGCCTCCACCCGCCCCTGCATCGAACCCAAAATCGCAGGCGCCCCAAACTCTCCAGCGCTTTCAATCACCGCACTCAAAAAGTCCCGCGCCTGACGCCGGACCGCGGCGTCCGGAGAACACAAATGCAATCGGTGTTTCACCCATCCCGCCCCCGTTCCCACCGCTGCCACCTTCAGCCCCGTCCGCGCACAAAGCGACTGGATTGCGCGGACCTCGAGCGCCTCTGGCCCGGGCGGAAAAATCTCGACCGCATCGAACCCCAGCCGCGAGGCCTGCTCGAATGCGTCTTCCAATCCGTTCCAGAAAACAAAGGGACCACCCGCCGCCTCCGGAACCAAAGAAACCGTAATCGCAGAACGCATCATCATATCCGAGAGATAATTAACCCTGACAGAGAAGGCGGATGTGTTTACCCAAGTGCGCCTCCAAGACCTCGGAGTGAAGATCCGCGTTCGCGAGAAGCGTCTCCAAAATCGCCTCCTTCATCAGCCGTCCGTCCGCAGTCCGCCCCAGCGTCAGCACGGAACCGAAAGTCACATGCAAAATTTGGCGCCCGGCGACCTCATCGAGGTACACGCGTTCGGCAGCCTTCGCGTCGAGCGCACCGGGCTCCGCTGCGTCGGCGAGCGTGGCTGAAATATGATAACTCGCGCGGTCCGTTTCAAAACGCCCCCGGGCATACGCCACGATTTCGGAGAAGACCCGGGGCGCGCACCGAGCTACGACCCGGAGCGCTTCCAAGTAGCTGGTGCCCGCCGTTTTGACGTGCAGGAAATTTCCGCAGACCCGGCCCACCGCTGGGTAAATACTGAACTTATCCGACCCACTGTGAACGCTGATCTTATAGGGGCCGCACCGCTGCGCGATCGCGGCGTGCACCTTCAACTCCGCCTCAAACCGAGCAAGGTCCCCCTTATAATCAATGCCCTTTTCGAATTCGCCGATAAACCTCGGCGCCACGGACGTCGCCCGGACACCCCGCCTCTGGAGTTCCAGTCCAATGAACAAGTGCTCCAGAGGAGTGGTCGCTGAGTCCGTCTCATCCACAGACACTTCGATGTCCGCACCCAAACCCTTGCGCGCCGTCTCAATCCAGCCGGCCATTTGCGCCGCGTACGCAATGGCCGCCCCGTATTTCACCACCGCACGTACGAGGGCTTCGCGGTCGTTGAAAACCAATTCCGCATCCCCCGGGAGCTCAAACCGTTTTCCAAGGTAGAGACTCTCAACCTGCGCCAGAGACTCGAATGCGCCCGTGGCGACCACCTCAGCCGCCGCCTCAGCCAGGGCATTTCCCTGGAGGTAATCCGCCCGGTTTTGAACAAATGCCGAGGGATCAATCGTAAAGAAGGTGAAACCTCCGGCGGCCAATGCCTCCACATCTTCCCGGGTCTTGAGATGATCCGCATCCGCCCCCCAGAGCCCGGTGTAACCCGTGCTCACAATCCCGCGCTGGGCGGCTGCAAGAACCTCCGATGGCGTGCGCTGCGTTCGGCTCAGCTCGCGGACAGACTGTTGGGCGAGCACCGGAAGCAAGGGGCCGTGTTTGAGCGCGGCGAGATGGCCTGGAGTGGCGAGACCGAGGCGGTCGCCAAAACCGAATGAGGAGCGAAGACCAAGAAGCGAGGGTTGAGGTAGGCTGGACATGGAAGGATTGGAGAGTGGGTCGAAGGGAGGGATCTCAGTCGGAAGTCGCAGAATTGCGGCCTTTTGAACGGTTCCAAACTTGCCTGAGAGGGGCGCTGCAAGGAAGGTCTGCAATTGACCAGTGCATGCCACTTTTTGATCTCCCCCCATGTCCCTGCCCACCTTTGTCTCGAAACAGGTCCAGACTGCCCGCCGCTATTTTTTAAACCTCTCGCCGGATCCCAACGATCCCCTGGCGTTGGTCTGCGGGGGGTGTGAACGCGTTTCCAAGGACTACCTGATTCAGAGGCACGATTTCCCCTACTTCTGCGTCGAATTAATCGCTGAGGGAGAGGGAGAAGCCCTTCTCCAGGGAGGGCGCCAGGCCTTGTACCCCGGGGTGGCTTTTGCCTATGGACCGGGCATTGCCCACACCATCCGCACCTCCCCCCAAAAGCCCATGCTGAAGTACTACGTGGATTTTACCGGAAAGGAGGCCGAAGCGCTCCTGCACGAAAGCGGACTCCTGCCCGGAACCGCTCTGCATGTGAACCCGGTGGAAGAAATCGTGGAAATCTTCGAGCATCTCGGGAGGGACGCCGGAAGCGAACACGCCGCAGCCCCAAGGATATGCCAGGCGCTTCTCAAATTACTGCTCCTGAAGCTCCAGGAGAGGGCAACCCCCGCCCCCACCGCCGAACCCAGAGCGGTGGCCACCTACCGCAGAGCGCGCGCGCTTCTTGAACAAAATGCGCTTCATTGGACCAGCGCCGACCAAGCCGCCCAGGAGTGCGGGATGACCCCCGAGTATCTTAGCCGTCTCTTTAAGCGGTACGCGCACACTACCCCCTATCGATTTTTGATGCGCCTAAAGCTCGGGCGCGCTGCCGAACTCCTCCTCGACGCCCATCTCAAGGTGCGCGAAGTCTCCGAGGAACTGGGTTTCTCCGATCCCTTCCACTTTTCACGCGCCTTTAAGCGCCTGTACGGCGCCTCCCCGGATCACTTCGTCAGGCGACTGCAACGCACCGGAGCACCACCCACCGCCTGAAAGTGAGCGTTCCCGGCTTGGAAAACACAGGCACCGAGACCACGCTCACCCTCAAAGCCGCATTTTATGAAGCACGACCGTTATCCGACCCCCTGGCAAAAGAAGATCCTGTGGTTTGGTCTTACCACCATCGCCGTGGTGGTCATTGGTTCAATTGCGGTGGGAGGTATTGCACTCGCAGCTGCCGTCCTCAGCTTTCTGCAACCGGTTCTCATTCCTTTTGCGGTGGCGGGGGTTCTGGCCTACCTCCTCGATCCCGTGGTTAGTAAAATGCTAACCTGGGGTATTCCCAGGCGTTACTCCGTTTTAGCCGTATTCGCGGTGGTATCGGCCCTCCTCTTGTGGGGGTTCTTTGTTTTTGTCCCGCTCATTCAAAAACAAACCGGTCGCCTCTTTCACAAGCTGGACGATTACACCCGCGGCGCCCGCATCTATGCCACCGAATTTACAAAGTCGGTACAGCAGAAATGGGGTTTCAATCCGCTTCCCCCATTAACAGATAACGCTGAGGAAGATTCAAAACAGGACTCCCGGAAGCCCGCCGGGACAGAGGCCAAAGCGTCAGAGAACAAACCCGTGGAACAGAGATCGGGTGAAAAAGCTTCTGAACTGAGCAGGGGCGAGTTCGATGGGAAAAACGCCATCAACCTGGAAGACCTCTTTGACGTTCAAAAGATCCTCAAGGGGGACTGGATCAAAAACTCGCTCAACCTCCTCATCAATAATGTCACTCGCGTCGTTACAAGCAGTGTGGGGGGCTTTCTCAACGTCTTTGGATTCCTCCTCTCCATCATCATCATTCCAATTTATTTGTATTACTTCCTCATTGATGCCCGAACCATCTCCCAATCCTGGCAGGATTACCTCCCCATTCGGGCCTCCAAATTCAAAAACGAGGTCGTCTCAACCCTCACTGAAATCAACGGATACCTCATCGTCTTCTTCCGGGGTCAACTGCTTGTCAGCGTCATCAATGGCACGGCCACCGCGCTTGGACTCGTCATCGTGGGCCTCGATTTCGGCCTGCTCATCGGCCTCGTACTCTGCATACTCGGTCTTGTCCCCTACCTCGGCATTTTGCTCTGCTGGATCCCCGCTGTCATTATCTCGTTGGTCCAAGGGGGAGCAGGAACATGGGTCCCCACGGAACCGGGTTGGTTGTTCCCGGCAATTGTCACAGGTATCTTTGTGCTCGTTCAGAAGATCGATAGCTTCTTTATCACGCCGCGCGTGGTCGCCAGTCGCATCGGACTGCATCCAATGACGGTGATCGTTTCCCTATTCGTTTGGAGCTTACTAATCGGGGGTCTTCTGGGAACCATCCTTGCGGTTCCCCTCACCGCCACGCTCAAGGTGCTGCTTCGCCGCTACGTCTGGGAGCGCCGCATCCTGAACGCCGCCACAGCGGACGCCGCCAGTCGGGACGACGATTAACGGCACTTCAAGGAGTGTAGATTATTACCGAGCCGGTGCGGGATTGCGGTCCATGCTTTTCTCATGCAACAGAGCGCCGCGACGCAGATTGAGCAGACAAACAGCATCCACGCATCAACCCCATTCCTTGGACAAACTCTTGAAACAGCTCATCTCCGTCCTCACTCTGGGCCATGAGGACCTTGGCAACCACCATATCCAGCGCTACGCTTTGCCTTGGCAGACCGCAGCCAGTTGAGAAACTGCGCGAGCCCTACAACCCGGAGGGCTAACGCTCCTAGGGAATGGTCTCGCAAAGGTAGACCCAAAGACTCGTGCCGAACTCTTGGGCGAGCCGCTCGCCCAGCGCATAGCCGTCCTCTCTCTGATCCAGCACGGCAAACACCGTGGACCCCGAACCCGACATCAACGCGCCTCGCACCTCGGGTTGCATCAAAAGCCAGTTCTTAAGGTCTGCCAAAAACAAGTGTTTCTGAAACACCGGCCGCTCGAGATCGTTTATCAACGTCACAGACGAAACGCTCTGTGCACCCTGCCAGACTCCCGGAATGGCAATTGAGTCCCTCCACTGCTGATATGCCCAAGGCGTCGACACACCAAACGAGGGCTTCACCAACAAAACAGGCCATGCGGGAATGCCTGAAATAGGCTCCACTCGCTCGCCCCGACCACGGATCCACGCAGCCGATTGATAAATAAAAAACGGCACGTCTGAACCCAGCTCCGACGCCATCACACCCAACGCTTCCCGGTCCAAACGGGTCTCAAACAGCGCATTGAGCGCCAAAAGAGTGGTTGCCGCGTCACTGCTGCCGCCTCCGAGCCCCGCCCCATGCGGAATCTCTTTTTCCAAACGAATCTTCAATCGAGGCATTAACCCGACGCTCGAACAAAAGAGCCGGGCTGCCTTCACCACCAAATTCGATTCGTCAGAGGGCACGGTCGGATCCGAACAGGAAAACTGCAAGTCACCGCTCTCCAAATGCTCCAATTCGAGAGCATCAAACAGAGAAACAGGCACCATCAGACTCTCCAACTCGTGAAAACCATCGCTGCGTTTCCCAAGAATCCGCAGCGATAAGTTCACCTTGGCCGGCGCAAGCCAACGCATATCCCGAAGAATTAGCCTCCTCGATTTCCCTCGAAATCAAGGACTTCAGAGGCCGCCCCTAAAGTCTCTCGAGGGAAGCGATTCCGGCGGCTATCTTATTTCCCCAAAGACGCACGCACCGCAGCAAGCTGATTCGCCGACCCCAACTTCCCATTCTTGTGCGCGATAAACTTGGCATACTCGTCCTGAAACACCTTCCCCGGAGGACGGAAATCGAACTCGCTCGGCTTGTCCCGGAAAAACTCACGATGCACGCGGGTCCAAACCAACCGGCCATCGGTATCAATATTCACCTTGGTCACACCCAACCTTGCCGCGGGAAGATACTCCTCCTCATCCACCCCGCAGGCACTCGGATCCAAAGTCCCACCTGCCGCGTTGATTCGAGCGACCTCCTCCGCAGGTACGCTCGAACTCCCATGCATCACAATCGGAGTCGGCGGCATCCCGGCGGCAGCCAGACGGTCCCTGATTCCCTCTATCACATCAAAATGCAATGATTGACGCCCCTTGAACTTGTATGCGCCATGACTGGTACCGATCGCGGCAGCCAAAGCGTCACACCCAGTCCGTTGGATAAACTCCACCGCCTCCACAGGGTCCGTCAAACAAGCATGCTTTTCATCCACGACAATGTCCTCCTCCACTCCTCCCAGCATACCCAACTCTGCCTCAACACTGATTCCCTTCGAGTGCGCCAGATCCACCACCCGCTTGGTGATTTCAACGTTCTTTTCAAAAGTCTCGTGCGACGCGTCAATCATCACCGAGGAATAAAATCCCGAGTGAATGCAATCGATACAGGTCTCCTCATCCCCGTGATCTAAATGCACCGCAAAGATGGCATCGGGAAAAATTTCCCCAGCAGAACGGATGATTGCCTCCAGCATCCGCTTGTCGGTGTATTTGCGGGCCCCCTTTGAAATCTGGATAATAAACGGAGCCTGCGAATCAATGCACCCGCGAAACAGGCCCATCGCTTGCTCTGCATTGTTGATGTTGTAGGCCCCCACGGCGAACTTGCCGTAAGCCACTTTGTAGAGATCTGCGGTGGTAACGATCATAGAAAGACGACGGGCTTAACGCCGATCCATCCCCGAGCCAAGCGTATACTCTGGGAAAGCTCGTTTCCGAGCCCACGCTCACGAAGTTGGCCGACCAACCGGCCACTTACTCCGATGCGTCACCGTTCGTCCCACGATACTCGTGAAGCTTGTTCCTCAGGGTTCGAATGCTGATATCCAGCACTTCAGCCGCTCGGGTTCGGTTGTCCCCGCAAGCTTCCAGAACCCGCAAAATGTGCTCCTTCTCCACCTCCGCCAACGAAACGCATACGGATGCGCGAGATTCTCGCCCCGGAGAGCGCAAACTCAGTGCCGACTCCGCCCGGTCACCGTTAGCAGGCATCAAACCAAGTACCGCAGGAGTCACCGCCGTGCCGGGGTCTGCTAAAATCACCGCTCGCTCGATGGTGTTTTGCAGCTCCCTCACATTTCCCGGCCACGGGTGGGCCTCCAGTGCCCTTAAACCTTCGTCACAAAACATCAGCCCAGGACGGCCGTGCTGACGCGCAAACCGCTCCAGAAAATATTTGGCCAAGATCAATACATCCCCCTCACGCTCCCTCAAAGGAGGCACGGCCACAGGAAAAACATTCAGCCGATAGTACAAGTCCTCCCGAAAATCTCCCTTCTCCACCGACTTTCTCAAATCCCGGTTGGTTGTGGCCAGTACCCGAACATCCACCTGGATCGTTTTGCTCCCACCAACGCGTTCGAATTCACGCTCCTGCAAAACCCTCAACAATTTAGCCTGAAGACGGGGGGAGATCTCGCTGATCTCGTCCAGCAGAAGCGTCCCCCCATGAGCCAATTCGAACCGCCCCTCGCGTCTCTCAGTAGCCCCTGTGAACGATCCCTTCTCGTGACCAAAAAACTCGCTCTCCATCAGGCTCTCAGAAAGCGCGGCACAGTTCACACGAATGTAGGGAGCGTGCGACCGGGAGCTCGCGTGGTAAATCGCATGTGCCACCAACTCCTTACCCGTACCATTCTCTCCTTGAATCAAAACGGTGGCCTCCGTTGGCGAAACTTTCCTCAACATTTCCTTCAAACGCCTCATCGCTTCGCTCTCTCCTACGAGATCCTTGGTGCTGGTTAACTCAGCAGCCATATACTCGTTGACCTGCAGCATCTGCTTGTAACTCTCCGCCTTCTTCACCAAAACCTCGATCTGGCTAATGCAGAAAGGCTTCAGCAAATAATCAAACGCTCCGGCCCGCATACACTCCACAGCGGATTCCACCGTCCCGAAACCGCTCATCATGATCACCAACGGCGGATGTTGAAACTTCGAAACCCGCTCCAAAAACGGAGTTCCCTCTCCGTCGGGGAGACGCACATCCAGAAAGACAACGTCAAACTGATCCCGCTTCAATAACCGCTCCGCATCAGCCAGTGAGCCAGCGCTACTCACACCGTAACGCTTCCCCCTCAGAACCTCCTCAAAAGTCCTCCGAATGAAGGGCTCATCGTCGATCACTAATATTTTGTCTACGGCCATGAGTTGAGTGCAAATCTGATTCCCAGTACATGCACCCACCCGGCAAAAAAGTCATGTCTATTCCTGCCCTTGATATTTCCTCCGAACCTCCCTCTCGGTCGGCTTTGCAGCTATTTTCAACTGCCCGGACGACGAGGACAGCGCGTGCTTGAGAAGCAACTGCTCGTTTTCTTTATCCAAGAGCATCGCCTTCAACAAGATACGCTGAGTCTTAGCAGAGGCATCCTTCAAAAAGGAAGACTTAGCTACTCCCCCGGCCCGACCGACCCTCCGCAAACGATCCAACGAGCCCGTCAGTGCCGATAACAGAAGTCGTTTCCTCTCAATCAAACCATCCTCCAACGGCCTGCCAGAACGCCGATAAATCCGGTTTTCCTCGAGGAGAAAGTCGTAGACCTCCTCGCACAAGGCACGATGGGCCTCGATCGCATCGAGCACCTCGGACTTAATTGGCTGAGCATTCTCCATAAAACCACATAGCTTTAACGATCGCGTGCACCGTCCCGAATCTCAAGCCCTACCAAATCCCGAATAGAATTATTGACCTCCGTCTGCCATGACAACTGCTGTACTCGCCACTTCGCCATCTCAATTAGGCTCACCAAACTCTCTGGAAGTTTTTTTCCTTTAGTTTCAGGCTTCTCCGCCTCTTCGAGGATGTATTGGTACGACTGTCTCGCCCGCGGTTCCAGTCGCAGTCGCTCGAAACACAAACCAAGTTGGTAAACAACCGGCCAGCGCCAATCCGCGCTCTCCGATAGCGCCGCAAGCGCTTGATAAATCGTCACGGCATTCAAAAACTCCCCGCGCTGGTAAAAATCATTGGCGAACTCGTTGCCAGCTTTCTTTTGCCAAAAAACCCAACTCTTCCCGTCAGCCTCCTTTTTTGATTTCACGATCCGCAGAAGGTCCAAGACCGTATCACACGCCTCTCTCGGGCGGTTCTGAGCACGGTACGAAGCGGCCAACATGTATCGGGCCTCAGCGGAGGAGGGATGATCGTGGTAGTCCTTTAAGTAACGCTCGAACACCGCAATTGCGCCGGGCATATCATTGCGCATGAACGTACAGTGACCAGCTCGAAACAAAACCATAGCCCTGTCCTCTTTGCTTAACTCTGAGCGCAACGCCATGTTGTAGAATTTCTGAGCCTGCTCGAAATCTCCCTTCACAAAGTGCGTGTCAGCGATCTCTCTCTGGGCCTTCCTAGCCAAACCTTGATGGGACTCGAAATCGCGGCCACCTACCTTAATTGCCAAATTGATCACGCCGTAGAATCTCGATATTGCCAGTTGATGGGCGCCTACATCGCGGTACAGCCCCCCTAATTTCATCAGCCAAGACGGAGTTTCAGCATCACTCTCCATCAAACTGCAAAGCTTCTCGTAGATCGCGATGGCCTTCACTCTCTCATTCTGGCTCTCGTAAGCTGCCGCCACCTCGCCAAAAGCGGCTTTCTTTTGCGAGTCAGGCAAAGCAACAGCGGTGATGGACTCCAGAAAACGGTCAGCTAAGTCTATGTTACCGTCTTCCAACGCCTTCTTCGCGAGTTTCAGGAAGCCATTGATCTCAGCCAACTTCGAGTCCGGTGACTCTTGCACATCCGGACTCGGCGAATCCACGGACGCCTGGCTTGGGTCAGGTAAACCTTTAGAGGCGCCGGTTGATGAAATCTCCGAAGAGGCCCGGGTGTTCACAACGTCCTGAGCCAACGATTGAAATCGCGCCCCAAGAAACGAGAGCAACACCACAGCACCCCAAAAGACTCCGGGGGACAAAAGTTGATCAGTTCTGGCGATACGTTGCACGACTTGGCGGGGCAGTGGTTGCAGGAGTCACAGGCACGGGAGGTGGGGCCGACTGGAATCCAGGAACCGGGTCGAAGAGAAAACGGAGGCGCCGGCGTTGCAACTCTGGGTCAGCCTCCTGCGGGCGGAAAAAGTTGATCAAATCCTCGGAGGAACCGGGAGCAGATCCCCCAGTGATGATCGTTGCCGCACCAGAGGGGTAAGAATCGGTGACTGTCACAGAGGGAGACGATGTCGTGGCAGATGAGACCGCACCAGCTTTCTTGGAGGTCGGAGAAACTCTGGGAGGAGTACGCTCATTACAACCCGGCGAGGGCGGACCGAACCTGAGGGGAGCGGGTCCCACAGTGGCAAGATACCCCACCTGACGATACACAAATGGAGAGTCCCCTGCAGTGCCCGCCCCGATGGGAGGCTGGGGCTTGGTATTGTTACTTAGCGGAGAGTGAACCGTCCCACGGCCTGATCCCGGAAGGCCGCCGGCGAGCAGGGGAAGTGTCCAAGCAAAAAAAAGCAACCCGGTTATTCTCATAGACGCGCCTCAGCGTGAAGCAAAGCCCCTGCCACCTTTGTTAGAAAAAAAGGAAAGACGAAGTGATTTCCATCCACGAGACGCCGGTGGGTTCACAGACTGCTTCCGTTAGAACAACTGCGCTCCAACCACTGACTCAGTCAAATCATCCGCAAAATCTTCTCCGTAGTCTCCCAGTCCAAGCAAGCATCGGTAATCGAGACGCCATACTGCAGGTGGAACTTCGACGCAGCCTGCGCACCTCGATGAATGTGACTCTCAATCATCACCCCAACAATGTCGGACCGACCAGCTGCCCTCTGGTCAAGGATGCTCTTCAACACCTCCGGTTGCCTGACAGGGTCTTTCCCACTGTTCGCATGACTGCAGTCGACCATCAACGCAGATGCCATTCCCGCTTTTCTAAGATTTTCCGCCGCAAGAGCCGTGTGGAGGGGCCCGAAGTTCGGACCCTCGCGACCGCCACGCAAAACCACGTGTCCGTCTGGGTTTCCCACAGTCTTGATGATGCTTGTAAAGCCGTCCTGATCAATCCCAAGAAAACTATGCGGCGCACAAGCAGAGCGCATCGCGTCTAACGCGATCTGAACACTTCCGTCGGTTCCATTTTTAAAGCCAACGGGCATAGAAAGACCACTGGCCATCTCCCGATGGGTTTGCGATTCCGTCGTCCTCGCCCCAATCGCAGCCCAACTAATCAAATCGCCGATGTACTGCGGAATGATTGGATCCAGAAACTCAGTCCCCGCGGGCAACCCCAACTCTGCAATCTCGAGTAAAATCTTCCTAGCTAACTTAATCCCATACTCCAAATCTCCGGAATCATCTAAATGAGGATCGTTGATGAGCCCCTTCCATCCTACCGTCGTCCGAGGCTTCTCAAAGTACACTCGCATCACAACGAAGATGCGGTCTTTCAACTCATCCGCAACAACAGCAAGACGCCTAGCGTAGTCCAGAGCAGAGACTGGGTCGTGGATAGAGCAGGGCCCCACGACCACCATCAGACGAGAATCTTCCCCGCGCAACACCCGGCGAGAAGCCTCCCGCGCCGCAAGAACGCGATCAATCACCTCACTCGAAGCGGGGATTTCAGCCTTTACCTCGCGCGGCGTGATTAGGCGTTTGACGCCAGAAACCCGCACGTCCTCCAGTCGAGGAGTCATTGAAGCAGTAGCGTTTGAAGGAACCGAGGAAGACATAGAAGATCACCACTAGTCTCCGCGCAAGTTGGACACTCTGCAATGAAAGAAGATTCCCCGCCCGGAGTTGCAGGTGATCCCGATCGACTACCATCTCCGCATTTAAAATTTTACCGATTGCACTTACCCCCCGCCCGCCCACTGGTATCACACGGAGACGCGGGCCTAAAAAATGCTCCAACACGGGCCAGTGTTATGAATCGAACGCCGTCATGCCTCTTGCTTGGATTTTGCATCATCTCCACAAGCTCAGCAATGTCGGCGCCGCTCCGATCTCTAGTTTTCACGGAGGTGGTCCGAGAGGTCGCCATCCTCGACCCTGTTTCGAAAAAAGAGACGCCCGCCAAAGTGGGAGACGCACTGATCCCCCCAAATGTGCTTCGTACCGGTGTCGACTCGAGAGCCGAGCTCAAAGCCCCCGACGAGACCGTGACCAGAGTGGGATCGAATACGGTGTTTTCCTTCGACGCCAGCAACCGCGACATTCAACTCAACAAAGGAAGCGTTCTCTTCCACTCTCCGGCGGGGAAGGGAGGCGGCAACATCAAAACTTCAGGCGCCACTGCCTCCGTGCTCGGAACCACGCTC
>JBANFR010000086.1:0-14817 GCA_037975925.1 Verrucomicrobiota bacterium
GAGGGCACGACGGGTGGTGATTTGCACTTGTCCAGCTTGGTCGTGACCAGCTCCGTCCGGTCCGATGGGACCAAACCGACGAGGCATTCATCACAAGACAAAAAAGCCTCGTTCAGACTCTTGGGAAGCGGCGTGTCAAATCGGACTAGTCGCTGAAAGAGTTTTCGCGACGCGTAAAGAAAGCTGGGGTCGTCATAAAGCGCCGCCGCCCATTCGAACACATACAGCCAGTTCGGGTGGGAAGCGTCTCTAAAGTAGGCGTGCCCGAACTCCGGCATGAACCCATTCGGACTGAGTACGTCTCGGAAATTCCCAAACATGCGGTGAAACCCCTCCGACTGGCGAAGATCGTCCACTCGCCCCAGTTCATCCGCGAGGGACACGAGGTATTGGACTGACACCGGCGTATAGGTCTTTGAGTCGAGCCACAAATCACCAAGGCGCAACATCTTCTCCCACTCCGCTTCCAGCGGCTCCCGGAAGTCGATAAATTCTTCAGGATAAAGACGGAGGGCACAGGCGATTGCACAAAAGCGCGCCAGATCCTGATTCCCATCCCCGGCAGGCCTGTGCTTTCGATAGACCTCCATGCCTCGGACAACACAGGCATGGAACCCTGTTTCCCACGCGGGATCGAACTGTCCTGCCTGCTTCAGCAGCTTCCCCGCGAGCACGACCGGATAGAAACCAAAGCAGTCCGCAAGGATTTCGTCATTGCCGGGGGCGAACTCCATCATCAGAGCGAACTGCTCACGCCCGCGGCGGAGGTAACGCTCGTCGCCCGTCACCTGCCACATCCGCAATTGCGCGACGACAATTCTTCCTGAGAATTTGTGCTTCTGCTTGCTGAAGACGGAATTTGTGATCAGCCGGAAACGGCTATCGTAAAAGTCACCAACCCACCGATCGTACTGAGGAGCGCCGTCGGCCGAAATGTAGCGGTTCACTTCGGCGCTGGCTTGTAGTTGATTTTTAGATCGATCAGCAGCGTGGAGCGAGATGAGCGGCGTGAGCAACAATGCGATGCGGAGTTTGAGGCTGGCTTTCACGTTGAACACTGGTGTTGGTGATCGTCCGCACTGTGGACTGTTCCTGCAGCGTGTGTGCTGGGTTTGGTTGACGCGCGCGGGAGTAGTTTGGACTCAGTAAAAGTCGGCGATTTCGAACGGGTTGCTCACAAGGCGTTGCGTGAACCTTTCGGTCTCTGGTGCCGCCTTTTCATCCCAGGCCTGGACTCCTCGGCGGTCTGGGTGAGTGTCGCCGTGGTCGGCATGGTCAGGCTAACGGGCTGAATGAGCGGGTTCATGGAAGATCTCGGAACGGGAGGGGGCATGCGGCGGATGGCCTGTACCCGTGGAGACAACCTGCTGCGGATTAATTCCTTTTAATGGAAATCGTGATGGCTGTGATCGGTTTAATCGATTGCAAGCCGCTTGAGTTCGCTCGATCGACCTTGGCCCGTCGGACGGCATCGGGAGTTACTATCCATGATTCCCGCTGAAAAAAAACGATCCAGGAGGGAGTGGCCGGGATGTTCGATTGCGGCGTTGGGAGGGTTCCAGAGATTCTGGAGGCCGGCGCGGATGCGTTCGAGGAGGTTGGCGCGCTGCTCTGGGGTGTAGGGGATGGGAGGAGCGAACCCGAAGACGGGCTTGGGCCATGCGTCGTCCGTTTTGAAGCGGGCGATGGCGTGGACGTGCAATTGCGGCACGAGGTTGCCGATGGTGGCGACGTTGAGTTTGTCTGGGGTGAAGAGGTCGCGCAGAGGGTGGGCTCCCGCCTGATTGGACCGATTCTGAAGGGAATATCGGGGCGTGGGGAGACAGTGACGCGCAATGGCCAGACGGGGACGGTGGGAGCCGATTCCATCCGGGAGGTCCATCCTCGAACCGCATGCGTCGATTGAGCAGGGCTGCGAACAGGTGCCGATGGCGGCTTTCGGCGGGGTCCTCAGCAAGGATCAGGTGGAAGGGCTCATTGTGTTTCTGAGGGACGTGGAGTGAGTTGGAGAAACCAAGAGCCGCGTCCGTTTGGACTTCACTCGGACTCTGTGAACCATAAGAGTACGCGTCCTATGTTCAAAAAACTGCTCACCCTCAGTGTTGCCGTCGCTCTTTCTGCCTGTGCGGGCATTCGTCAAACTGACAACCAGTTTACGACCCACGCGGAGTGCGTTCGCATCGTGGGGATTGCGATCCCTCATAACGATCAGGTGGCGGCCCGTGAGCTGGTTCCAGCCAATGGAAAAATTACGGATGTGCGATCCACTCCCGCCGATTGGACCTCGTTTGCGGGTTTCTTCGGAAATCTGTTCGGATTTCATCAGACGACGGTGTCCGGGACGAAGTAATCCCTGATTCACTTTCCGCAGAAAAGCCGCAGAGGGTTTGTTTTCCCCTGCGGCTTTTTTTTGTGTTTTTCGGGCTCTAGGAAGTCTGGAGGCCGTCGCGGATGCGTTCGACGAGGTTGGCGCGCTGCTCTGGGGTGTAGGGGATGGGAGGAGCGAAGCCGAAGACGGGCTTGGGCCATGCATCATCCGTTTTGAAGCGGGCGATGACGTGGACGTGTAATTGCGGCACGAGGTTGCCGATGGTGGCGACGTTGAGTTTGTCGGGGGAGAAGAGGTTGCGCAGGAGGTGGGATGCGGCGTGGATTTCGCGCCAGAGAAGGGGTTGCTCTTTTTCGTGGAGATCGATGATTTCCTGAACGCCCTCGCGCCTTGGAATGAGGAGCAGCCAGGGGAAGCGCTGATTGTCCATTAGGAGAACGGAGCAGAGGGGGAGCTCACACACGGGGATGCTGGCGTTGGCGAGCTGGGGGTGAATGGGGAAGGGGATTTCGGTGTGCATGGTGAAGGTAGAGGGATCGGAGTGGTGGGTGCGGATTTTGAGCGCGGGAGGAGCGAGTGCCGGGGGGACTTCGGCGTTTTTTTGAGGTTTGGGGTAGGATTTTCGGCAGCGATCCGGGTTCGCAGGGGGTGCGGACCTCAGGTGCGAGAGCCATGCGCGGTGGCCGGATCACCCCGGAGTCTTCGGGGGCGGCCACATCCCGGAAAGGCAAAAACGGGATGGGTGGGAGCAAAAAGGAGGGGAGGCCGGTGTGGACTGAGAAATGGCGTGGAGGGAGGGGGAGAGGGTGGGGTAGACTGCAAATTCACTTTTCTTCTTATGAGACATTCCCTGATTGCGTTGCTCGGAGTCGGCTTTGCGTGTGCCCAGACCAGCTTAGGGGACGAGTCGCAGCCCAAGGGGGAGACGATCCTTTTTTATGGCAACGGGATGGTGGAAAGGTTGCTGGAGGGCGGGGAGTTGGAGGCGCGGCTGCAATTGAGCCATCCGAAGGGCGACTTGCGGGTGAGGAGTCTGGCGTGGACGGGGGATGAGGTGGGGTATCGTTTGCGTCCGGAGGGGTATGTGGAGCATTTAAAGGGGTTGCTGGAGGTGTGGGCTCCGAACACGGTCGTGATGGGGTTTGGGAATTTGGAGTCGTTTGGAGGGGATGAGGGGCTTGGGCAGTTTCTGAGAGATTGGGAGAAGTATTTGAAGGAGATCCGGCGGCTGCATCCGGCGGCGAAGTTGGTTTTTTTGTCGCCCATCGCGGTTCAGAATGGAGGCGCGCAGGAGGTTGCGGCGAGAAACCAGCAACTTCGGGCCTACAGCCAGGTGATTGCTGAGGTGGCGCGGGAGCATGGCGGTTTGTTTGTGGACCTTTGGAGTGCCAGCGCGGAGGCATATGCGCGAGGCGGTGAACCGTTGACGTTGCAGGGAATTCATTTGAGCGAGGCCGGGGCCCGGGTGATGGGGCGAGTGGTGGCGGAGGCGCTTTTGGGGGAGGCAGCGGTACGCGCACAGAACCCCGAGCGGGTGCGGGAGGTGGCGCAAGCGGCTTCACTCAAAGCTGCGGATGTCGCTGAAATTGTCCGTCCCAAAAACGGAGTGGTGTATTACGGGGTGCGCAAACGCCAGGCGGAGAACGATGCAGAGATGCCCCGCTATCATCAGATCATCGAACAAAGGGACGCCGTCATTCACGAGTTGGTGCGGCATCCGGAGAAGCGCTTCTCGGATTTTCCGCGTCCCACGCTTCCGCCCTTGGCTGAAGGGAAAAGTGTGCCGGACCGCTACAGCGGCGGGATTTTGAAGGACCCTGAGGAGCAGCAGAAAGACCTGACGGTGGCGGAGGGGTACGCCTTGAACTTGTTTGCGTCGGAGTCGGATTTTCCGGAGCTGAAGAATCCGGTGCAGGTGGCCTTTGATGCGCGAGGGAGACTGTGGGTGGTGACGATGCCGTCTTTTCCGCACACGGTGCCCGGGGAAAAGCCCAACGATAAAATCCTGATTTTGGAGGACACCCAGCGTCGGGGAAAGGCGGACAAGTGCACGGTGTTTGCGGAGGGGTTCGACGCGCTCGACGGGGTGGCCTTTCATGAGAAGGGTGTGGTGGTTTCGGCGCAACCGCGGCTCTGGCTTTTGAAGGACACCGATGGGGATGGGCGTGCCGATACCCGGGAGGAGTTGTTGCGCGGCGTGGATGTGACGGACTCGCATCACGGCGGGATGATTGCGACCGATCCCGTGGGGCAGGTGATTTTGAGTGATGGGGTGTTTCACCGGTCCCAATTCGAGACCCCTTTCGGGGTGGTGCGCGGGATTGATTCGACGACGTATCGGATGGACCTGGCGACGGGCCGGGTGTGGTCGGAGTGGCAAGGGTTGACCCCGAATCCGTGGAAGCCAGTGTTTGACCGGTTCGGGACGCTTTTGCAGCGCTTTGGAGGCGGGCACGTGCTGGATGGTTTGGTGCAAACGTGGACGCCGCTGGGGGTGTACCATCCTTACGGGACGGGAACCGTGGTGAATTATGGCAAGGGGTCTGCGGCGAGTGTGGTTTCGAGCCCCAATTTCCCCGACAAATACCAGCAGGGAGTTGTTTCGGCGGCGCTTTTGGGCAGTTACACGGTTTCGATTTCTGCGGTGAATGGGGCGAGCGGGGCGCTGGTGGGGGCGGACCGTCTGGATTTGTTGAGTTCCCAAAACTCGGCCTTTCGTCCGGTGGACACGGCCTTTGGGATGGATGGGGCGCTGTATGTGTCGGACTTTGCGAGCCGGATTATTGGGCATGCGCAGCATCCGATGCGGGATCCGCAGTGGAACCATACCCGGGGGCGGATTTGGCGGGTGGTTTCAAAGGAGCGTCCGGTGGTGACGGATTGGCCGCAGATTGAGGGGGCTGGGGTGCCGGAGTTGTTGGCGCTGTTGAAGCATCCGCAGGATTTGGTGCGGGAGCATGCGCGGATTGAATTGAGGCGAAAGGGGGCGGCAGTGGTTCCGGCGGTGGACGCGTGGGTGGCGGGAATGGAGGTGGGGGATACTTTGGGTGAGCAGGCGATTTTGGAAGCGATTTGGGTGTTGCACGCGCAGGGACAGGCGCGGCCGGAGTTGCTTGCTCGGCTGATGAAGTCTGCGGATGCGCGGATGCGTTCGGGGGCGGTGATGTGGGTGCGGTTTTTGGCTGATCGAATGCCCGGAGTGCCTGCATTCTTGAAAGAGGCGTCGCGGGATCCGCATCCACGGGTACGGGCAGCCGTGGTGCATGTGGTGTCGCATCTCAGAGCGATGGGAGTGGAGCCCCGGGGGGAAGAAACAAAGGGCGGGCAGCGGGTGGTTCACAGTGAGCACGGGGGGGCTGCCTTGGGGACGGCGCTCCAGGGGGGGGCGGGGTTTGCTTGGGACACGGTGTTGGAGGGGATGAACGCCAGCGAGGCGGTGGTGCAGAAGATGGTTGCGGATTTGAAGGTCGGCCTCAAACCGGCCAAGGGCCGCTCGGTGCCGGTGCTGAGGGTGGAACCGGAGAGTGAGATTCGGCATTGGCAAAACGTGTCTGGCGGGGGCCAGGCGAATGCGGCCAAGGGAGCGCCGGCCGGCGCTGCTCGCCACATTCGGACCTTTGTGCAGGCCAGCGCTGCGCAGACGGTGCTCCTGAGCGTGAAGCACGGCCATCTCGAGGTTTCGGCCAACGGGGTGCAATTGCTCAGCTCCGATAATTCGTACAGCGCGCAGCAGCAGGTGCAATTGGACCTCAACCCCGGGCTCAACCTGATCGAGCTGAGTTTGCGGAAGGTGAGTCCGAAGACGGGCATGCCGCCCATCTTCCTGTGCGACTCTCTCGGACAGGTGCTTACGCAAGCACATTTGCCCTCGGGCGAAACCGAGCTTCTCGCATTTGCAGAGCAGTGGGACAAGGCCCACGCGGATGAAAAAGATGCGCTCCGCGTTCAAGCGGTGCCGAACCTCTTGCAGTTTGCTCCCCGGGAGTTCCGGGTGAAAGCGGGCCAACCCGTACGCGTCGTTTTTGAGAACCCGGATTTGATGCAGCACAACTGGGTCCTCGTGGCCCCCGGCGCGGAGGAAGAAGTGGGCATTTTGGCCGATCAGATGGCGGCCAAACCGGATGGGTTTGCGAAGAATTTTGTGCCGGATTCGCCCAAAGTTTTGCAGGCAACCGCGTTGCTGAATCCAGCGGGCCGTGCGGAGCTGAAGTTTACGGCTCCGGCCAAGGCCGGGGTGTATCCGTTTTTGTGCACTTTCCCGGGCCACTGGCGGGTGATGAAAGGGGAGCTGATCGTGGAGTAGGCTCCGGCTTTTCGAGGGGCGCGAAATCGGGGGAAGGCGCATTGGCAGCACCTCCCCCTTCGGATACGCTCAGTTTCATGTCGATTGCCACCAAGACGGGGGATGCGGGAACCACGGGGCTGATTTTTAACCGGAGGGTCTCCAAGACGCATCCCCGGGTGATTGCGTATGGCACAATCGACGAGCTCAACGCGGCGCTGGGAATGGTGCGCGCCTTTTGTGAGGTGGCCTTTGTCGGTGAGCGGATTCTGGAGGTGCAGCGGGAGCTTGTCCTCATCATGGGCGAGTTGGCGGTGGCCTCGGGAGACGTGGCCGCGTATCGCGCCCGGGGGCACGAACCCGTCACGGCTGCTTTTGTGGATCGGTTGACGGCGCAGGTGGACGACCTCGAGAAAAACCACCGGATTAGCTACGCAGGTTGGGCGACGCCCGGGGCGACCAAGGGCAGTGCTTGTCTCGATGTGGCGCGGACGACCTGTCGGCGGGCGGAGCGTGAAGTGGTCGCCTTGAGCCACACGGGGGCGGCGGTGAATCCGGAGATTGTGCGGTATCTGAACCGGCTCTCGGACTTGTGCTGGCTCTGGGCGAGGTGGGTCGAGACCTTGAGCGGAAAGCTCGAAGAGGCTCCCTGAGCCAGAGTGCTTTCGGAGGGGGAGGGGGGGAAGGGTGGCGGACTTTCGTGGCGGAGTGGGCGGCGGAACTCAGGGTGCGGGTATTTCCGAACCCGCTTCCTCCAAGCAGTGTGGGCCTCCGGCCCCAAGATCCTTCCTAAAAAAAAACGATCCGCTGGGTTCCGTTCAGGAGGCCCGATCTCCGGCAGTGACTGAGCAGCCCCGCTGCCGGCCTCCAGCAGAGAAAGCCAACCAATCCAATCCAACCCAGCCGACGCTTTTCCTTTTTATGGCGCACACACGACGAGCCTTTTCGTTTCCCTCCCTCCGGTCAGTCCTGCGTCCCCCGGGACGCGCCTTCCTGTTGGCCGGTCTGTTCTTCACGCTGGGTGCCGGAGGGGCTTCAGCCGATTCCAGGCCACAGGCGTTTCAAAAGGGCGATAAGGTTTGCATCATCGGTGACAGCATCACCCACGGCGGGATGTACCATTCGAACCTGTACATGTTCTACGTCACGCGGTTTCCCGATCGCGAGGTGCACCTGTTCAATTGCGGCATCTCGGGAGATACAGCGGGTGGCGCGTGCACTCGCCTCGACTGGGATATCCTCGTCCATCGGCCGACCGCCGCGACCGTGCTCCTCGGAATGAACGACGTCGGACTGAGGTCCTATGGCAAGGACAAGACCGACGAGAAAAGCAAGGCGGCCCAACAGACGTCCATCCAGCAGTATGCGGCCAACTTGACGAATCTGGTCGATGGGCTGCGCAAGGCCAATGTTCGCGTCACCCTGCTCACGCCCACTGTGTACGAGCAGAACGCTGAGACGGGGACCAACAACCACTTCGGCGCCAACGACGGGCTGGGGAACTGCAGCGAAGAGGTGAAAAAAATCGCCCAAAAATTCGATCTGCCGGTGATCGACATTCATGCCGCCATGGACGCCGTCAACAACGCGGCCCAGAAGGAGGATCCCAAGTTCACCCTCGTGGGCAGGGACCGGGTGCATCCGGGCAACGTGGGGCATCTGGTGATGGCCTATGCGCTCCTCAAGGCCCAGGGAATGACTTCCTGCGTGTCCAAGATGGTCGTGGCTGCCGATGCCGCCAAAATCACCGAGCAGGTCAACTGCAAGGTCAGCAATCTCAAGGCTTCGCAGGGGGAACTGTCATTCGATTGCCTCGAAGCGGCGTTGCCGTTTCCCGTGCCTGCCGGGGCCCAAGACGCCCTGAAGCTGGTTCCCTTTCAGCAGGATCTCAACCAGGAGCTGTTGACGGTCACCGGTCTGGCCAGCGGAAAGTACACGCTCTCGATCGACGACCAGGCGGTGGGCCAATACGCCGCCGCCGAGTTGGCATCCGGCGTCAACCTGGCGCTCAACACCAAGACGCCGCAGTACCGGCAGGCTCTCGCGGTCGACGCGTTGAACACCAAGCGTCACAGCCTGGAGACCGTGCGTCTGAGGGGCATCGCCGCCACGCAAATGTGGCTGTCCAATTCGAAAATCGATTTGAATAACCCCCAGGCGGTCTCCGAGGCGGTCACAAAGGCGGCCAGGGGGAATATGAGTCTGACGGAGGAGGCTGCCTGGCGCGGAGACGTGCGGAACGTTTTCGATGCGTATCGCAAGTACAAGCCGGTGGAGCAGGAATTGATCAAGGAAGCCGAGCAGGCCCGGGTCGAAATGTACAAGGCGGCGCAGCCTACGGCCCACCGTTTCTTGCTGAGGAAGAGCGAGTAAGGACTGCGGCCCTGGAGCTCTGTTTCTCTTCGGGAAGCGGAGCCCCACAGGCCCTCAGCGAGCGTTCCTCCGTCCCGCCTGCTGACGGTGGCGCTCGGCGGAACGCTGACGTTTGCGAGGGGGCGCTCCGTGTGAAATCCCTAATTGCTGCCCGCGCCCGGGGTTGTCGCCCTCACAGCTCCGTCATGACAGTCCCCCGACACCCCTGCGTTCGCTGGAATGCTTCCAGCCCAAAAAACCCTCCCTTGCGAGCAAGCGCGGGAATCGCGTCCGGGGGCGGGTCCACTCTGCGGCGGAGCATGGCAAGTCTGGCTACTGCGGCGCCTCTTTTGGGGTCATGGATTTGGCTCGCCTCCAGTGCTCTCTCTGGCGCCCAGGATTCCCGCCTGCCGGCCGGGCTGACGGAGCGCGTGGGGAAACTTGCGGAAAACCGTTACCTTACTCCCACCGGGCAAGTGCTCACTCCGACGGGGCGGCAGGTGGAGTTGCCCGGAATGCGTCCGCAGGCTCTGGCGCTGAGTCCCGACGGCAAGCTCCTGGTCGCCACCGGCAAAACCCACGAGATCGCGATCATCGACCCGGTTTCCGGGCAGCTCCTTCAAAAGGTCGCGATTCCCAACCCCTCCTCGGTGCACGCGCCCGATTCCCGGTCTGAACAAAACAACACTCAGCTGGGCAAAGAGCCCGCCGGCCAGGTCAGCTGCACGGGACTCGCCTTCTCGCCGGATGGCACCCGGCTCTTTCTCTCAAACGTCGCCGGTTCCGTCAGCGTGTTCTCGGTCGACGCCGAGCATCGAGTGAGCGCCTCTGCTGCGTGGCCTCTGCCGAAAACCGCCAGACGCAAAGCGGATGTTCCTTCGGGAATCGCCGTTTCTGCAGACGGCAAAAAGCTCTATGTGGCGGGCAATCTGGACAATCAACTGCACGAGTTGGACGCTCGCACGGGCATGGTCCTGCGCTCCTGGAACACCGGCGCGGCGCCCTTCGCGGTCGTGCTTGCGGGAGACAAGGCGTATGTGAGCAATCAGGGAGGGCGCCATCCGGGCGAGTCCGATCCCAGTGCGCCTTCGGGCAAGGGGACCCCCGTGCGGGTCGACGGGGTCCGCCACATCGCAAACGACGGTTCAGTGACCGTGATTGATCTCAAGTCAGGGACGGTGAAATGCGAGGTGCCCGTGGAGCTGCATCCCTCCGCCATGGCCCTCTCGCCAAGAGGCAAGCACCTGGTGGTGGCCAATACCGGCAGCGACACCCTCTCGGTCATCGAGACCAAGACCGATCAGGTCGTGGAAAAAATCTTCACCCGGCAAAACGCCGCTGACCTCTTTGGAGCGCAACCCAACGCCTTGGCTTTTGACCCGAGTGGGAAGCGACTGTGGGTCGCCAATGGCACCCAGAATGCCGTGGCCGTTGTTGATTTTGATCCGGCCGATCAGGAGTCCAAGGTGGTGGGACTCCTCCCCGTCGGCTGGTTCCCGGGCGCGCTCGAATTCGACCCGGCCCGCAACGCCCTTTATGTGGCGAACATCAAGGGTAACGGCGCTTTCAAGGCCGTGAAACCCGGGGAAAAACCGAAGTTCGGCACCAAGGATTTTCACGGCACCGTTTCGCTCATCGCCCAGCCTGGCAAACAGGACATCCCCCTGCTGACCCGTCTGGCGCTGGTCAACTTGCGCTATCCCAAACTGGCCGAGGCTCGCCTGCCGGCGCGTCCTGGTCAGCCGCCCCGACCCGTGCCGGAGCGGGTGGGGGAACCGAGCGTGTTTAAGCACGTGCTTTACGTGATCAAAGAGAACCGCAGCTACGACCAGGTTCTGGGGGATTTGAAGACGGGCGATGGGGATCCTGATCTCTGCATTTTTGGTGAGAAGGTCACCCCCAATCAGCACAAGATTGCCCGGGAGTTTGTACTTCTGGACAACACGTACTGCTCGGGAGTGCAGAGTGCCGACGGGCATCAGTGGACCGATAGCGCCATCGCCAACAGCTACATCGAGCGGCAGGTCACCTCGGGATTTCCCCGGAGTTATCCCGGGGGAAAATCCGCGGAGGGAGTGGATGCCCTTGCGTGGGCTTCCTCGGGGTTTCTCTGGGACCACGCTTTGGCTCACGGCAAGACCTTCCGCAACTACGGGGAATGGATGATTAGCGAGGCGGGTTGGGCAGATGGCAGCAAGAAGGAGAAACCCCAGTGGCTCGATTATTGGAACCAGTTCAAGGCGGGCACCGGACCGCTCCAGCTCCGCAGTCGCCCGGGAATCGAATCCCTGCGCAAGCACAGCAAGCTCGACACGGTGGGTTGGGATTTGAATGTGCCCGACGTGATGCGTGCGGCGGCCTTTATCGAGGAACTCAAAGGGTTTGAGGCCAAGGGGGATCTTCCTCACCTGATGCTCCTCTTTTTGCCCAATGACCACACGGGGGGAACCCGGGGCAAACATCCGGCGCCCGCCTCCCAGGTGGCCGATAACGATCTCGCCTTCGGTCAGGTCGTGGAGGCGGTTTCCCGGAGCAAATTTTGGGCGGAAACCTGCATCATTGCGATTGAGGACGATCCGCAGGCCGGCTGGGACCACGTGAGCGGCTACCGCACCACTTGTTATGTCGTGAGCCCCTACACGCACCGCAGGAAAGTGGTCCACACGCAGTACAACCACACCAGCGTCCTGCGGACGATCGAGCTCATGCTGGGCTTGCCGCCCATGAACCAGCTCGACGCTACGGCCACCCCGATGAGCGACTGCTTTTCCGAGACCCCTGATTTTACTCCGTTCCGCTCGGTGCCGAACACCACACCCCTCGACCAGCTCAATCCGGAGCCCAAAAAGATCGCAGACCGTCAGCTGCGGGCGGATGCGATTGCGTCGGCGAAACTTCCGTTGGAGGAAGCCGACCGCTGCCCGGAGCATGTGCTCAACCAGATCCTGTGGCGTGCGATGAAGGGAAGCAAAGTGGCCTACCCCCGCTGGGCCGTTCACTCCGAACAAGACGACGACTGACAGAGCGCGCCCCGGATTTTCCCTCTTTCCGCGCATCTCCCAAATTCCCTCATTTCCCAATACCCCTATGAGCCTTCCAAGACGGATCTTTATCGAACAATCCCTCCTTTGCCTGACCGGCATGCTTGCGACGGCGCAGGCCAACGACCCTCAGCAGAAGCCCGTGTTACGGATCGGGCTGCTGACCGATTTGCACTACGCAGACAAACCCGCCAGAGGAGCGCGAGTTTATCGCGAAACCGAGGGAAAGCTGGAGGAGGCCGTCGAGTTCTTTAACCAAAACGCGCCCCAATTTGTGGTGTGCCTCGGGGATCTCATCGACCAGGCCAGTGCGGTGGAGACGGAAATCGAGTGGCTCAAGCACATCGAATCGGTTTTTGCGAAGACCCGTGCACCCCGCCATTACGTACTCGGCAACCACTGCGTGGGCACCCTCACCAAGGAAGAATTCACCACGCACACGGCGGCGTCCAAAAACACCCATTACTCGTTCGACGCCGGTGATTTCCATTTTGTCGTGCTGGATGCGTGTTTTACCTCGGATGGAACCCCGTACGGGCGCGGGAATTTCGACTGGAAAGACGCCAATGTTCCGCCGGCTCAACTCGAATGGTTGCGGGCTGATTTGGCCGCGAATGCCAAACCGACCGTGGTTTTTGCGCATCAACGCCTCGACAAGGCGAATGTGCTCAGCGTGCGCAATGCCGAGGCCGTGCGTGAAATTCTCGAGCAATCCAACCGGGTGCTTGCGGTGTTTCAGGGGCACTCCCATCGGAATGAGTACCAGCACATCGCTGGCATTCACTATTGCACGCTCGTTGCGATGATTGAGGGGGCCGGCCTGGACAACAGCGGCTACGCCCTGCTCGAGGTGATGGCGGATCGCTCCCTGCGTTTGCGCGGATTCCGCCGCCAGGCCGACTACGACTGGCCCGCGAAGTAGTGCGAAGGGGACAGCGCGAAGCCGAATGAGGGAGGGATGCCGCGCTGTGACTCGCCGTGAGTCCCCATCCCGATGACTTGGAGGGATGACTTGGAGGGTCCGTCGACCTCGGCGCAGTCCTGAGCATTCCCTGTTTTGCGGTGAATTTCATCGGTAATCACCGCACGAATTGCGGTGATTCGGACGACGCGATCCATGCGACGCGCCATGAATGGTCGAGAATAGATCGCCCCCTTTGCCCCTCACACTTGCCCCGGGAACCGGAGCACTTCAAGGGTGTCGCCCTGCGTGTGCAGGGCCATATCCCAATGCAGCTGCAGTACAGCCACCGTCTACCTCGTCTTCTCGCACCTCGAAGATGATGTCGCTCATGGCTCCAGCCTACCTCCGATACCCTTTTCCGATGACGCTCCATTCAGCAGGCGGCGGAGCCATGTCTCGAGCGGGAAGGCAACGACGGGTGAAAAGAGGGTGGGTGTGAGGCGCGGTGGAAACCTCGAAGTCTGGCGGAAGTTGCGTGGAGGTGAGCCAAATCCGCCAGTGTCGAGGCCGGCCAGTGCGTGCGGTCGCCTAGCGCTGGACTTTCCAGATCCCGGTGAGTCGGTCGAGGAGACAGCGGTTTCGAGGGAAGAGGGAAGTGCAGACAATCAGCAGGGGCAGCAGCGCGGCGCCGATGAGGGGGAGAAGGGGAGAGTGACCTCCCAGGCGGATCATCGCGGTCGTCTCGAGCGCCGTATGTAGTCCCCACGCGGGAATCCAGAGCAGGGCCCAGCGGGCGAGCATCCGCAGGCGCCCAGCGGGCCGCTGCCCAAGACTCACGCAGGCGGTCCCCCCTAGGCGCATCAGGGCGGGGCTACCCATCGCCAGAATCGACAGGCACTGAAACAGGGCTGTAACCAGGATCACGGCTCCGAGGACGAGGTGGAAACTGAAGAGAAGCTCGAATGTTTTCCAGCCCAGCGGGATTCCTCCCAAACGGGGGATCTGTGCGAGAAACTCCGCGATCCGGTGATCTGCCTCCGCGAGGCTTTGTGCGTCTGGTGCGTGGCGATTGGGATCCGAGTGCAGCACGGCTCGAATGGTTTCCAGGTCCGGATGAGGCAGTTGGAGATAGGGAATGGTGAGTTTGCCCGAGGCATCCAGCAGAGAGGCGTAGTGACCCCGGAGGTGCGTGGAGAGTGCGTCGCTCTCCGGTGTGTGTGGTTGGAATTTCCTGAACTGACAGGACACGAGGGGGCCTGCGGGAAGCGCAAGCAGCGGACTCGTTGACGTCCTGAAGCGAATCTTGGTCGAGGGAGGGGAGGGAGTGTTTTCCGTGTGCGGTATTTCTGTGACGGCTTCTGGGGCGTAGGGGCGCCCGGGGTGAAAGGCCGCCATTTCAGTCAAAACCCGGGGCAGGGGAGGAAGGGAAGGAAATGCCTGTGCCCATCGGGTTTCGTTCGCCCGATTGCCCCAATGCGCACTCAGGGTGGAAAGCAGGGGAGTGAGGAAGAAGAAGAGGACGACCACGGACTCCCGCACTTTTTGAGAGAGCGCGGGCTTCTTTCTCCGGAGCACATTGAGCAGTCCGAGGAGGTGGGTGAAACGTTCGATGGAAGCCTTTTGGAGGCTGGTGAGGAGGGAGTCGGAGTGCAGGGGGCGGCTCCAGTGGGGGCAGGCCTGCATCATTTGCAAAAGCAGATGCTGGCAGGCTTGAATGGCGCTCGGTGCCTGGGCGGAAAGTGGGGCGTCCGCTGCCGTCCCCGCCGGCTGCCAGGGGGCATCCAGCAGGAGCGCTCGATGATCGGCTGTGATCCAGACGTGCCCAAGGCTGAGGGATTTCGGCAGGGTCCCTTCCTTGGCGGCTTCCCGGATTTCACGGGCGATTTGCCGCATCCAGCCGAGCATCGCG
>JBANFR010000087.1:0-14592 GCA_037975925.1 Verrucomicrobiota bacterium
TGGGCTGCTGCGGTAAACGTCGGAATTGAATGGTGGTGTGGACCGGACTCGGGAGCGGTTGAAGGACGGATGAGGGGCGTTCAAGGGACCAAAAACACGGCAACACGGGACGGGAGAGGCGTTTTGGGCGTCCCCCCCGGCCTGTGGTGCACCCCTACTATTAGTGGGGGTGCATGTGAGATCGGTACACGAGATATGGTGTATTTGCTCCAAAAAAAACTGAACCACGACCTAATAAAATCCTCGCATTCCCATCAGCGGTTCTCTCTTTGGGAATCGGATGTCGGCAAGCGGGGACGCGGGTATTGTTTTGCCGCTTCGCCCTCAAAAACTTACCGCGCCAGCAGGGCCCAGAGGACGGCGCACAGCAGGAGGGTGGCCCCGGCAAGGCGGCGTTTCATCACCGCGGGGCCTATTGCTTTTTCAAAGTTTCCAAACCAATGCCCGATGGCCCAGACCACGAGGACACTCCATATACCCCGGGTTGCGTAGAGAATGTTGGTGAGGGTCACCTCACGAAAGGTGGCGATGCTAAAAGCGATTCCCGTGGCCTGAAGAGCCAGGAGGAGTCCACCGCAGAGGCCGCCCAAGAGGGAGGTCCTCGGCAGATCCCTCAGAGGCGCTGGGAAGAAGGGAATCAGAGTGCAGGTGAGCAGTCCGATGGTCCCGAACATGATCGGGGCAAAGTGGCCAAAGCCGAGTTGCGCACCCCAGCGTTGCTGCATGAGGTCGCATGCCGCGAAAGCGAGAGCCGCGCAGGTGCCGTACCCGAGGCTCGGGAGGAGACGCTCCGAGTTGCTCTTCCATTCGCCCCCGAGAAGAGCCGTCGCAATGCAGGTGAGTAGAGCCGAGATTGCGAGGGATCCGGTGAGGGTTTCACCGCTGAGAATCGGCGAGAGCAGGGCGACAAAAAGGACTTTGGTTCCGAGAAATGGTGTGGTGAGGGAGACGTCGCCGCGGCTGAGGGCGAGAAAAGTGAAGATTTGGCCGATAAAAAAGGCGCACCCTGAAAGCATTGCCTGAGCGGCTGTGGCGAGGTGCACGGGATGGCCTCCCGCAAGAATCCAGGGACTAAACACCAGGGCGACCATCCAGTTGGCCAGAAAGGTAATACGCCAGGGACCCCCACCATTCTCGGTGGCTCTCTTGAGTAAGAGCGCGGCAAAGGTGTAGCCGAAGGCCGAACCCAGCGGCAGCAAAGTGGCAAGAGGAGAGCGCATGCGGAACTTGGGAAAAGGGCGTCTTGGATTGGCGTCATGTCCGCCCGGAGGGGCGCCGTCGGAAAATTTTCACCACCCACGGTGGGCAGTGGCCGTTGGAGAGAATCAGGGCACCGCCGGGTACTCCGGAGGGTGAGCGGAGCTTGGGCGCCCGATGGATTTCATGCGGGCGCCTCTGAAGGAAGGCGGGCGGCAGATTTTAGAGACCAAAAAACTCCGCCAGATGCTTGGTGACGTAGCGCTGCTGGTCCTCGGTCAATTCGGGGAAAATGGGCAGTGCCAGCGTTTCCTTTGCAGCACGTTCGGATTCTGGAAAGTCGCCCTCGCGGTATCCCAGGCTACGGAAACACTCCTGCAAATGGAGGGGAAGGGGATAGTAAATCTCAGAGCCGATTCCGGCCTGCTGCAAGTGAGCCCGGAGGGCGTCCCGCCGGGCGGAGCGGACGACGAACTGGTTGTAAATGTGGTGGTTGGAAAGGCCGAGTCCCGCCCATGGTTCGGTGGGGAGGGTGAGCGCCGCGTCGAGCCCGTGTTTACGGAATTCGGAGCGGTAAAAAGCGGCCCGGGCTCTGCGGCCTTCGCCCCAAGCGTCCAGGTGGGGCAGCTTGATGTTCAGGACGGCGGCCTGGATGGCATCGAGGCGGAAGTTGCCGCCCACAGAGTGGTGATAGTACCGGGGCTCCATGCCGTGGTTGCGAAGGGAGCGGATTTGCGCGGCGAGGGCGGCATCCTGGCAGGTCACCATCCCGGCGTCCCCGAAGGCGCCGAGATTTTTGGTCGGGTAAAAGGAATACCACCCGGCCTCGGCGATGGCGCCGGCGGATCCCAGGGGGTGCTGGGCGCCCAGGGCTTGGGCGGCATCCTCCAGCACTGGAACGCCGTACTGGGAGGCCAGCGCGCGGATTGCCTGCATGTCGGCGCAGCATCCATAGAGGTGGACTGGAATAATCGCCTTGACTCGATCAGTTTGTGCAAGGGCAGCCCCGAGGGATTCTACGCAAATGTTGTAGGTGACTGGGTCGATATCCGCAAAAACGACGCGCGCGCCAAGGCGGGCGATACACCCGGCCGTTGCAAAAAACGTGTAGGGGGTCGTGATCACAGCGTCGCCTGGGCCGATGCCCAGGGCCATCATGAGCACCAGTTGCGCATCGGTGCCGGAGGAAACGCCGATGGCGTGGGCCGCGCCGGTGTAACGCTCGACGGATCTTTCGAGTTGTTCGACCTGAGGCCCGAGGACCAGATGCTGGGTATCGGCTACCGATTCGATCGCGGCCAGGATCTGGCTTTTGAGGGGAGCGTACTGGAGCTTGAGGTCGAGCAGGGGCACTTGCATGGGGATCGTTTTAGGGCAGGGGCGTTTCCCGTGGCCAATGCAAACGGGACGGATGCGATCGCACTACCGGTGGGAGCAAAGCAGCCGTCCCAGAATCTCGATGCCCCTTACTAACTCTGTTTCCGAGGCTTTTGCGCAGTTGAGTCGGATGCTGGGAGAGTCGGGGGTGGCGGTGAAAAAGGCGTTGCCGGAGGCAAAGACGACTCCCTCGGCACGGGCCCTCTCGCGGAGAGAGAGAAGGTCTGTCTGGGGAGGGAGGTTCATCCAGAGCATATAGCCGCCCTCGGGCTCGATGAAGGTGGTGTTTTCCGGGAAGGTCGAGCGGAGGGCCGCGACTGCTAGTTGGCGTCGGCGGCGGTTTCGGAGGCGGAGCCACTGGAGGTGGGGCTCGAGGGCGTTGGCTGCGAGAAATTCTCGGAGGATGGCCTCCGAGACGACACAGGAATGGAGGTCTTGCTGGCATTTCCGTGCGGCGAAGGCCTCGTGGAGAGTGCCCGGCACGCAATAGCCGACGCGAATGCCGGGGGAGACGGTTTTTGAAAAGCTACTGACGAAGCTAACAACCTCACCCGAGGGGTCGCAGTGAAGCAGGGGGCGTGGCGCACCCGAGTCGGCCAATTCCCCATAAATGTCATCTTCAACGATGCGGATGCCGAGTTTTCGGCAGAGATCGACGAGGGGTGCTCGTTGGGATTCGGGGAGAGTGAGCCCGGAGGGGTTGGACAGGGTGGGGCAAAGGACGAGGCAGGCGGGCTGGTGTTCTCTGAAAAGAGCCTCGGTTGTTTCCAAATTCCATCCCTCGGGTCCGACCGGCAGGGGGAGTACGCGAGCCCGAAGAGTGCTGAGGATTTCGAGCATCCCGTAATAGGCTGGGGCCTCGCAGGCCACCACACTTCCCGGCTCGACAAGGAGGGAGAGGAGGATGTTGAGGGCCTGGGTGCACCCGGTGGTGGTAACGATCTGGGAGGGAGTTAGAGGAGAAACACCCCGAGAGTGGAGACGGTCAGCGAGGTGTTGTCGCAAGAAATGGTCGCCTTCCGGGTGATGGTACGCAAACAGGGCGGCGCCATCGGAGTGGAGGGCGCGTCCGAAGGCTTGGGAGAGCGAGTCTGCGGGGAGAGCGTCCGGGCCGGGAACGCCCGCGGCGAGGTTGATGATGCCGGGTTCGTCGGCCTGACGCATGAAGTCGACCAAGCGCGCGGTGGCCTCAAAGGGGGCTGGAGTCGGTGTTTGCACGGCGGTTGGGCGGTGCTCCGGGGGCGTGATTTACGCCCTGAGGAGGTCACGCAGAAACTGGGTCCAGAGGAAAAAGCATCCGCGCCAGGAGTAACGGACCCATCCGTCTGCAGACTGGGTGAGGAGTCCGCATGCGACATTGTGCTCCATTTGAGATTGGAGCTCTGCCTCGATTTCGGCGGTTAATTGAGCGGGTTCCAGAGGGAGAGGGGAAGGAGGGCCGGCAAGGTGGTACTCGGGCCACTGGAGGTGGGCTTCCAGCAGGGAGTGAAAGGATTGAGCCTCCCGGAGGCGCTGGATTTTCCAGTTGGGGGAGGGTTTGAGACTGGAGGAAAAGGGATAGTTCCAAGTGCACCAGAGGACCCCGTTGGAGGTCCTGGAGCCGAGCGTGAGGTAGTAAAAACTGATCTCCTCGTTCTCCACGAGGTTGATGGTTGCCCGCACGTTTTTTTGGGGGTGCGCAAAGAGCCGTACAAACTGGCGCTGATCATCGCAGTCCCAACCGGCATCCTCGATTTGCTCAAAGCCCTCGGCCTCGATTTGCTCGGTGAGTTCTTCCAGGGCGGGGAAACGGGATGGCCCCGGGGGGGCGATGGGGCGGAGGGGGCGGTCGGTCGGCATCTGGATGTGCCGCACGCGGGTGACGATATCGATCCAGGGAAGAATCAGCCAACCGAGGGCGCAGAGGGCGCCGAAGGCGGGTTGCCCCGTGAGTTTCCAACCGAGGAGGTAGGAGGTGAAGAGGACGCAGAGATTTCCGAGCCGCTGAAGCATCGGAATGGAGCTGCTTCGCAGGCCGACGCAGAGGACGGCGAAACCGAGAACAAGAAGGATATCAGGAAGCATGAGCGCTGCCGGGGCAGAAGGCACTTAGGCGGGGGTATCGGAGAGGCGCGAACTCTCTGGGGTGATGGAATTTTTGTGAAGAAAGGCGAGGAGTTCGTCCGGCCCGAAGTCGGGCAACACCAGGGCATCCGCCTTGAGGGTCGGGACGCGTTCCTGGCCCGAGAGGGCGATCATGATCTCGCGGCTACCCGGTTCCACTTCGATGTCGCGGACGAGGTAGTGGTAACCGAGGCGGTCGAGGAGGGCGCGTGCCTTGACGCACCACGGGCACCAATCTCTGACAAAGAGTTCAAGTTTCATGCGGGGTGGAGGGCTGGAGCGGACGTGTGCCAAAAAGGCACATTAAGCGCCCGCAAGAAGACCTTTGCTTTGGATTGAAGCTTTGGGCTGAGGAGTCGGCTCGACCGAGCGGTAAAACGCGGAAATCCACATGGGCGGGAAGTTGAGCAGACAGAACTCCGTCTCGCAGCGATCGAAGTGGTCGCAATGGCCGCCGTCGCGAAGTTCCCGTGAGACCTGATAGACGATGAGCGCGGAGTGCTCGGACGGACGCAGCGCTCGGTGGGTGCTTTCCAGAATCTCCTGTTTGATTTTTTCCGGAATCCAACTGAAGGGAATGCCCGAGACCACGTAGTCGCAGTGGGTAAAGCCGTGTTTAGCAAGGATTTGGAGCACATCGGCGGCGCTGCCGTGGACAACGATCACTTCGGGTCGGTTCTTGAACTGTTCTCTGAGGTGGTGGACCAGGGTTTCATCCAGCTCGATGAGCAGGAGTTTCGAGGCGGGATGCATGCGGCGGAGGATTTCCCGGGTGTGGCAGCCCTCGCCGGGACCAAATTCCACGATGACCTTGGGTGCAGAAAAATCCATTTGGTTGGCCACACGCCGCACCAAATGGGGAGAGCTGGGCACCACGTAGGCGATTTGGCGTGGTTTTTGAAGGAACCGCTTCAGGAGCAGAGCATGCATAAATTTTGGGCGGCGCGAACCATTTCACCTTTCGGGAGGCGGGTAACGGCGAAAATGCCAAGGGAGGCAAATCTCCCCCCTTTTTTGCGCGAAAAAGAGGTTTCCGCGCGATGCCGGAACCGCCCGTGGGAACTATTTCAAACGCTCCTGAACGTCTTGCTGAATCCACGTCCACAGCGTTTCGAGCGAGGATTGGACTCGCCTCTGGACGACTTGGAGCGCGTCGGAGGAGAATTTTTCACCTTCGGGAGGAAGCGCGTGCCCAAAGAGATAAAATTTGATTTTCGGCTCGGTTCCCGACGGGCGAACGGCAATGCGCCTGCCGTCCTGCAACGCGACAACGAGCATGTTTTCTTTGGGAATGGGGTCGCCTTCCACGTCGGTGAACCGGTTTCGGGCATAGTCCAGCACCGATTTCACGGGGTTCCCGTCCGCTGTCGTGGGGGGGCGGGAGGCGTAGGACTCCACCAAACTCTGAATCTGTGCGGCGCCCTGAGCTCCCTCGAAGGTCAAGGAACCGTTTTTTTCGCAGTAAAAGCCGTATTCCGCATAAACCTCCTGGAGAAGCTCGGGAAGGGTCATTCCCCTGGATTTGGCGTAGGCTGCGACTTCCGCAAAGACGATCGCGGCCCCATTCCCGTCTTTGTCGCGGACAAAATCCGCTGCGCTGTACCCGTAGCTCTCCTCGCCGCCGCACACGTAATAGCTCGAATGTTCGAGTCGGGCGGCCCGGGTTTCGGACTCGGGACGATGCCGATAGCCCTCCCGGAGAGCCGGAGGCAGGGCGGCCTCGTATTTTCCAAGCTTGGCTCCGATATACTTGAAGCCGGTGAGGGTTTCCACGCACCGCAGCCCATTGCGCTGGGCGATGGATTTTTGGAGGTCGGTGGTGACAAAGGTTTTGATCAGAACGCAACGGTGCGCGTTTTGTGGGGTGATAACGCCTTGCTCCTTCAGTTTTTGAACACGGTAAAAGGCCATCAGCGAACCGATCTGGTTGCCGGTGAGCAGTTCCATCTGGCCCGAAGCATTTCGGACTGCGACTCCCATCCGGTCGCAATCCGGGTCTGTCGCAATCACTAGGTCGGCTTCTTCGGCCTGAGCCTGGGCGATGGCCATGGAAAGCGCCTCCGCATTTTCCGGGTTCGGGCTTGCGACGGATGGAAAACGGCCGTCGGGTTTTTCCTGCTCCGGGACCGTGGAGGTTTGCAGGCCCAGTCGTTTGAGCATGGGCAGAATGATGGTTCCGCCCGTGCCGTGGATGGAGGTGAAGACAATTTTTAGCGACCGGGCGGAGGAGAGCATCGGGCGGTCGAGCACGAGCGTTTCGAGCCGCTCCATGTAGGCGGCATCGGCCTCTGCTCCCAGAACCGTGACGGTGCCACGTGCTTCCGGGGGTACTGGTAGGTAAACGTCGCTCTGGAGGGCGTTGACCTTGGCGATGATTCCGCTGGCGTGCGGGTCAAGGACCTGGGCGCCCTGATTGAAATAGACCTTGTAGCCGTTGTCGTGGGACGGGTTATGGCTGGCTGTGATCACGATGCCGGCCTGAGCGCTCTGCTGGCGGACGGTAAACGACAGCTGCGGAGTCGAGCGTGGGCCTTCGAAGAGAAACACGTCGACTCCATTTTCGGAGGCTACTTTCGCAGTGAGTTCCGCGAAGTCTTTGGAGAAGTGGCGGGTATCGTGCGCCACGACGAGGCTGGGGCGGCCGGAAAGTCCCTGGGCGGCGTGAAATTCTTTCAGGTAGGCGGCAAGTCCCTGCGTGGCGCGTGAGACATTGTAGCCATTCATGGCGTTGGTTCCGACGCAGGGGCGCTCCGGGCGGTTCAAGGGCTGGGGATTTCCTTTTTCCGCGTTGGTGACGATTTTTCCGATGGTGCGGCCCCGAAGTCCGCCCGTGCCGAAGGCAAGCGTCCTAAAGAAGCGATCGTTCAGCTCAGACCAAGCTCCGGCGTCCAGAAGTTCGCGGATGCTTTCCAGGGCGGCGGCGTCTGGTTGGCCCTCCAGATACCGGAGCAGGTTGGCGGCCGAGGACTCGAGCAGGGCACCGTTTTGAGCGGCCTCAGAAATGCGGGAACGAAGATCGATCATGGAAACCCAATTTTGCGGATGGAACCCTGCGCTGTAAACGACGCAGGCCTCGGAAAAATTCCGATCTCTTGGCCGTCCACTCCCCTAGGCGATGCTTTTCGGGGACGCGCATGGGGTCGACCGGGGATATTCGGGGGCGGTAATCAGCTCCCGCCCGGGGAGGTGATGCGGGCTTTGCCGATGTTTTCCCTCGCACGGGGAAGTCAGGATGGCAGGCGATGGAACTCCCAGGATCCAGTGGCATCGGTCGGTTGGCGTGCGAACTTGCAGCTCCACGGGCCAAGCCTTCCCAGAAGCGGCAGGCTGCCTTCCGCAGCGATTCGCGGTGCCGCCGGTCCATGACGCTTGCGGGTGCCTTGGGCAAAACGGCGATGCTTTGGAGTTTGTCGCTGCTTTGTGCGGGTCTGGTGTGGCGCACCGTCGGGGAGAGCTTGTTGTGCCAGGGAGGTTTTCTGCTTGGGGGTGCGGTAGGTGCCTCGGTGTGTGCGGGTGCGGCGTGTTTTGGAACGAGGTGGTCGTGTCTGGCTGGGCCAGCCTTTGCCCTGTTTGAGGGGGGAATTCTTGGCTCGGGTGCCGCACTGCTTGTGGGAGAGTGGAAAATGGATGTGTTTTGGCTGGCGTCCATCGGGTGCGGTACGCCCTCTGCGATTCTGTCGATGTATTGCTGCGGATGGATCAGGCCAGAATGCCGGAGCCGCTTCTTGTTGCTTGGGATCGGCGGGGGGGTGTGCCTGTCTTACGCCCTTGCCTGGGGGGCACGATGCATGGCGATGGAGGTGTCTTATTTTCACCAGTCTGGCGCGGCGGCGATGCTGGCGGGGCTGGGAGTGGCCGTCGCATTTTCCATCAACCTCCTTTTGGACCTCGGAGCCATCGAGGATGGGGTGATGAGCCGGGCTCCCAAACATATGGAGTGGTATTCGGCTTTTGCAGTGCTCGTCTCCATCCTGTGGATTCTGGTGGAAGTGCTGCGGCTCCTGTCCTGCAGAAGGAAGCTCCGCTTCAGAGAAGGCTTCTTCAAAAGGGCGCAGGTGCCCTGATGCAGCGCGTCGCCCACCCCATGGGGTCTTGCGGAGCGCGGCGGCTTCGAACACGCTCGCCTCATGACAACCCCGAAACGCACGGGCTGCCTGACAGCGGTCCTCATTGTGGCCCTGATCATGAGCGCCGTCTTCAACGTGGCCTTCCTGATCTCTCGGGCGGGCCAAATTGCAAAAACCGTTGCCCGACCCGGACATCGGAGTGCCTTCGGGGAGGAGTTGGTCAAGCCGGCCAAAGAGGAGGGTGAGGGGATTGAAAAGCGCGTTGCCGTTATTTCCGTGCGCGGGGTGATTAGCTCTGCGGAGTTGGGGCAAGTTGCCGAGACTGCTTTGGAGGACACACTGGCCGAGATCGAGCAGGCAAGGGAGGATCATTCGGTGTGTGCGGTGGTTCTTCGTATCGACTCCCCGGGGGGGGAGGTCACGGCCTCCGACATTTTGTACAATGCGGTGCGCTTGTTGCGGGAGAAGAAGCCCGTGGTTGTCAGCATGGACTCGGTGGCGGCTTCTGGGGGGTACTACGTGGCCTGCGCGGGGAGCCATCTGTTTGCGCACGAGACGACGATCACGGCGTCGATTGGTGTCATTATGCAATCGGTGAACTACCGAGAGTTGTTGGGAAAAGTCGGGTTGGAGGTGATGACTTTTAAGAGCGGTGCCTTGAAGGATTTGCTCAATGGAGCCCGCGAACTGACGGACATGGAGCGCGAATACGTTCAGGGGATGATTAATCAGTCCTACGACCGTTTTGTCGGGATTGTGGCGCGTGAGCGGCATCTGGACGAAAGGGAGCTGCGCCAGGGAGTGGCCGATGGCCGGATTGTGTCGGGGGTCGACGCATTGAAGGAAAAGTTGGTGGATGAACTGGGGGGAATGGATGAGGCGTGCGAAAAGGCCCGGGTGCTGGGGAAGGCTCCTGGCGCTTCGGTGATTCGGTATTCGGCTCCGATGGCGTTCGGGCGCCTGATGCGTTTGCTGAGCGAGACTTCGACGAAGGGATCGAGGGTGCAGCTGGACTGGCGTGGGCTGGCGGGGAGCAAGTTGCAGAATGGGCGCCTTTATTACCTGCCTTCCGTTCTGATTCCGTAAACAAGGTTCGCTGAATTGCGATTCATGTCCTTGAGTCCCGATTTGACCTCACGGTTGTTGCTCCTCCTGCTCGCTCTCCCGGTACTGGGGGGGGCGGGTTATTACCTCGCCGCCATCGGAGAGCTGCGGGCAAGGGGAAGCCGAGTAAGCACCCAGTATTTTGGGGTGCCCGATGTTTTTTTTGGCGGATCTCTTGCCGCTTATTTCGCCTGGACGGGTTGGGCAGGGCTGTTGAGGCAGGAGCCGTCCACGGATTTGACCCCCAACCGTCTCTTGGGAAACTCCGTCTTCATGCTGCTGCTGCTGGCCGTTGTGGTGTTTTTTGCGCGCGCGCGCAGGGTCCCGGTGGGGCCTGCACTGGGTTGGGTGTCAGACCATTTCCCCAGCGCTTTTTTGCGGGCCATGGTTTTTCTCGGAACGGCGCTTCCGATGGTCTGGGCCATCAATTTGGCATCTCGCATGGTGTTTCCGGATCAGAATGGAGAGCAGGGAATGGTTTCCCTTTTCCGTGCAGCTTCTGAATCGGGGAATTGGTCCACCGTCTGGGCCGTGGGGATTTCAGCGGTTTTTGTTGCGCCGCTGGTGGAAGAGAGCGTTTTTCGGGGTTACTTTTATCCGACGCTCAAGAGGTATTGTGGACCCGTTGTGAGCGCACTTTTTACCAGTCTGCTTTTCGCCTTTTCGCATGGAAATCTCGCGGTGATGGCGGGCTTATTTTCTCTGTCACTCTGCCTGACGGTCAGTTACGAGCGCCACGGCTCTCTCTGGGTCCCCATCGGCATGCACGCCGGGTTTAATGCGATGAGTCTTGGAATGCTCTACCTCCAGGGACGCGGATGGATCCCCACCTAGTGCCCCACTCCCCCAAACTCTCCGAATTGGGCGAAGATGCCGTCGTGGAGCGGCTTTTGCGGCTCATTCCCACTTCTTCCCCCTCCGTGCTCCTTGGGCCGGGAGATGATTGCGCGGTTGTCCAAGTCGCGGGACAGATGCGGCATCAGCTTTTGAAGACCGATGTCGTGGTGGAGGGCGTGCATTTTCTGGCGAACGAAACCATGGAGCGGGTGGGGTGGAAGGCCTTGTGTCGGGCACTCAGCGACATCGCGGCGATGGGAGGTAAACCGGAGCACGCGCTTCTCACGGTGCTCGCACCGCGCAAGACGGATTGGAGTCGCTTGGAGGGATTGTACCGGGGAATCGGCCGGGCGGCACGGCAGTTTGGGGTCTCGGTGGTCGGCGGGGAGACCGGCCACACAACGGGGCCTCTGGTTTGTAATATCTGCCTCACGGGTTGGGTCTCGCCGGAGCATTGTGTTTCACGAACCGGGGGGCGTCCCGGGGACGTTCTGCTGGTAACCGGAACGCTGGGTGGCTCGATGGAGTCGGGCAAACACTTGGATTTTATTCCACGCCTCGCGGAGGCGGAGTGGTTGGTGACGCACTTTTGTCCGAATGCGATGATGGATCTCTCCGATGGGCTCGGCGCCGACCTTCCGCGCCTTGCCGCAGCGAGTGGATGTGCTTACCGGATTGACTTGGAGCAGCTGCCCCGAACCCCGGGAACGAGCGTGGAGCAGGCGCTGTCGGATGGGGAGGATTTTGAGCTGCTTTTGGCGATGACCCCCAGGCGGGTGGGGGATTTGAAGGAGGCTTGGTCCCGTCGTTTTCCGTCACTTCCCTTGACGGTGGTAGGCGAGCTAGTGTCGGGTTCCAGAGGCGAAACCTTGTCATCACGTGGATACGATCATTTCCAAGAATCCTGAGGAGACGGTGGAGGCGGGTGCGTGTTTTGCGCAGACGCTGCGCATGGGCGATGTGGTGGCTCTCTGCGGCGATTTGGGGGCCGGCAAGACCCATTTCACCAAGGGAATCCTGCGCGGTCTGGGAGGCGATCCGGCTGAGGTCTCAAGCCCGACTTTTACCTTGGTGCACGAGTATCGGGCGGGGCGGCTCCCCGTTTTTCACATGGATCTCTATCGGCTGGAATCGGAGGGAGAGCTGCGGGGAATGGGCTGGGAGGATTTGTTACAAGAACGCGGGGTGCTCTTGGTGGAGTGGGCCCATAAATTTGAGGCAGCGATGCCGAAAGGGACGCGTTTTGTGCGTTTCAGCATCGGCGCGGGCGATGAGCGTATCTTAAGGTTCCAATTATGAAGGTATTGGCTTTGGACACCTCAACGGAGGTGGGTTCTGTGGCGTTGTGGGACGGGGAGAGGGTCGCTTGGCGCAAGGAGTTGGCGTCCCAGAGAACTCATTCCTCCACCTTGTTCCCGGCCCTGGAGGAGGCGCGGGATTTGGTTGAACGGATCGATTGTCTGGCAGTGGGGTTGGGACCCGGGTCCTACGCAGGGGTGCGGATTGCGATCTCCGCAGCGATGGGTCTCCAGAGCGTCTGGAATTGCGAGTTGGTAGGATTGCCTAGCGTTCTGGGCCTCAGAGCGGCGGGATCGGCTTACCGTGTGGTGGGGGATGCCCGAAGAGGAACCTGGTATTACTCCGAGGTGGCGGATGGGATTTGCGTGGACGGTCCGCGGCTCGTGGAGGATTCCGAAGGGCTCAAGTCCATTTTGGAAGCGGGTTCCGGCGACATTCTCTCCACGGAAGCTTTACCGGAAGGATGGGTCTCGCACATTGCCCTGCCAGACGCCGGAGTCCTTGCGGAACTCGCCGCGGGTCGGCGTGGAATCGTCCAGCGCGACGACCTTGAGCCGCTTTATCTGCGGGAAGTGCACATCACCCTACCGACGGCGCGTCCTCAGTGATTGGAGCAGGCGGCCACCCAGCTACAGAGGGCGGTACCGCTCCAAGCAATCGTGCGGACCCAATTGGTCCGAACAAGCAGCTGAATCGCCTTCTCCGAGCGAGCTTTTTGGAGACTGCGGTGCAGGGGGACAGACACCATGGCCGTCACCATCCATGCCGCTACGGTCAGAGCGCATTCGGCGATCCAGAGGGGCGTGGTCTCCGAGAGGTATCCTCGTCGAATCGCGACCCCAATCGCTTGGAGGAAAATCAGGGGAGCGACAATTTTGGCGATTTTGCCCGTGTAAGCCTCATGCCACTTCTGAAATTGAGCGGGATCAATGGCTGAGAAGGCCGGGTAGATGATGGTTTGCACCACCCAGAGAACCACGGCGAGTGCGAGGCTGATGGCGGCATGGGTTTGGGCAAAGGCCATACAAAAGAACGTTTCAGTCCGGGAAAGTGTCGGAACCCAGACGGCAGCCCGAGGACGGCATCCACATAAAATACCGTGAACAGCCGCCGCCTAGCGGGCGGGAGGCTCAGGAACCATCCTGAGAGCTGCCGCTTCCGTCAGGTCGATTCGCTCCTTCAGGGTAGGCTCCAGAGTCCGCATACGCCCGTAAAGCGTCCTCAAGTAGGCTCGTGTCAGTCGCTGAGCGTCATCCTCCCGGGTGGAAGCGTCCGCTTTCCCGCGCAATTCAATGACTTTGGGGTCCTCCGACGCGGCTTTTTTCGCCAAAATAAAGCGTTCGTCTTCAGTCTTCGGAATCTCCGGTGCGGCCGGTGCCGGCTTTTCTTTCGGTAGCGATTTTTTTGCAGACTTGGAGTCTCCTTTCCCCAAGGCGTTGCCCTCCGATTTTGTTTCCGTCCGGGATTCGCTCTTTGCCTCTGTGGAGGAAGATCCTTGGGATCCCCCTTTTTTCGAAGCAGACCCCGAATCCGAGGGTTTTCCAAAGATCCGGCCGAAGAAATTTCCGGACCTGGCAGATTCCCCTTCCTCTGAGTCACCGGAAGTCGTGCGCGCAGATTTGGAGCTTTTGGCGGTTTGGGAAGGAGAGTCGGCGGCCTGTGAACAGGAGAGCGAGCAGAGAAGGGCGAGAGCCCATGGCAGGGTACGACGCATAAAAAAAGGAGGCTTTAATCTGGATCGGGTGCGACTGGCTGTCGAGGCGCAAGGGCGCGGACCACAGGAGCCTGCGGCACGCTCGGCGCCACACCGGGCCGGGTCGAAGGAGGTGGGGCGCAGTGTTTCTTGAGAGTGGTGTCATGGAATTTTCCGGATCAAAAAGAGGGATGCTCTTCTCGGAAACAGATTGCCGTTCGTGGGCGGAGATTGATTGCCAAGCGCTCAGGGAGAATTGGGAAGCGCTGCGTTCGCACTTAGGACAAGGAGTGGAGGTCATGGCAGTCGTCAAGGCCAATGCCTACGGCCACGGGGTGGAATCGGTCGTGAGCGCGCTTTGCCAGAAGACGGAGTGGTTCGGAGTGGCCAATGTGCGGGAGGCCCGGGAGGTTTTACGAATTGCTCCGGGCAAACGGGTGATGATTTTGGGCCCGGCTCTGCCCCAAGAGCGCGCCGCCGTGGTGGCGGGCGGATTTTGCCCGGTCATTTCGACGCTGGACGAGGCGCTCGCCTACTCTCAATTGGCGGGAGTCGGGGGAATGGAGGTGCATCTCGCCATCGACTCCGGAATGGGGCGGATTGGCGTGTGGGAAAGCGAAGCGGTTGAATTTGCGAGGGCCTGTCGGGCGCTGCCTCGTTTGCGGGTCACCGGAGTTGGCTCGCATCTTCCGGTGGCCGACGAGGATGACGAATACACACGCCATCAACTCGCCCGGTTTCGGGCTCTGGTGCAGGAATTACGCGACCAGGGCCTCGTGTCCGGGCCGGTCCATGTGGAAAACAGCGCGGGCGCCATTGGGTTTCCCGCAGACGCGGCCGATTTGGTCCGTGCGGGGCTGATGCTGTACGGTTGTTCGCCCCGTCCGGAATTTCAGGCCCGCCTCCGGGGGGTAC
>JBANFR010000088.1:0-14299 GCA_037975925.1 Verrucomicrobiota bacterium
TCATCCTCCGGCTCCAAAGCCCCCACCTCCCCCCCAGACTCCACACCCATCCCCTCCGCCTCCGACGCCCAGATGCGCGCCGAATCCCCCTCCTCCTCCGCCCCCCGCCCATGCAACTCCCGACGCGCCGCCTCCCAATCGCACGCATCCGGAATCTCCCTCCCCTCAATGGCCGCAATCTCCTCGGCCCGCCTCTGCACCAGCGCAGCATCCGGCACCCCCAACCCTGAACTTCCCAATGCGATTTTTGCCGGCGTCGATCTCTGAATTTTCATGGTGGAACATACGCTCCAACCCAAACGAAATCCAATGGATGACCCCCCAAAAAACCGAAATCTCCATAAAAATACTCCCTGCGAACCAAAGGAACACACGACCCAAGCTTCAATGGCAAAACTCTGACGGTCTCCTCCCACCCACCCCCGATTCATCTCCTCTGTCGGCGCATCATTCCCAGATTCTCGATCGCCAAAAACCCTCCCAACCGTACCCAGGGTGCGCCCTCGAATAGACACCCCCCATCCATGGGAAAGTCCCCAAAGACGTCAAGCCCCCCCAAACACGCCCCCCAGAAATCTCCCGCCGCGCCCGTCCCCGACTACATCTCACGCGCCCAATCAGGACGCTGACGCAAGTGATAAAGCATCTCCCCAGCCTTCGGCACCAGCAGCACCCCCTCCGCCTCGCGGTTCTGGTAGGCAGAAACATCGATGCTCCTCGGATCCCGATATCCCAGATTAATCGCCCGGCACTCCGACTCTGGAATACCCGTCGCCAAAGTCACCTGAACCCGACACTCCTCCACGCCATTTTCAAACCGCCCGATCCCTCGCACATGCGACGAGTGCGCCAAAACTCCCCAGGCGTAGTGCTGAAAACGATCCCACTGTTTCAAGAAGTAATCCCGGCAATGGTACCCCACCTCCCGAATGATCCGCCCGTGCGTCAGGGAAATTTCGCGGATATGCGGAGCGTAAATGATTAATTCCCCGCCATCGGCAACGACGGGCTCCAATTTGTACATACACTTGCCACCCACCCACAACTCGTCGTACATCGCCGGAGCACAGGAGAGCACCGTGTGGAAAGGCTTCTCCTTATACTCAATGTGAAGCTTTTTCGAAAGCTCGCTTGCCGCATCCCATGCCCCCTCGGGCGTTCCACAAAAAAGTCCCGCCAGCTGCCCGTGGTCCACAACCATCGCAAGGCATGTCTTCGGAACAGGCACCAGCGCCGCTGCACGATCCACAACCTTCCGAACCGGGGTCCACTTGTTTCCAATGATCATCGGGTTGGTGACCACCGCCCCCAACCAGTGGAAAAAATTCAAGATCTCCGGACCGCTCACCCCAGGGAACAAATACTTGTTCCCCCCCGAAAAACCGACCACCTCGTGGGGGAAAACCGGCCCGCAAATCACGATCCGGTCGTACTCCAACACGCGGGCGTTGATCTCGACAGGCACGTCCATCGCAAACAACCCGCCACTCAAGTCATGAATCTCCTCCTTGGGAATCACTCCGATCCGCTTGAGAGCCGCAGGGTTGTCCCACTCGTGATTGAGAAATCCAACCTTGGCATACCGCGCTCTGCGCTCGTCCAAGGTGATCTCAAGGCGCGCACAAATCGCCTCCTCGCTCATGGGTTGATGTGTCCCCAGAGCCACCATGACGTCCATTGCACGCGCAACCCCGCCAATGTGCGCGTGCAAGGTCTGAAAAAGCACCCCCACGGGGCAGGTTCGGGTGGCGTCGGGAATGATCATCAAAACCCGCTGGTCGCGGTAGTCCTCCAAAGGACAACCGCGGGCGACCAAATCCGAGACTTCGCTCAGGCCAACTCCATTCCCGGAAGAGGCAAACGCAGAGAGGGGGGCGGGGTATTTCACTCGGCCTCCTAGTGTTTAGAAAGATACTTGGCCACCCCTTCAAAGTTGGCATGCATGCCCTCCTTGCCCTGGGTCCAGTTGGCCGGACATACCTCCCCGTTTTTCTCGAAAAACTGGAGCGCATCCACCATGCGGATCGCCTCGTCCACATTCCTTCCCAAGGGCAAATCGTTCACGAGCTGGTGGCGCACTACCCCCGATTTATCGATCAAGAACAACCCGCGGTAGGCAATCATCGCACTGCTAGCCGTCAACTGCCCCTCGTCGTCCCAACCAAACTCGCCGTTGAGCACATCATAGGCGGAGGAGATCGTCTTGTTTGAATCCGCCAAAACCGGGTACTTGACCCCCTGAATCCCTCCCTGGCTCTTCGGCATCTGGAGCCACGCCCAGTGGCTTTCCTCCGTGTCCGTCGACACCGCCAAAACGACCGTGTCGCGCTTCTCAAACTCCGCCAGCTTTTCTTGGAAGGCATGGAGTTCGGTGGGGCACACAAAGGTAAAATCCTTCGGGTAAAAAAACAGGACGACGTACTTTTTCCCCCGGAATTGTTCGAGGGTGAAGCCGCTAACAATTTCGTGCCCGTTGATCACGGCACCGGTGCTGAAGGCGGGAGCAGATTTTCCTACGAGAACAGACATATGGAGTTGGGTTGAGTTGGATGGAATGTGAGCAGAAACAAACAGAGGAAATAGTTCTAGGCGGACAGGCAGTCGTCGAGGGCAGACAGAAGCGCACCGACGGATTCCGGAGTCTCATCACCCATGTTGGAAAGCCGGAAGGTCTTGCCCTTGAGCTTGCCATACCCCCCGTCGATCAAAATTCCGTGCCGATCCTTTAATTTTGCCACCAGAGCCGCCACATCGATGGAGCGATTATTGGCGACACACGTCAGAGATTTGGATCGGTAACCCTCCGGCGCAAAAAACTCGAATCCATTCCGGCGAACCCACTCGTGAACCATCGCGTTCGTTTGGGCATGCCGCTCAAAGCGCGCGCCAACCCCCTCCGCAAAGATGTCCTCCAACTTCGACTGAAGGGCGTAAATGTGAGAAATCGAAGGTGTCGAAGGCGTCATGTCCTCCGCCTGATTTTTCTGAAACTCCACAAAATCAAAATAGTAACCCCGACCCGAGACCTGCGAAGCCCGCTCCATGGCCCTCGGACTGGCTGCAAACAAGGCGAGCCCCGGGGGCATCGCCAGAGCCTTCTGCGAACCGGTCAGCAGGACGTCAATGCCCAGCTCATCCATGGGGATTGGAACCACCGAGAAGGACGAAACACTGTCCACGACCAGACGTACTTCGGGAAATTCGCGCACTGCTTCCGCGATTTCCGCCAAGGGCGACATGACCCCGGTGGAAGTTTCGTTGTGGATCACGGTCACTGCGTCGAAGCCTCCCTTCTTCAGGTGTTCCCGCACCTGCTCGCCCCGGATGGGTTGTCCCCACTCCACCTGCAAACCAACGGCCTCCTTGCCGCAACGCTTGGACACATCCAGCCACTTGTCAGAAAAGGCGCCGCACATGCAGTTGAGTACCTTTCCAGATCCTACCAGGTTCCGGATCGCACCCTCCATGATCCCCCAGGCCGAGGAGGTCGATAGAAAAACGGGCTGCCGGGTCTGAAACAGCTCCTGGAGCCGCGGCTGAATTCCGCCGTAGAGTTTTTTGAAATCTCCGCTCCGGTGCCCAATCATCGGGCGGCAGAAGGCGGCGAATGTCTTTTCTGAGACCTGAACAGGACCGGGAATGAAGAGTTTCATAAGGCGAGGGACCGCTCCGCAACAACGCGGGTTGGAGCTTCATCCAAAAGGAAAACCCCCGCCCCCATCAACTCCTTCCTGAGGAGACCCCAGTTCACTCGCCAAGTCTCCCCGGATTCAAACTGCAAACGGCCTCCCCCACACCGCAGGGCGCACGCAACTTCAGCGCCTCAACCACAGCCCCTTGTCGCCTGTGCAAGCAGAAGTGCACCGCCTCCGCCACATCCCCTGGCGATGGACAGGGCTCCGCCTCCGTCCTCGCCCACCCCGATGCAGGGCTGCTTCCACAGGCCGAACCCGCCGGGAGCCCCTCCACCTCCAAAATCGTCAAACGAATCCCCTCTCGCCTCAGCCCCTCGCGCCTCGCCTCGAGCATCTCCCGGAGAGTTCGCCACACCGGCTCCAATTCCGATCCTCCTCCTCCGACGTGGGAAGAGTCGCCCGCCGGCGCCATCCTTCCTTGGGAATGCAGAGCCACCTGCAAAATGTGGCCCTGGCGTCGTGGCCGCATCCGCATCGCTGCCCCCTCCACGAGGAGAAGAGGCATCACCCAGCGCTCCTCCAAAAGCGCGTGCCAGGCCTCCAAATCTCCGTCCGGTCGGTCCCGGCTCTCTTCCTCCACCACCCCAACAAGGGCGTCCAAGTGCAGCAAGGTTCCATCTACCCAGCGAAAGACGCGCTCCAACTCCGTCTTCCGGGAAACATCCACCGTCATTCCCTGAACCTTTCCCGGGCTTCCTCGAGCCCCCGAAAGGAGATGGCTCAGTTCCGAGGCGTCCTCAGTAGCCACCAGCACGTGTGCCCCCTCCCCCGCCAACTTGCTCACCACCGCTCCCGCCACGGAATGGCTCGCAGCAATCACCAACACCCCCTTCTGCCCAAGAGAGTCCGTCGGATGCCCTCCCCAGGAACCTTCCTGCCTCGTCAGATCCAGTTCGTTACACATCACCCATCGCTACGGAAGCCAAGGACCGATGGACTGAAAAAAAGGCGTAAAAATGAGAGTCACACGCCGAACCCTCCTCCCCCTTTGCGCAAACAGCGTTTCCCCTTTTCAATACCCCCCTGGCTTCCCACCCTCCCCTCAGGTTCCCATACCTCATGATCCTCCGCGGTGCCCACAGACCCGACCTCCTCCGAAAAGAGACCCTTTTCGAAATCCTTACTCAAACCGCTCAAAGTCAACCCTCCAGGGTAGCCTTCCAAACCGATTCCGAAACCGTCCGATACCACGATCTCCTTCGGCAATCCGCAACGGTTGGCGGCGCCCTGAGCGCGCTTGGAGCAGGCCCTGGAACCGTAATCGGCCTTCTTTTTCCAAGGGGCGCTCAACTCCTCGTTGCCCAAGCCGGCATCACAGCGAGCGGAGCGGCATGGCTCCCTTTCGACGCCGAGGTTCCGCTCGAAAGAGCCGCCGCCTGTCTCAGCGCCTCTCGCGCCCTCGCAGTGGTGACCTCACGGGCGTGGGCAGAGAGGCTCCAACACCTTCCGGTGCCTGTCTGGTGTCTGGAAGATCTGCTTGCCCCGGGGGCCCGCCGGATTCCCTCCAAACGACCGGCCCCGATCGACCCCGCCTATGTCATCTACACCTCAGGCTCAACGGGTACACCGAAGGGCATCGCCGTCAGCCACTCGAATATCTGCCACTTTCTCCGAAGCGAAAACGCCGTCCTCGGGATCCACAGCGGAGACAAAGCGTATCAGGGCTTCTCCGTGGCCTTTGATATGTCGTTTGAAGAAATCTGGATTTCGTACCTCGTTGGCGCCTCTTTCTGGGTGGCTCCCGCCGAAGTCGCTTCGGACCCGCTGGCCCTGGAGGACACCCTCCGAAAACACCAAATCACGGTGCTTCACGCCGTGCCGACGCTCATGGGTTTTTTGGAAAACCTTCCGCCGCACCTGCGCCTCATCAATTTGGGCGGCGAAGCCTGCCCGGATTCGCTAGCCCAGCGCCTGACCGGCCGGGGGCCGCGCGTCTTCAACACGTATGGCCCCACCGAAACCACCGTGTCGGCAAGTATCGCGGAGCTTATCCCCGGCGAACCGGTGACGATCGGAGCCCCGCTTCCCAATTACGGAATGCTGATCATGGGAGCCGACGGACGCCCGCTGCCCTGCGGGCAGGTCGGGGAAATCGGAATTTTCGGGCCGGGAGTCACCCTCGGTTACCTGAACTTACCGGAGCACACCGCATCCAGGTTCATCCCCAACACGAGCGCGGCATCGCCGGCGGAATCCACCCTGTACCTCACCGGCGACCTCGGACGGATCGCGCTCGAAGGCCGTGTCCACTGCCTGGGACGCATCGACAACCAAGTGAAGGTGCGTGGTTTCCGGATCGAGCTGGATGAGGTTGCAGCCGCATTGTCTGCTCAACCGGGCGTCGCAACTGCCGCCGCAGTCGTGCGCGAACTTCACGGAGCTCCGGAAATCGTCGCGTTTGCTGTGGGCACTGCGGATACCCCGGATGTGGAGGAAACCAAACGCCGACTCCAATCCCGGCTTCCTTCCTACATGCTGCCCGCCCACATCGAGTTTTTGGAGGCGATGCCCCGGCTGGCCTCCGGCAAAATTCACCTGGAAGCCCTTCGGCAAAGGGACCTCCCTGGCCTGTCGCTACCTTCGGAATGGAGCGACCCGGAATCGAGCCACCCCTCCAGCGACGCTGAGTCTGCTCTTTGGAAAGTCTTGTCGGTTCTTTTTCCGGGGAAACCCCTCTTGCCTCACCACGATTTTTTCACGGACTTGGGAGGACACTCTCTTTGGGCGGCTCGATTGGTAAGCCAGCTCCGCAAGGAACCCCGCTACCGTTCCCTAGGAGTCCACCACATTTATCGCGAACGAACTGTCCAAAAAATTGCGGCAGCGCTCGAGCGCATTCCGCAAGGCCCCCTCCTGGAAGCCCCCACTCGCCCTGCCCCCCGTTTTCTCCGCCGATTTTGCTGCGGGCTTGCGCAGGGCGCTTGCCTCCCCGCACTCCTTCTCCTGCAAACCGCACAATGGCTCGCCCCTTTCTTCACATACCATTATTTCACTGGCAGTTCCGGCGACACCGCACCTCGGGCCATCAGCCTCTCCATCGCGGCATTTTTAATCACCACCGCATTTTCTTTCCCCCTCTCAATTCTGCTCCGACGCGGCCTGGTCGGACGCCTGTCTCCGGGAGACTACCCACTCTGGGGGTTCACGTATTTCCGATGGTGGCTCGGTTGCCGAATTACCGAAATACCCTCTGTTGCCCTTATTTCTGGCACTCCCTGGCATTCCCTTTACCTGCGCCTTCTTGGCGCAAAAGTCGGATCGGATACCCTCCTCAACTCCTTCACCGTCTCTGTTCCAGAGCTCCTTGAAATCGGTGACCGGGCCTGCGTCGGAACTTTCGTAAATTTTGAAAATGCGCGAGTCGAAAAAGGGGTCCTGCGAATCGGGCGCATCTCCATCGGTGCGGATGCCATCGTCGATTCCTACAGCGTTCTTGAAAACGACACCTCCATCGGAGCTCAGGGTCACCTCTGCGGCCTCTCCGCCATGGCGCAAGGACAACACCTTCCCCCGGGGAGCACGTGGGCCGGAGCGCCCGCTCAACCGGTGTTCCTCGAAAAGGAGGCCTGGCCCGCGGCACCCGCGCCACCGATCTGGCAGCGCGCGGCTGCCCTGTGTTTCTACGCCTCCGGGGCAGCTCTCGTCGCCACGCTCTTTTTCCTCCCCACCTTTCCCGCCTTCGTCCTGATCGACTGGATAGACTCCCACACCTTGGACCTTTTCGAAAGCGGCCTGCCCTGGTGGCGCACCTTCCCCATCTTCCTGGCAATGGCCCTCCCCGCCTCCCTGCTGCTGGTCCTGCTGACCGCCCTCCTGGCCGGCGCCCTTCACCGAATTCTCCCCAAACAACAACCCGGACGCTTCCCCTTCCATGGAAGGCAATACTGCGTGAAATGGCTCTCCAGTCATATTCTGGAAACCAGTCTGGAGGTTCTTCATGGCTTGTATGCCTCCCTCTTTGCTCCCGTCTGGATGCGGTGGATGGGAGCAAAAGTAGGGCGCGGCGCCGAGATTTCCACCGCCACAGGCATCATCCCCGACCTCCTCGAGCTCGGCCCTGACTCCTTTGTAGCGGACGGCGTCCTCCTCGGTGACGAAGAGCAGCGCTTGGGGTGGATGAATTTGGTCGGAACCAAAATCGGCCCACGCAGTTTTCTTGGAAATGGGGCATACGTCGGAGATGGCACCACCATTCCCGAAGATGTGCTGATTGGCGTCCAAACTTACGCTCCTCCTCATCAGGCACTCTCGCCGGGGCAGACATGGATGGGGTCGCCCGCGCTGCAACTCCCTGCTCGAGAAACCATCGAAACACCCGATCCCGCCCTGACTTTTGCACCTTCACCCGCGCGCCGCGCCGCTCGGGGGCTGATCGAAGCCTTGCGCACAGTGCTTCCCCTCGCCTTCGTCATCTCTGCCGGATACGTCGTCGTATACAGCGCGCTCGCCCGATTCGAAGAAGGCGGCACGCTCGGTGGCATCCAGACGCTGCTCGCGGCGGGCCTCCTCTACGGCGCCTGTGCATTCGGGTTCGTGGTCCTTCTCAAATGGATGCTCGTCGGATGCTATCGCAATCGCAGAGCTCCTATGTGGACCCTCTTCGTATGGCTGAGCGAGGCAGTCACCGTTGCTTATGAATCCCTCGCCGTGCCCGCCCTCCTCACGCACCTCAAGGGCACTCCGCTCCTCCCTTGGGCACTCCGTCTCCTCGGGGTCCAAATCGGACGCGGCGCTTGGATCAACACCACCGATGTCACCGAATTTGACTGCGTCACGATCGGCGACTTTGCGGAACTGAATGCTTGGAGCGGACCGCAGACCCACCTTTTCGAGGACCGTGTGATGAGGATTGGACGCGTGGATATCAGAGCAGGAGCGACCCTCGGAGTACGATCCACCGTGCTCTACGACGCCTGCGTGGGAGAGGACTCCTGTTTGGGTCCCCTCACACTGGTAACTAAGGGAGAACAGGTCCCCCCGCACACCCGCTGGTCCGGTACCCCAGCCCAGCCCGCTGCAGACAACACCCGATCACCGTGAAGTCTCCGCTCTGGTGGCATCGTTGGCCTTGCGAGATCCCGCTTCCCCGCTCGACCAAGATCTCCCGAGTGCCCTTCGCACTCATCCAAATCCCTGAGGTTGTCCGCAACGCTGCAGGCCGCCACAAGGTACGCCAAACCCTTCAGGGGGTACTCTCCGACTGGGCTCAAAAGCCCGCAACTTGGATCGAAACACCGAAAGGGCCGATAGTCCGGGACCCCATTCGAGAACAACCTCCTTTTGTATCGATCAGCTACGCGGCAGGGGAAGCGTGGCTAGGGATCGCCCTCGGGGAATCCCTCGGTGTGGATGCCGTTTCGCTCGAAGCACTCCCGGATTGGGAGGAGACCGCCCTCCTCTACCTCGGTGAACAAAAAGTGGACAAAATCCGCGACGCAGAGAATCCGCCGGAGGCTTTCGCTCGCGAGTGGGCATCCATGGAAGCCAGCCTCAAAAGAGCAGGACTCTCTCTGTCGGAACACCAGAACTTCCCAAAATCGCTGATTCTCACGGCAAAAACCAAAAGCTGCATTGTGGCCGTGGCACTATCGTCGAACCCTTCCGACAAATAAAAAACCCGCCCTGGGATTCAGAGCGGGTTTCAAACAAGGAATCAGTGCGGGTCAGAGCAGAGGATACCCAGTCTCGGCAGATGAATTTTTCCGAGGGCGAGGCCCCGAGATCACTCAAATCAACGCGTCCAACTTTGCAATCAAAGTGGATTTCGGAGCGGCTCCGACGAGTTGATCCACGGGTTGTCCCCCCTTGAAGAAGAGAAGCGCCGGAATCGAGTTGATCCGGTACCTCGCCGCAAGCGCCTGGCAATCGTCCACGTTGATTTTGGCAACCTTCGCCTGACCGACTTTGGAGTCCGCAATCTCATCGATGACGGGACTCAGCATCCGGCAAGGACCGCACCATGGAGCCCAGAAATCGACGAGCACTGGAACAGAAGAGTGGATCACTTCAGAGTCGAAATTGGACTCTGTCAGGTTGAGTACATTTTGGCTGGCCATAAATTTATCAGATTCCTTTTCGCCGACGGATCAAGGTTGAATAGCGACGTAGGCGAAGTAGGTCACCACCAACGACGCCAGGGACACCACAAAAGCGAGAATCGCAAGAATACGATCCTTCCCCGAACTCCCTTCGTGCGGGAACTCCTCGCGGTCGTCTTCCTCGTGCAATGTCGCGCTTTTTGTTGCGCCCGCCTCGGCAAGGGCACCGGCCGAGGAAATCGGCGCCGATGAAGTGGCAGTCGGCACAGGCACTGGCAAAGGGGTGGCGCCCGGCCGCACCGGCACGGGAAGCGGCGTCCCCTGAGCTCTTGGGGCCGGCACTGGCACAGCGACAGGTTTGGGAGCGGGTTTGGGCGCAGGAGCGTCCTGGGACACAGGGGTCGAATCACCGCCTCCGGGAGCCGATGGCGTTGGGAGACGCGGAGGCGCCGGAGCCTTCGGTGTCGCCGAGGGTGGTGGGGGAAGGCCAGGAGCTTTGGGAGGCGATGGAAGCTTGGGCGCGGCGGGCATGCCGGGGGCAGCTGGCGCTGCGGATGCGGCAGGGGCTCCAGACCCAGGGGGAACCCCAGGCGCTGCAGGGGCACCGGAACTTGGCGGCGCAGGAAGTTTCGGGGCCAGAGGAGCCCCGGGCGAGGCACTTACCAGAGGTGCCGAAGGTTTGGGAGCGGGCGGCGGCGCAGAAGACACGGCCGGCCTTCCGATATTCGGAGGCGGCGGCGGCGCGCCGGTAGGGGCCCCCACCACTTTTGGCAGAGAAGGACCAGCGGGGGCTGCTGCGGAGGGAGCTGCTGGCGGCGCCGGCACTGCGGGCGCCGGCGGCACGACGCGCGGAAGTGCGGGTGGCGGGACGGCCGCCACAGCAGGGGCTGCGGGCGAGGCTGCAAGTTGCGGGCCAACTACCGGGACCACCTTTTCCTCAGTGAGGGCTTCACTTGGGGACACGGACTCGGCAGGAGATTCAATTTGCGATCCCGAGCGAGATTCCGCTGCCGCCGGCTCAAGTGCCGAGGCCGAGGTGGGATTGAGCACCACCACGGGCGGATTGGCTCCCGGCGAAGGAGCAGCCATTCCAGACGGCCGCAAAACGACATTGGAAGGCCGCAGGGGAGCCACAGGCAGTGAACTGGGAGCGTTGGCCACGGGCGCCTCCGCTTGCAGCGGATTCGCCTTCGGCAGCGGAGGCGTTAGCCCCGTCGGGACACCCGGTGTTTCCCCTAGCCGAACCGTATCCTGCCGGACCGGAGGCGTCTTCGGCAAAACCACCTGGGCGGCAGTCAGTTTCACTGGCTCCTTGACAGTCACAGGAGCTACCGCCTTCGGAGGCAGAGTGATCCGGATGGTCTCAGGAGAGGGATTGGCGGGCGCGGGTGAGGGTTGGGGGGAATTCTCAGACATGGGGGAACCTTCCAGTGCCCCCTTTTTTCACCCGTTAAACACACTTGTCAAATGGCTTCCGCCGATTTCCAAGCCAGCTCGATTCGAGTTCCCCCTTGCCGCTCTATTTTCCCCACCGCTACGCTCCCCAAATGAAGTTGATCGTCACCGGTGGAGCTGGATTCATCGGCTCGCATTTTGTCCAACAAAGCGTCTCCGACGGACATGAAGTGAGTGTCATCGACGACTTCAACGATTTTTATCCCCCAGAAATCAAGCGCGCCAACCTGCGCCCCGTCCGGTCTGACATCCAAATCTTTGAGACCGACATTCGGAATGCCGACGCCGTTGAGCGCATTGTCCATTCGATCCGACCGGATGCCATCGTCCACCTGGCTGCGCGTGCCGGAGTACGCCCATCCATTCGTGAACCCAAACTGTACTTGGACACCAATATCAACGGCACTTTCCACCTCCTGGAGGCCGCCCGCAAAAACAACGTCCCACGCTTCATTTTTGCATCCAGCTCCTCCGTTTACGGCGTGCTCAAAACGGCTCCTTTCCGCGAGGACATGTGCCTCAATCAGACGATCTCCCCTTACGCCGCAACAAAGCTGGCCGCCGAACAACTCTGCTCTAACTACTCCCACCTCTACGGTCTTCGCACCGTCAGCCTCCGCTTCTTCACCGTCTACGGACCGCGTCAGCGCCCGGACCTCGCCATTCACGCCTTTTGCCGCGCCATCGTCGAAGGCCGTCCCATTTGCCAGTTCGGCGACGGGTCCACGCGGCGCGACTACACCTACGTCGACGACATTCTCCAAGGGATCTTCGGTGCCCTCCGTTACGAGGGCCCCCTCTGTGATGTGTTCAACCTTGGTGAAAGTCAGACCACCACCCTGCGGGAGCTGATCACGAGCCTGGAGCAGGCCTTGGGAATTCCGGCCCACATCCAGGTGCTTCCAGAGCAACCCGGAGATGTTCCTCTCACCTTTGCCGACATCTCCAAAGCTCGAGAACTCCTCCATTACCGGCCGCACACTCCCATCGCGGAGGGAATCCCCCGCTTTGTCGAATGGTTCCGCGCCTCCCGCACCTGACACCCCATGTCTCCAACAGCTTCGCCCCCTTCCCTGCCCGTCCGCCTCTGCCGTGAATTGGTCCGCATCCCAAGCGTTAATCCAGAGGACAATCCGGGCACCCCCCACGTCGGAGAAGCCCAATGCGCTCAGTGGTTGGCAGATTGGATCCACACCGAATTCCCGCTCGCTGTCATCGAAACCCCCGAAGTCCTCCCTGGCCGCCCCAACCTGATCGCCCGTTTCCCCTCCGATCGCCCTGGGAAACCCAAAATCCTCCTCGCCCCTCACACCGACACCGTCTCCGTCGCGGGAATGACCATCGACCCTTTCGGCGGGGAAATTCGTGATGGACGCGTCTGGGGCCGCGGGGCCAGCGACACCAAGGGGCCCATGGCCGCCATGCTGGCGGGACTTCATGCCACCAAAGAAATCCTCCCGACACTCTCCCACGAGATTTGGTTTGCCGGGCTCGTCGGCGAAGAGGCAGGACAACACGGTGCGCACGCCCTCGCCGCTCGCCAAACGTTCGACTTGGTAATTGCGGCCGAGCCCACGGAGCTCGACTTCGTACACACACACAAGGGCAGCATGTTTCTTTCCCTGAGGACCCGGGGCGTTGCCAGCCATGGAGCGCGCCCGGAACTCGGACGCAACGCCATTTACCCGATGGCGGATGTCTTTCTATGGATCCGCGACACCCTCGCTCCCTGGCTGGCCTCCTTTTCTCACCCCCAACTGGGGCACTCCACGGTCAATGCAGGCACCGTCCGCGGCGGGAGTAAAACCAATATCGTTCCGGATTTATGCGAAGCTACCGTCGACCTGCGCACGGTTCCAGGGCAGGACCACGCCTTTGAAGAAGAACTCTTTGCGCGGCTGCGCGCGGTTTGTCCCGAACTGGAAATTCAAGTCCAGCGCGCCGCCCCCCTCTACACCGACCCGAATCTCCCCCTGCTCCAAAAACTCGCTCACTTGGGGGCCCGCCCCGTCGGCGCTCCGTGGTTCTGTGACGCCGCCGTTTTTTCTCAAAACGGCAGTCCGGCCGTGGCCCTCGGCCCGGGGTCGATCGCGCAAGCCCACACCAAGGACGAGTGGATTAGCATCGAACAACTCAAAAAAGGGGCTGCTTTTTTTGAAAACTTCCTCCGTTCCCTCTCCTGAGCCCCGTCCCGATCCCCATGAGTTACGACCTGACCCCGGACCTCCAAAAAAAGCTCCTCTCCACGGAAACCATCCTTTGGTCCGACCGCCCTGCACCGCTTTCTTATCTCATCACGGGAATTCCCGTCCTCTCGATCGGACTGTGCTGGGGCGTTTCCACCGTCACCACACTGCTGCAGATCCGTCAGCATGAGGCTCCGAGCCTTCCCGCCCCTTTTGTTTTTGTGTACCTCCTCCCGTTCTGGCTGAGCCTCGCCAACACGCTCCGAATCCTCCTCGTCCTGCGGCGAGTCTCCTACGCTCTGACCAACCAACGGTTCCTCATCCAAACCGGATTTTGGGGCACCCAATTCCAGTCGATTTCCCTCACCGAAATCGAGTCCTTACGGGTCGCCTCCAATCCGGTCGAAAAATTTTTCGACCTGGGCTCCATCGAACTGCTGCAGCGGACTCCGCAAGCGAATGTTGAACCCGAGCGGCTTCGGGGAATCCGCTCCCCTGCCGCCGTGCACCGTCACTTGGAGAAAAGCCTTCCCCGGCTCGTCTCCCCGCAGTCGTCCGACACTCCCGGATCCCCAGCTCCAAAACCACTACCGCAAACGAGCCCCTAAAAAGCCCCCCCCTGCGGCGAACCCATCTGCAGTTCTTCGAGCGGCTCCCCACCCGCCAGTCCACGCCGTCCACGCCTACGGCACTTCCACCTGGGCGTCCTGGCTTGAGACCCATGCCCCCGTCGCGTCTCTCACCTCCACATAATACATCCCGGCGTGTCCCGCTGCCAACGGACTAAAGTACAACACACTCCCTGTCGAACCACGGATCCCGTTCCCATCCTCCAACGCAACAGGCGTGTTCCCACTGTACTTGTACCACTGATACGTCAGCGTCGTCCCCACCGCGTACACATTCAGCCACTGCGTGCTCCCGG
>JBANFR010000089.1:0-14285 GCA_037975925.1 Verrucomicrobiota bacterium
CGCGATGTGCGCGATGTGCGCGATGGGCGCGATGGGCGCGATGGGCGCGATGGGCGCGATGGGCGCGATGGGCGCGATGGGCGCGATGGGCGCGATGGGCGCGATGGGCGTGATGGGCGTGATGGGCGTGATGGGCGTGATGGGCGTGATGGGCGTGATGGACGCGATGGACGCGATGGACGCGATGGACGCGATGGACGCGATGGACGCGATGGACGCGATGGACGCGATGGACGCGAACCCGTAGGGTTCGAGGCGATTAGCCGGTGCGTCGCGCTCTGCGCGACCACCGGACAAACCGGAGCAAACGAGGGCATCCCGGAGGGATGCTGGCGGGTGTGGGTTGGATTGGACGCGCGGAGCGTCCCAGGGATCAGATCGGGTTAGCGGAGGGACCAGATCTTGATGCTTTCGAAGGCGACACCCTGATTGTCGAAACCGATGTCGGGGCAACTCTTGGGCGCGCTGGCAAGGTTGCAGGGGCCGCGCAATGGTTCCCCGCCATCGACTTGGACGGCCACTTCACCGTTGCGGACTTCAATGACAATCCGGTGGGTGGTTTCTGGATCGAGCGTGATTTCGCGTTTGCCGACTACGGAACGCGGCGCGTTGTCGGCGAGCTGGAGGATCACCGGCCGCTTTGGGTCTGCGGAACGGGAGAGACTGACGTAAAACTCGGGCGGAACGCCGTGCTCCGGGCGGCCCGGCTTTTTGAACTGGAAATTGAAGCCACCCTTGTCCGGCCAGCGGAAATCCGCTTCGAGGAGGAGATCCGTGACTGGCGGAAAGTCTTTTGCGTCGGAAATGCGCGCAATTCCGGGGTGGCTGACTTCGGGGAGTTTGTGGAGTTGGAGAAGACCGCCGGCGATCTCGGCTTTGGCAGCGGTGAGGCGGGAGGTGGGCTTCGCGTTGGGCGCCTTAAAATCGCTGGCGTAGAGGAGCGCGCCCTTCTGGCCGAGGACCGGCTGAATCTCGGGCAGGGGAGCACCGTTGAGGATGGGGGAAAACAGAAGAACAACGCAAAGTGGGAGGAGGTTTTTCATCAGTGGTGTGGGAGGTGGTTGGGTTCGTTTGGGGGGGAGATCGAGGTGGCTCGCTCTCGGCCGCTCCGGCATCTCGTAAAATCCTAGCGATGGCTTGTTTTCATTCCAAGGTGCAGGTGGCTTTGAATGAGAGAATTATGGTTCGGGTAAAATTTTGTGCTTCTCACTTTTGACGATCTCTATGGCCACGTCGTTTTTTTGTGGAGCGCCCGGGGTGCTGCGGCCGTCATCCACGTATTTTTTGAGCAAAGCGCTCAAGTAAGCGACGACTTCCGGGTGGGCCTCGGCTTCGTTTTTCTTCTCAGCCACATCGTTTTGCACGTCATAGAGCTGCGTTGGCGGGAGCGCTTTGGCCTCTGGAGTGAATTGGCGAGGGGTGCTCCAACCTCCCGAATCGGGGCACATGGCGAGTTTCCAGCGCCCCTGTTGGATGGCGAAGTTTCCGTGAATGGAGTGATAAACGACCGCCTCCCGCAACGGCTTTTCTGCTTTGCCGTAGAGGGCTGGAAGGAGGCTGACGCTGTCGACCCCGGCATCCTCCGGGAGTCTTGTGCCGACGATTTCGGCGCAGGTGGCCATGAGATCGGTGAGGCTCACAACTTGATCACAGGTCGAACCGGCTTTCACCTTCGCTGGCCAACGGACGATGAACGGAACCCGATGGCCTCCATCCCAAATATCGGACTTGTAGCCTCGCCTTTCGGCGCTGGGGAAATGGCCTAATTTCTCAATTTCTTTGTAGCTATCCATGCCCTTGGCGGCCCGGTTGAATCCGACATAGGGCGCAAACCCGTTGTCGCTCGTCAACACGAGGAGCGTGTTGTCGCTCACCCCGGCTTTGTCTAGCGCGGCCATGATCTGCCCCAGCACCCAGTCGGTTTGCATGACAAAATCCCCGTAGGCGCCGACGCTCGATTTTCCCTGCCACTCGGGGCTGGGCACGATCGGGGTGTGAGGGGAGGTCAGAGGCAGATATAGGAAAAAGGGTGACTTCGCTTTGGTGATGAAGTCGACGGCCTCGTTCGTAAACCGGGGCAGCACGTCGACGGCTTCGAAGGAGGGCGCTGCGGGTCCCGTCCGGACGAAGGTTTTTGTAATGGTGGGCGCCTCGACGAATTCATCGTTGCGGATGTAAGCAAAAGGGGGCGTATCGAGCGAAGCGCTCAGGCCGAAGAAGCTGTCGAAGCCGAAGCGGGTGGGGGAGGCAAGGATCTTGGGGCTCGCTTTCTTCGCGAGATCGATGGACAGGCCCAAGTGCCATTTTCCAATGCAGGCGGTGGTGTATCGGTGCTGCTTGAGCAGGGCAGGGACGGTGAGGCGATTTGGGCTGATCAAGGGCGCTCCGGTTCCTCCGAGCACGTGGAATTGCAGTCGTGTGCGCCAGGCATAGCGTCCGGTGAGGATGCTGTACCGACTGGGCGTGCATACGGAAGAGCTCGAGTGCGCTTGGGTGAAGACCATGCCCTGCCGGGCAAGTGCGTCGCTGTGAGGCGTGGCGATCTTGCAGCGCTCCGGGTTGAGGCAATGCAGGTCTCCGTAGCCGAGGTCATCGCAGAGAATGTAGACGATGTTTGGCTTCTGCGACGCCGCTGCGTTCGTTGGAGAGCTTTGCCCGGTCGGACTGGCGGCGTGCAATGCGCCAAACGGCAGCATGATGATGCAGGCGAGGAGGATACGATTGGTCTTTTTCATGATCATGGGGGGGCGTGATGCGTAGCCCGCTTTAGGCAAGGATTTCGCGAAGCGGTCCTGTGCTGTCGCCATGGCGCTCGGCCTGGATACCGACGCCGTGGAGCATGGCGAGCCACGCGTTGCAGAGGGGGGTGTTTTTGGGGACGACGATGTTCTGGCCGAGTTTGAATCCGGCGCCCCCACCGGTGAGGATGGTGGGGCAGTTGGTGAGTTCGTGTCCTGTGCGAATGTTACCGCCGTAGGCGACGGCCGTGTGATCAAAGAGGCGGGAGCCGTCCGCCTCGCGGGTGGCTTTGAGTTTGTCCAGGAACCTGGAAAACAACTCGCTTTGAGCCAGGTCACGTCTTTGGGAGGCATCGAGTTTTTCGGCCCGGGTGGTGTGGTAATGGCTCATGTCGTGCGGAAATACCTTGATGTCGAGGCTCGTCAAAAGGCTGCTCACCGGTTGCCGGAAGGTGAATACGCGGCAGGTATCGGTCTGGATCGCTGCGAAAATGATGTCGTACATCAGCTTGGTCTCCTCGTAGCCGGCGATCACCGATTGGGGTTCATTGAGGGGCGCCTTGGGAGGCAACACGCCCAGCCACTGTTCTTCCTTGGTCAGCCGGGTTTCGATGTCGCGGATCCCCTGGAAGTACTCATCGAGCTTACGGTTGTCGCGTTTGCCCAAGCCTCGCTTGAGAGCCCGGGCGTCCTCCAAAACGGCGTCCAGCACGCTGCGTTTTTGGGCGAGCAAAGCCTTCTGTTGCTCGATGGGGGTTGTGTCCTTTGCAAAAAGCCGATGGTAGGCGGCGAGTGGCCCATTCAGGCCGGCCACGGGTTTTCCGCCGATGTCCCAGGACATGGAGAGTCCTGGGCCGTGCCCGGAGGCATCGCCGTTTTCTGCGCTGTTGAGGGCGAGTGAGGCGAAGCGGGTTTGTTTGCCCAAAACCTCCGCAGCGACTTGGTCCACGGAGATGCTGTTGGAGAAACTCACCCCCGGTTGAGCGTACCGGTTCGCACCGGTGAGCCAGAAGGTGCTGCCCCAATGTCCTTCATTGGAAAATTTGTTCCACAGTCCCTGGACCACTGAGAAGTCTTTGCGGTGCCGTTCGAGAGGCTTGAGTCCGGCTGGCAGCGCGTAATTGGGACCGGGGGTGCGGATGTCGGGGTACCAGCTTTCCTCGGTCACGCCCCAGCCGACGCCGAGGAAAACCATCCGCTTGGGTGGGGCGACAGGGGCGGCAGCGGAGGCGAAGCGGCGGAACCCGAGTGATTCGAGAAAGGGCAGGGCGATCAGTGCGGTGGTGGAGCGCAGGAAATGCCGGCGGTGGAGGGAGGGCAGGTTTTGCATATTCAGGAGCGGCGTTGGGGGGCGTCTACTTGGTGCGGAAGTCGTTGCTGACAACCAGGGCGGCGAACACTTCGCGGATGGCGAAGTTCCTCGTGCCGGCGTGTTGGACCATCGCGTTGAGCAAGGGTTCGTCGCTAAAGCCGCAGGGACGTCCGAGGGCATATTCGATGAGGGCCTTGCTGAAGCTCCGCGTAAACGCATCGGTTCTTGCGGCGAGGTGGTTTCGCATTTCAAAGAAGTCCCTGAATGTGGGGCCTTTGTAAAAGGCGGCGCCGGGGTTGATCTGCCATGTCTTCTTGGTTTTGGGATCGGGCACCCCTTTGTCGTTTACCAGTTGGTAGCTGTCGCTGGTGCGCCACTGGCCTGCGGCGTCGAAGTTCTCCAAGCCGAATCCGATCGGGTCGATTTTACGATGGCAGCTGGTGCATTGCGGGTCTTCCTGGTGCGCCATGAGTCGCTCCCGCGTGGTCAGCACTTTTCCGGCGAGCCGCGCGATCTGCGGCACATTGGCCGGCGCTGGCGGCGGCGCATCATCGAGCAGTTTGCGCAGAACCCATGCGCCCCGGTTGACCGGGCTAGTCACCTCGCCGTTGCCACCCATCAGATGAATGGCAGCCATGCCCAAGAGTCCGCCCCGCGGCGAATTGGGCGGGAGGGGCACCTTCCGGAAGGCTTCGCCGCGAACCCCGTCGATGCCGTAGTAGAGGGCTAGGACGCCATTGAGGATGGCGTAATCGGATTTGAGCAGGTTCCTCAGGCTGCCGTTGGAGTGCAGGATGTACCCGAAGGTTTCGTAAATCTCGTTCCGGGCGGCGAGTTTTGTGCTGTCGTCAAAACGTGGGAAAAGGGTGCGGTTGATTTCAAAGAAGTCGAGGCGGTCGAGGCCGAGCCATTGGTAAAGGAAGGACCGAACAAAGGCTTCCGAGCGGGGATCCGCCAGGAGGCGTTCCATTTCAGCGACGAGCACCGCGGGTTTCTGGAGTTCGCCCCTGGCGGCCAGTGCGCGCAAGCGCGCGTCGGGAGGGGCGCTCCAAAGGAAATAGGAGAGGCGCGCGGCCAGCTCGGCGTCGGTGACAGGGCGGCGTTGATCGTCCGGAGTGGGTTCGGCGAGGTAGAGGAATTTCGGGGAGGCTAGGATCACCGAGAGGGTCTCTTTGAGAGCAGCGCTGTGTTTGTCTCCGGCTTTGCGGCGCGCGTCGTAGATCCCGAGGAGCCGGTCGACGTACGCCTCTTCGGGAGGCGTGCCTCGGAAGGCTTCTAGGGCAAACCGTTGGAGGGCCTTGCGGAGTTCCGGCTTAGCGATTTCGGGCGCTTGGTCGTCAAATGGGATGCCCAGGGCGGCAAGCCCGGGGGGAAGGGGTGCTCCTGCAGTGGTTTTGCGTTCGACTTCCATCCAGTCGATCCACAGCGCAACCTTCGGTCCGAAGCCCGTTTCGGCCCGTCCTTTGTTCACGACGACTCGGGTCTGGGTGAAGTGATCGAGCGTTCCCTTTTCGCGAATGAAGACAGTGCGGTCGTCGCGGGACGTGTGTTTCCGGGTGAGTGTGAAGGGAATTTCGAGGGTCTGCGGCGCATCGATGCTGCCCGTGATTTCGTAGGTCTGCATGACGCGACCGCTGCGGGGGTGGATCCCGAACTCGAGGAAACGGCGCTCCCTAGGGGCGTCTGAAGTGGCTCCGACACGGACACGGAGCATGTATTCACCAGGGGGCCAGTTCGGGTTGATGTAGTATAAGAGGCTATTGTTGAGGTGGATGCCTCCGGCGACACTCAAATAGGCGCCTGTGTCCAAATGCGGCAGGCTCAGGTAGTAATCGAGGGCGGGCCGGAGGTAGAGGCCGTTTCCTTGGTTTTGTTTGTAAGTGAGCGCGCCGTTGGCTTTGTCGGCATTATTCTCCACCGATTTGAAACCGAACTCCTCCGGAGCCGGGGCGCCTACAATCCGTTTCCATGACCGCCGAAAATCGGCGGCGTCCTTGGATTTTTTCCGGATCTCAGCGACGACTGTGGCGTTTTCGGGGCGGGCGGCGGCGGCCTCCACGGCTTTCGCCCATTGTTCCGCCCGTTCCGCGCCGTCCCGGAGTTCCTGAATATTTTTGGTGATCGCTTTGAAGGTTTCCTCCGCCTCGATACGGATCTTTTTTTCGATTCCAGCCGCGGCCACACGGTCGAATGCCTCGGAGAGCGCCTCGCGACTCAGGGATTGGTACTGCTCGAACTGGTTGCCCGACATGAACAGGTTGGAACCGACGGTGTCGAACGCGCCAGTGCCGGTATCCGAAGGCAATTCGGACACGTTGATCTCCACGCCGAGCATATCGCGGAGGGTGTTTTTATACTCGCGCCGGTTGAGGCGGCGCATGGTGATGGCCCCTTTTTGGTCCGACAAGTTGCGCCGGGCCGTCACCATCACGTTTGCGAGTTCCTCGAGAAAATCCGCTTTGAGTGTCCTGGGTGGCTGTTTTTCACCCTCTGGTGGCATTTCGCCGGAGTTCAACTGGTTGAGGACTTTCTGCCAGCGCTCGGCATCTTCGAGTGTGGCAATCGACAGGGGGAGATCATCCACCCGGAACTTCCCTTTTTGTTTGGCCGGGCCATGGCAGGAGGTGCAATGGGATTCCAGGAGGGCTCGGTGTTTTTCTGAAAGCCGAGCCTGGGTTTGGGTGGTGGTTGCCGCGGAAGCCGAGGTCGTCGCATTCAGAAGTGTGAGGAAGAGACCGATGCTGGCCCAGGTTAAGAGATGTCTGTGGAGGAAAAAGGGGGGGCGCATGGCGGATGTTGTTTTGGGGAAAGGACGCTACGGGGGGAGTTTGGATCGCGGCGGAGGCGTTGGTCGCAGAGCCCGCGATCCATAAAGCATTTCCGCTGCCCCGCCTCAGCGTTACCCAATCGTTTGAGTAAGGTGCGAAGGCGGTTCCTGTCTGGAGGACGACGGGTATGGGACTCGGCTATCGGTGGATAGAGTCTATCCACCGGTGCTCAAAGGTGCTCCCGTTTGAAGGGGGTGGCTTTTGATATGGCGGGTTTTGGGATGTACCGCCCGCAGGTGATTCCCGGCGTTTTCATCGAGAGACCTCCGCCGTGAGCGGAGGAGTCTCGGTTTGCGATGTGCCTATCGCTGGTGTGCGCATCACTCTTGTTTTAAAAGTGATGCATCCATTCGTAGCGGCGCAATTCGTCTACTCGGACTCCTTTGCCATCGCGGTACGTTCTCGCAAGCCCTCGATCGTTTTTGCGTAGGTTCGACTCAGTTCCTCAGCACGCTCAATTTGCTGCGGAGACAACTCCATTCTCAGTTGCGGAAGGCCTGTTTGTGCAGATGCAGAACCCTTGCTGTGAGCAAGATACATCCACGCGTAGGCTTGAACGTAATCGATCGGAACTCCTTTGCCATATCGGTACCTTCTCCCGAGTTCGCTCTGTGCTGAGGAGTGCCCTTGCATCGCCGCTTTGGTGGTCCACTCCATCGCTTTTTTGGGGTTTCGTGGGGCCCCTTCCAGTGGCGTGTACCTGCTCATGAAAAAGCTTTCGCCGAGGAGGATAGTTCCAAGCAGACCTTGCGAGACGCCGTCGCCCTTTTCGGCGGCTTTGGTCAGCCAATCCACAGCTTTCCGATAATCTCTGTGAACGCCCACGCCACTATAATACATAGACCCGATGCGCCATTGCGCGAGGATGCGCCCCTGCTTTGCAGCTTTGGTGAACCATAATGCGGCCTTTTCCTGATCCTTCGGTACGCCCTCCCCGTTGCTGTACATTATTCCCAGTTGTTCCTGTGCCTCTGGATCGCCGCTCTGAGCCGCCTCCTTGATGACCGCGAATTCTGAGGCGGCAAGTGCGTGAGAGGCGAGGAAGGTAAGGGCTAGGGCAATAAGGCGAGAGATGGAAGGGTGTGGGCGCATGGTGGAACGTGACTTTTTTGTGGGTGAGTTGCGGGGAAAGTTCCGCGTCTTCGTGGGTATTTCCGCTGTTGTGCCCCGGCGTTACGCAAAATTGTTCGGGGATTTTCGTGCGTATCAATGGAGTGGCAAACAGATCAAGAGGAGGTGTTTATGGATGATGCAAAATTGTCCATTCACTGTTCTGGGAGGATCTCCTTGCTCGAATCGGGGGCGCTCTCCCAGGTCGAGGGTTCGCCGACTCACAGACGGAGGACGAGGCTCTGATTCTCGGCCTGTCGCGGGAGTTCCAGTCGGAGCCTTTGCCACGAGTCTGTCGCTGATTCCAGCTGGAGAGATCGGAGTGCCGAGGCAGGGCTGGAGTCGCTGGGGGTGACTGCGGGCACCCAGCGTATCAGGAGGCTTGGATCAGGGCCGGGCGAGAGCTCAACGGCGTGGACATCCAGCGAGAGCACATACGGTCTTCCGTCAGCAAAGGGCAGACTTTGAAAGGTGGCCTCGATTTGGGAGATGTACCTTCCTGCGGCGAGTGCGATGAGGAAGGCGGTGATGAGCGTGCAAAACCGGGGAATGGAGTGGTGTAGGCGCATGACGGGACGATGAGTTTTTGTGGGAAAGCTCGGGGGAGATCCCGCGCCTCCGGGGTTGTTTCCGCCGATGCGCCTCGGCGTTACGCGAAATAGTCGCGGGAAAACAATGGAAGCAATGCTCTTAAGGAGAGCTGCTTATCGATATGGATACATCGTCTGCAAACTGTCCTGGGAACGTGACCTCGCTGGAATCTGGATTTCCTTTCCACGCCGAGGGTTCGCTGACGCAAAGGCCGACCACAAGGTACTGCGTCCCCGGCGGGATCCGGAGATCCACCCGGATTTTTTGCCATGAAGTGGTCGCCGATTTGAGCCGCAGCGAGCGGAGTGCCGAGGCAGAGTCAAAGTCGCCTCGGTCTGATGAGTCCGCGTGGTTCAGGGCGGGGGCTCTGCGAAAGAGGAGTGCACGATCAGGAAGGAATGCACGATCAGGAACTGGCAAGGTGTCGACGGCGTGGACCTCGACCGAGCCCGCGTACTGCTTCTCCTCGGGAAAGGGGATGCTGTAAAAGCTCGCCTCGACTTGAGCGCTGTACTTTCCGGTGGCGAATTCTGCGGAGAAAGAGCGGACATCGACGATTCGGTAAATCTCGCTGATCCAGCCGACGGTGGGCGGTTTGCCTTCGTAATCGGCCCGCAGGAAGCGGAGCATTTTTTTGCCGCTGAGAGGTTGGACTCCCTCGGTTTCGCCAGTGATTTCAGTGTAGTCGCCTCCCCAGGTCCCGGCGGTGAGGGGCATGCCTCGGACGCCCGGGGCGGGGGCGTCCTCGAAGCTTTCCTTGAGCAGCGGAACGGATTTGGAAGAAAGCGTGGAGACGTAACCGAAGACCAGCGAGGCGCTAAAAAGGCCGAAGAGCAGGCCAGCAGCGGCGGGAATCCATGCGCTGCGCAGCCGAGAGCGGAAGGAGCGATGAGGCGTGCTCTGGGCGATCTCGGCGTGAAACGCCTCAGCAGCGTTTTGGAACTGCATGGCATGGACCTGCGCGCGGATTTGCTCTTCGAAAATGAGCGCATCCACGAAGGCGCGCATGGCTTCCGGCTCGGTTTTGAGGCGCTGAAGGAGAGCCTCCGCTTCAGCCGGGTCGGGGTCTGAATTCAGGTGCGCCTCGATGAGTTCATCCGTGGACTTCATGGGAGGGAGCCTTCGTGAGCGAGTTGGGTTTGGACGCAGTGGCGGAGTTGGTCGCGTACTCTTTTGAGAGCGATGCGCACGGCGGGCCCGGTGCTGCCCAGTTGCCGGCCGATCTCTTCCGCGTCGCAATCCTCGAAGTAGCGCATTCGCACGATGCGACTGGCGTGAGCGGCGAGGCGCCCGAGGCAGGATTGGAGAGCTGCGGCGCGGTCGGTGGTGGCGGGGGCGATTTCGGCCCAGGTCTCGGTGAACCGGGTGAAGAGTTCTTCGTCGAAGGTGACGAGACTGCGCATGGCGTCGCGTTTGACGCCGAGGGTTTGGAAGCGGGCGATGCCGAGAGCCCAGGCGAGGAAGGGGCGGGTGCCGTCGTATTCCTCAAAGCGTCGGAAGAGGACGATCGCGGTTTCCTGGAGGACGTCCTTGGCGGTGGCGTGGTCGCGCACCAGCGCGTGGACATAATTGGCGACGGCCGGTTGTGCGGAGCTCCAGAGCCCCATGAATCGCTCCTGTTGCTGCTGGGTCATCATGACACCGAGTATTTCCCGAAAGAGGCCGGGGCGTTACGCGAAAAATCAGCGGTTTTCTGGCGGGGGCAGAGAGCAGTTGGGAGCAATGCGGTTGGAGAGCCCGGAAAGGGGAAGCCGAATCGGCCTCAACGAACCCGGATGGCGTGGCTCCACCCGGGTGCTGAGACTGCGTTTGCCGGCCGATTAGGGTGCCTTGGCGGCAGTTGGCGGGGCGTTGAATTGGATCCAGTCCAGGTTCATCAAGCTCTGTTTGCCGGGATTCACAAAGACAGCCACGACATCGGTTCGCTCGGGCAGGTCGGTGTGGCTGATACGCGGCGAGTGAAGCTCCACCCATTGGTTCCATGCACCGGTGGGTTCGACCGTGAACTCGCCCAAAAGCGGCCCGTTCGCGGAACCGGCGCGCAGTTCAATTTTTCCGCCGGCTCCTGCCGATGCCACGCGGCAGCTAAAGCTTGCGACCTGCGAAAGGGGAATGTTCGCGAAACGCGCGCTGTGTCCGTGCGCGATGCCTCCTAAAAACTTCCCGCCCGAGGCGCCTGAACCTCCCGCAGGCCGGCACCCGCCCTCGGTCTCCTGTCCCTCCGCTTCGAGGCGTCGAAGGCGGAGTTGGACACGCGTGCGGCCGGTGAGGGGCGAGGCGGTTTCGCGTCCGTTGTCTGTGTAGGAGGCTTCGAGGAAGCCGACAGTGATCCCGGAGGCCTTGGTGGGGATGATATCGCCCGAGAGACCGCGCACGGCTCCAGCAGCGGCTTTGCCCGGTTCGATCGAGTAAATCCAAGCGACCATTTGGGCGATTTCGTCGGAGGTATGCTGCTGGTGAGCGAGCATGGGAATCGGGCCCCAGACGCCGCTGCTTCCATTGCGCACGCGCTGGACGCTGGCTTCGAGGGCACCGGACACCCCCTTGTAACGCTTGGCGATCTCCTGAAGGGGCGGACCGATGAGCGGCGCGTCGACTTGGTGGCAGTTGAAGCAGTCGCTTTGTTTCATCAGCGCCAGACCAGGGTCGACGAACGTTTTTTCCTGCGCGTTTTTCAGCCAGCGGCCCTCCACATTGACCCTCGGGCTAAAGGCTTCGGGTTGCCGGGCGGAGTCTCCGTCTTCGACGTCTTTGACCGAGAGACGGAAGGGCACCGGAACGCCCGGCGTGAAGAAGTCGCCTTCCGCAGGGCTTTCGAATTGAAGGGTGGGCACGGTGTTGCCGACCACGACGTTGCTCGTTTTGGACGCGGAAGCGCCGAACTCGTCGGTGACGGTAAGCTCGACCGTAGCGTTACCCGCTTTTTGAAAGGTGTGTTTGAAGGTGGGCTCGGAGGACACCACGGGGCCGCCGGGTTGCAGACGCCAGGCGAAGCGGACGGGGCCGCCTTCACGCTTGTGGGTTCCCTTCGAAGTGAACTGGACCTCCAGGGGTTCGCGACCGGCGGAGACGCTGGTTTGGAGTTCGACGATGGGAGGAAGATTGCCGCGCAGATACGAGATGCGCAGCAGCTTGGCGTCGGGGTTGGCGCCCCAGGTCTGCCCGTAATCGAGCATGTATAGGCAACCGTCGGGACCAAAACGTGCGTCCACCGGACGGCGCACGACAAAGCCTTCTTTGACGTCCTCTTCTTTGACCTGATCCGAGACCACAGCGAGGGCTGGGGAGAAGGGATCGATGGAGGCGAGATCCCCTTTGGCATCCATGCGGGCCCATTTGAGGAAGGGGCGTTGCCAGTCCCAGAAGAGCAGGGCGCCGTTGTAGTCAGAGGGGAAGCCGTTGGTTTTTTCGAAGGCGGGATCGTGGTGGAACACGGGGCCCGCGCAGGCGGTGCGCCCTCCTTTTCCGAGGGAGGGGAATTCGGGAGAATCTTCGTAGGGCCAGTAGATCCACGCGGGTTGGGCTGGGGGGAGGTCCTTGCGCCCGGTGTTGTTGACGCTGTGGTTGACCGGATGAGCCGGGTCGTGGGCATCGCCGATGGTTTTGGTGGCAAAGTCGTAGCGGTGATAGGCGAAGTTGGCGCCGACGAAGTAGGGCCAGCCGAAGAAACCGGCTTTGCGGGCCTGGTTGATTTCATCGTAACCACGCGAGCCGCGGGGGCCGCCATTGCGGGCGTCCGGCCCGACTTCTCCCCAGTAGAGCCAGTTGGTTTTGGGGTCGATGCTGATGCGCCACGGGTTGCGGCAGCCCATCACGTAGATTTCGGGGCGTCCCTGGGAGCCGTCTTTGGGAAAGAGGTTGCCATCGGGAATGGTGTACCCGCCCTCGGGCGTGGGGCGGATGCGGAGAATTTTGCCAATGAGATTCGCGGTGTTGGCGGAGGTGCGCTGGGCGTCCCAGGGTTCGCGGCCCGGTTGTTCGTCGCTGGGGGAATAGCCGTCAGAACCGAAGGGGTTGGTGTTGTCGCCGGAGGAGAAGAGCAGATTGCCCTCGGCATCGAAGTGGACGGAGCCTGCGTGATGACAGCATTCGCGGCGTTGTTCTGCGGAGGTGAGCAGGACCTTTTCCGAAGCGAGGTCCATCGTATCGCCGTTCATGGTGAAGCGGCTGAGTTTCTGACCGTCAAAATCCTTGGGGGAATAGAGGCAGTAGATCCAGTGGTTCTCGGAAAATTTGGGGTCCAGAGCGAAGCCGAGGAAACCGTTTTCCTGGCCGTTGAAAACCTCGAGTTGGCCGCAGGTGACCACGGCCTTGAGTTCGGGTTTCCAGACTTTGAGGACACCGCCGATTTCGTTGAAAAAAATGCGCCCGTCGGGAGCCAGCTTCAGCTGCATGGGCTGGGGCATTCCCGCCGCAAGCACTTCGACTTTGAAGCGGTAGTCTTGCACCTCGGCCTTCAGCGGGGAATAGGGAGCCAGAGTCAACGCAGCGGCTAAAATGACAGAAAACGACAGGGGGATGCGGTCACGGTTCATGGGAGAGAAGGGGGCCTGGAGGCGATGGTGGTTTTGGAGATGCAGGAATGCCGCCAGAGACACAAAAATGTGAACGGCCGGCTGCAAAAAAAAGAAAAAACCCGGGAGTCGCACAGGCGGCGAGGCCGGGTGGAAATGCCGGGGGGGCATGTGTTCCCCCCCCCGAGAGGTTGCACGGCGGATTACCGGGCCAGCACGAAGGTGGACTGCTCCTCTGGTCGATTCCCGGCGAGGATCACCAGGCCGGATTCGTTCACAGTGAGGAACATGCCGGGATAGTTGGTGGACTCAAAACGAACGCCGCCGTCTGAATTGCTGAGGCGTCGACCTCTGTTGGCTGTGGGTCTGCTCGGGGGGCTGTTCACGGCGCTGCAACTCCTCCGGGGTTGTTTTTTGGGAAGGCGTCAAAACGGTGGTCGCGCCGGTTAATGGCCCTTAACCCTGCGGGTGAACAGGAGCTTGGTATCTGATTCCCCTCTGAATCCCACAAAGCCACCACTCGGGAATCCCGAAGTTCCCGAACCGATCGCGCAGAATTGTTTCGCCTGCAGTGACTGGAAGGGTGACTCCGCCACGGTGCCCCCCCGGGAAGGCATCCGACTCCGCGTGAAATGAGGTGTTGTTACTTGCGCAAAAACAGGTCGCTTCGGCTGATCTCGTGAATCAGAGAGCGCACCCCGTACCCGGAAGAGGCCGTGGCTGCGACGATCCGCTCCACTTCGACTCGGTCCGAGTAATGGCTGTCGCTTCCGGTGGCATACATCAGGAGTTGGCGCACCAAGTTGGCCGCGAGCTTTTCGGGGGAGCGGATCAGGAGGCGTCTGAACTCGTCAATGTCGCCAAAGCCTTCTCCTGAGGAGAATTGCCCCGCGCTATCGACTGGTTTCGCCAGCTTGTAGCGCGGCTTCCAGCCCGCAGCAAAAGTCACGTCATTGGGATCGCCCTTGTCCAGAGAACGGTACCGCTCGCGGAAGCCGCCAATGACATCAAAGCTTTCCAGGGCGAACCCAGGCGGATCGATCTTGGCATGGCATGCGGCGCAATTTTCGTCTGAACGGTGTTTGTCCAGTTGCTCCCGAATGGTGGTGGCGCCACGGGTGTCCGGCTCAATCGCGGGGACGCTCGGTGGGGGCGGCGGAATCAAGTTCCCGAGGATGCGCTCGTTGATCCA
>JBANFR010000090.1:0-14264 GCA_037975925.1 Verrucomicrobiota bacterium
CAAGAAACCAGCTCAAGGTGGCAGGAGCAAACAGCGAGGGCCTGAACCTCGGCCTCAATTCCAAAATGGGCGCCATCCGCGGATCCTTTTTTGATGCGAATGGAGTGAAGCGGAATCTGGAAGGCGGATATCTCCGGAGCAGCGGGCTTTTTGAAGGAATCTGGGTGGCGAATGGCGCATCTGGCGGGTGGAGTCTCTCCCAGCCTGCCTCAAGCAAGCCCTAAGCAGCCCAGCCCCCCCGGAGTCCCATAAGTCAAAACTCCGGGGGGTGCCTCCGGGCACTGCGAACCGCATCGCCCCTCCCTCAGAACTCACCTCGGCTTGCGCTGCCGAATCCGTTTCGCTTCCTGGGCACGCCAAAGGGGAACTACGCGCGCTTCAATGTAGGCGAAAGCGGCCTCCATTCCCCTGCGCCGGTACACCACCCCGATCTCCGCCTCGACGCGGGTCGGGCGCCCAAGGGCCGATAAAAAAGCGTTGCTGGTGAAATCCTTGAAAGCCTGCGCATCCACCCGGCCCTTGCTTTTGAGTACATGTTCCCGGGCAAACAACCCCAGCACTGCATCCCCAATCCACGCCAGTGCCCTCTCCTCCTCCACATCAGAAGGCGGAACCTCAGGCGCAAAATCGGGGGGTGGGATGGACCGCGTCATAGAGTCCTGATCCCACTTTTTTCACCGGGAAATGGAAGCATCGAAATCCGGTGTGTGCCCGGAAGAGGCCACCCGAGGAGAGCCTCGCTCGGGAGGCGGTGCATTCACGAGGCCCGACTCGGGCATCCTTGAGGTTGGGTGGATTCGTTTGTATTTCCGGGAATGGCCCATCCGCTCCTGTACGAAGTCAACGCCAGACACTGGCTGGCAAAACTGTCGCTTAGCCACGGCCGGGCCATTGATCTTTCAACGGTCCCAGAGGAGGAATTGAGTGCGCTCGAAGCGAGCGGCTTCACGCACCTGTGGCTGATGGGCGTCTGGCCGACAGGCCCCAAATCGAGGGAACAGGCGGTGACGCATCCCGACCTGCGCAGAGCCTACGACGAAGCACTTCCGGGTTGGAGTGACGCCGACGTGCTCGGCTCGCCCTACGCCGTGGCCGCCCTCCATGTGGCCCCTTCGCTCGGAGGAGATGCCGGCCTCGCCCACTTCCGCAAACAACTCGCAAAGCGCGGCATCCGTCTGATCCTCGACTTTGTTCCCAACCATCTCGGGCTCGATCACGAACTGCTGGCGCTCCGGCCTGAACTGTTCGTGTCCAGTTCGACCATTTTCCCCGACTCCTTCCCCGGCCAAACGCCGGAGGGACCACGCTTTTTTGCCCACGGCAAGGACCCCTATTTCCCGGGCTGGACCGATACGGTGCAACTGGACTACCGCCGCCCCGACACGAGAGCGACCGTGTCGGACCTGATTTTCTCCGTTTCGCAAAAGTGCGATGGTGTGCGCTGCGACATGGCCATGCTTCTGCTCTCGGACGTGTTCGAGGGCACGTGGCGCCATGTGCCCCTCGAAAGCGAGAGAGCCTCCGGTGAATTTTGGGGTCCGGCGATTGCGCGGATTAAGGGGGAGCGCCCCGATTTTTTGTTTCTTGCAGAGGCTTACTGGGGAATGGAGGGGCGTCTCTGCGATCTCGGTTTTGACTACGCCTACGACAAATTTCTGTACGACCTTCTACTGCACAACCGGGGATGGGACGTTCAGGGCCACCTTCTGGGAATGGGAGAGCACAACCGCAAAAGGGCGCACTTCCTCGAAAACCACGACGAACCGAGGGTGGCCGGGCAGCTTGAATTTTCCAGACACCGGGCTTCGGCGGTGCTCACGCTGGGCCTTCCCGGAATGCGCTTTCTGCACGATGGGCAATTGGAAGGAGTGCTGCGATTCGCGCGCGTCCAGCTCAGCCGTCGGGCGTGTGAACCCGGGGACCCATCAATCCGCGATCTCTACAGGGAGTTGTTGAAAGCTTTTGGCCAGAGCGCAGTCGGTCGCAGCGAGGGCCGGATTTTGGCCCCCGCACGGGCCTGGGCGGACAATCCCACCTCGCAATGCCTCAACGTCATCGAGTGGCAGGACCCCACCGGGGGGAATCGCTTCGACCTTGTTGTGGTGAACCTTGCCTCGCACCCGGCTCAAGCCCGCGTATTTCCATCCGTCCCATCCCTCTCGGAGGGCACTTGGGAAATGGCGGACCGACTCAGCGATGAACGCTGGGAACGGGACGGTCGAGAAATGGCCACGCAGGGGCTGTACCTCGACGTGGCCGCGTTCGGAGCCCATCTTTACCGGTTCACGCGGCGCGATTAACCGCCTGCCCCGCGGGGGTTTTTCAGCCCGCAAGAGGGCAGCCCGACACGTCTCTTGCGCGGAGGGAGACCGGGCGGGATCGGAAGAGTCCACACGCGCAGCACTTCCGGGCTGGAACGACCCCACACGCTCTGATTCCTTCCGGGGCGTGTCCAATCTTCCCCCAGATTCTCAAACCTCGTCTCAATCCACCACGGGCCCCGGAGGGAACCTCCGATGGCTGATGGTTTTCATGGCCTTCTCGGCGACGGCCATCAATTACATCGACCGAGCCAACCTCGGCGTCGCCATGCCCGCGATCGCACGGGATCTGCACCTGTCGTCCGAGGCGCAGGGAGCACTGCTTGGAGCCTTCTTCTGGACGTACGCCGCATTCCAACTGCCCTCGGGCTGGTTCATCGACAAGGTTGGCGCGCGCATCGCTTACGCCGTGGCCGTGGTGTGGTGGTCGCTTTTCACTGCTGCAGCCGCCCTCGCCCGAGGATTCGGTTCGCTGTTTGGAAGCCGCCTCCTGCTCGGCATGGGTGAGGCTCCCGCCTATCCGGCCAATGCAAAAATTGTGGCCGAATGGTTTCCCCGCCGGGAAAGGGCCCTCGCCACCAGTATTTTCGACAGCGGCAACCGCGTCGGCACGGCGCTTTCCATGCCCGTCGTTGTGTGGATTGTGAAGGAGTTTGGTTGGCGCATGTCCTTCGTCATCACCGGTGCGATTGGCCTCCTCTGGACCCTGGTGTGGATTCGGATTTATCGATCCCCCGCCCAGCACCCCTGGATCACTCCCGAGGAACGTGCCTACATCGAGTCGGACCAACCGGCCGCGCCCTCGGCTCCGGGGGCCTCGAAGATCCGCTGGGTCGACCTCTTCCGGTACCGGACCATTTGGGGGATGATGCTCGGCTTTTTTAGCCTGAACTTTGTGATCTACTTTTTCAGCACCTGGTTTCCGACCTACCTGGTCAAGGCACGGGGACTCGATCTCAAACAAATGGGGCTCCTCGGGATGATTCCCGCTCTTGTGGCCATTCTGGGCGGTTATCTGGGCGGCTTTGCCTCCGACCGCCTCGTTCGCAGCGGGATGCGCTTGAGCCTCGCGCGCAAAATCCCGCTCGTGAGCGGGATGTTCCTTTCCTCCAGCATCGGCCTCGCGGTGCTTGTAGAGAGCACGGCCGCCTGCATCGCCCTCATGTCGCTCTCCTACGCGAGCCTCGCCTTTGCGGCGGCAAGCATCTGGTGTCTGCCAGCCGACGTCGCCCCAACGAAAGATTACGTAGGCTCCATCGGTGGCATCCAAAACTTCGCCTCCAATCTGGCCGGCGTCTGCATCACGGGATTTGTCGGGGTCATGCTCTCCAAAACCGGAGGCTTTGTGGTGCCGCTCCTCGTGGCGGGAGGATTTTCGATCCTCGGCGCGTGCTCGTACCTGTTCATCGTGCCAGAAATCAAGCCGCTCAACGTCGGCTCCCTCGATGAAGAGGGCTCCCGATAAACGCTCTTCGCGCACGGCGCCGGACCCAGCGGCTCGGAGGCTGCTCCGCTGAGAAACCCGGGCGGCGTCGCTCAACGCGCACTCCGCGTCGACTCCAGCTTCAGAAGCGCTTGGGCAAAACGCTTCCCCACCTCCAAAGTTCCGGCCGCCGTAAAATGCGTCTGCGAAGGCTTCAACGTTTCAGCGCCCTCCGTGTCCACGTACACCGCGAGGGCGTCCTTGGCGGCAATCGCCTTTTGCGCCTCCACCACCTTCGCGACGAAGGGATTCTTGTCGTTGCCAAAATGAATGTTCACGGCGAGCAAGGCCTGTAACCCGGGCACCGCCAAATCCTCCCGGAGTTGCCGGATCATCGTCGAGAGCGCTCCCTCATACAGGGCGGAATCCTTTGCATTCGAATCACTTTCGCCCTGCACCCATAGCAAAGCCCTCGGACGCAGCGTGACACCGCGCTTGGCCGCCGCGGCCATGGCCTCCCGCGTCTCCTCGACCAATGCACGATAACAGGCTCCAGCCGCCCCGGAATCGGCCGGATTCCAGTCGGTGCGCATCCCCGTTCCACTAAACGCCACCTTCACCACCGCAAGCGGACGCCCCTCCCGGACACGCAGTTCCCTCGCAAAACCCATCTCCGGGCCGAATCCCCCCTTGAGCCCCTTGAAGTTGCCGTACTGACGCCTCAGCCCCTCTGCCGGTGCCTGCTCCGGCGGCGCAGTCCGAGAAATGGGATTCCCACGCTCCTGAACCCGCAAATGGGTCCACTGACGCGCGCTGGTGGAATCACTGGCGTCGGGAGGTGGATCCCCCACGCGGAACCAAAACATCGCGTCCTGGTCGCCCGGGTCAGTCGGCAGTTCCTCCGCGAGTGCATCGTAACCCACCGCGTTCGACTGACCCGCAACCAGCACCAAATCCCGCGTTTCCGCCGCCGACATGCCAGAAAGGGACAGACCCCAAAACCACACTCCCCAAAACATCACTCGTGGAATGGAAACGACGGTTGCGAACAAGGACAGTTTGCGGGGGGGCCACGGGAGATTCATCCCATCACTCTGCGCGAAATCCGGTGCGGAACTCGAGCAAACACCCCTCTCACCTCCCCAAAAACCAAGCGCCTTTTCCCTCCCAGATCACCCTGCGTCGATGCGTCCGCTCCGCAGCGCAAGCCCGCCCGGCGTTACTCCACCGAACGGACCGCCTGCACAAAATCCCGCATTTTTGCGGCGTCCTTCCGGCCCGGAGCCGACTCCACCCCACTGGCCACATCCACCGCGTAAGGCCGCACCGCCCGCACCGCCTCAGCGACGTTTTCCGGATCGAGCCCCCCCGCCAGCGTCACGGCGAGGCGCGGAAAACGCCGCACCGCTTGCGCCGCAAGCGCCCAATCCGCCCGCGCCCCCGTGCCCCCAAATGCGCCCGGCACAGCCGCGTCCACCAGCAGCTGCCGAGTTGCCCATTGGTCCAATCCGACCAGGTCCGATTCCGCTCCCAAACGCACAGCGCGAATCAGAGAAATCCCGGTCCCGGCCAGATCCGCACACGTCGCCCGGCTCTCGTCGCCATGGAGCTGGAGCGCGTCGACGAAAGACAGTGCCGCAATCCGCCGCAACTCCTCCCACGGTTCGTTAATGCACAGCGCGACGCGGGTGACAAAGCCCGGCAATTGACGAATCCAGGGAGCAGCCTCGGCGAGATCCAGGAAGCGTTTGCTCCCTCGCCAAGTGTTGAAACCGAGCGCATCGGCTCCGGCGGCAATCGCCGCCTCGGCATCGGAAACACAGGTGAGGCCGCAGATTTTGACGCGCACCCGCATGGGCGCTTCGGCGGCGGGAAGGGAGGTTTCGTGCATGGGATTTGTTTAAAATGGGCCGGAAACAAACGGAAGGGAGACGCTCAGCGATCTCTTATTTGGAATAATTCTTGATAAGATCTGGAGGCGCGTGCGAGTTTCCCCAAAAGTCATGTCCCTCCCCGCCGAACCGATTTTGCAGGAAAACCTCTCCCCCAAGAAGGGATTGCGCCAAACGGAACAGCGCAAAGCTGTCTTCGAGGCGCTGATGAGCCAGACAGACCACCCCAGCGCCGTGGATGTCTTCATGCGAGTGAAATCCCGGATGCCCTCCATCTCGCTCGCCACCGTTTACAACTGCCTCGACGCCCTCACCGAGTCGGGGCTCGTCCGCGTCGTCAACCACGAGCGCGAACCCTCCCGCTTCTGCGCCAATCGCGAGGAACACGCCCATCTCTTCTGCACCCAGTGCGGATCGGTCACCGACTTGCCGCTGCACACCCCCGTGCCGCCACACCAAATCTGGAATGTCCCCCCCGGCGTCGCCATCACGCATCAGGAGGTGTCCTTCCGCGGACTCTGTTCCCAGTGCGTCCAAGCGGAGTCCGACGCCCCTCGTTCCCCTCAAGGTTAGCCCCTTTTTATCCAACACTCTATGAGCCTCATCATTCGAAACCTTCATGCACGTGTCGTCGGCGGTCAGGAAATCCTCCGCGGACTCGACCTCGAAATCGAAAAGGGCCGCGTTCACGCCGTCATGGGCCCGAACGGCTCAGGCAAAAGCACCCTCTCCAAGGTGATCGCCGGCCATCCCGATTACGAGGTTACTGAAGGGGAAATCCTGTTGGATGGCCAAAGCCTGCTCGGTCTCGAGCCCGATGAACGCGCCCGCGCCGGCCTCTTCCTCGCCTTCCAATACCCCATGGAAATCCCGGGCGTCAGCAACGCGAACTTCATCCGCGCGGCCCTTTCCGCCCGCCTCAAGGAAGGCGAAGAACTCGACGCCACCGAGTACTACGGCGAGCTCTACGAAAAGATGGACCGCCTCGAAATCCCGCGCGGTTTCACGGCTCGCTCGGTCAACGAGGGCTTCTCCGGGGGCGAAAAGAAGCGCAACGAAGTGCTCCAGATGGCGATGCTCAAGCCCTCCTACGCCATCCTTGATGAAACCGACTCCGGCCTCGACATCGACGCCCTCAAGATCGTTTCCGCCGGGGTCAACGATCAGCGCGGTCCCAATTTGGGAGCACTCGTGATCACCCACTACCAGCGGCTACTCGATTACATCACCCCGGACGTGGTGCACGTGCTTCTTGGCGGACGCATCGTGCGCTCCGGCGGCCCCGAACTCGCCCTGGAACTCGAGGCGCGAGGCTACGACTGGATCCGCGAAGAACTCGCGGAACCAGCCGCCGTCTAGGCGTTTCCTGCCCTCCTTTCATCCGAGCCCAATCGAACCCTTTTTCTCACAACCCATGTCCACGGAAGTCATCAGCCAGTTGGAAATCGATCGCACCCGGGGAGATTTTCACTACCCGGAAGCGCACACATTCGACGCCGGAATCGGCCTCAACCACGCCACCATCGACTACATCGCGGACGTGAAAGGGGAACCGGACTGGATCCGGGAGTTCCGCCACCGGGCGCTGGACGTGTTTTTGTCCAAACCGATGCCGACCCACTGGGCCAGCCAGGACTTGGAAAACATCATCTTCGACAAAATCCGCTACTACCTCTCCAACGCGCAGCGGCCAACCCGTTCTTGGGACGAGGTGCCGGAGGATGTGAAACGCACCTTCGAAAGGCTGGGAATCCCCGAGCAGGAACGAAAATTCCTTGCCGGAGTGGAGGCGCAGTTCGACTCGGAGGCGGTCTACTCCAACATCAAAAAGGCGCTCGGCGACCAGGGGGTGATCTTTGTTGGTTCGACCGAGGGGCTCAAAGAACACCCGGAAATTTTCCGCAAATGGTTCGGGAAAGTGATCCCGACGGGCGACAACAAGTTCAGCGCCCTGAATTCCGCCGTGTTTTCGGGCGGATCCTTCATCTACGTACCGCCGGGCGTGAAAGTAAAACACCCGCTCCAGGCTTATTTCCGCATCAACGCGGAGAACTTCGGCCAGTTTGAGCGCACCCTCATCATTGCCGACGAAGGGTCCGAGGTAATGTACATGGAGGGCTGCACCGCCCCCAAATTTGAAACCGCCACGCTCCACTCGGCTGTCGTCGAATTGGTGGCCCTCAAAGGTGCCAAGATCCAGTACGTCACAGTCCAGAACTGGAGCGCCAACGTCTTTAACCTCGTGACCAAACGGGCCGTGGCCCACGAAGAAGCCGAGGTCAAATGGATCGACTGTAACATCGGTTCACGCCTCACCATGAAGTACCCGGGAGTGGTACTCAAAGGGCGCAAGGCCCGTGGAGAAGTCCTCTCGATCGCCCTGGCCAACAACGGGCAGCATCAGGACACCGGCGCCAAAATGATCCACGCCGCTGACGAGACCACCTCCAACATCATCTCTAAATCGATCTCGATCGGCAAAGGGCGCGCCACCTACCGCGGGCTCGTGCACATCCCCAAACACCTCAAGGGATGCAAGAACAACACCGAGTGCGACGCCCTTCTGATCAATTCGAGCAGCCGCACCGATACCTATCCCGCCATCACCGTGCGCGGATCGGGCAACTCCGTGCAACATGAGGCGTCGGTCAGTCAGGTCAGCGCGGAGCAGATCTTTTACATGCAACAGCGCGGCCTCACCGAGGCTCAAGCCATGAGCCTGAGCGTCAACGGCTTCGTCAATGACTTGGTGCGCGAATTCCCCATGGAATACTCCGTGGAACTCAAACGCCTCATTGACCTCGAAATGGAAGGCTCGGTCGGCTAGGCCGCGCGCTGGCGCGCCCCCGCCGGCGCCGCCCACCCTTCCAAATCACGCTCCATCACCACCCTTTCCACGGCGGCTCCGGCCCGTCTCACCTTTCTCCATGAGCAACGCTCTCCTCGAAAACGCGACTCCCTCTCAATCCACCCCCGTTCCAGCATGGTTCCGGGACCAGCAACGCGCCGCCGCCGAACGCTACGAGTCGCTTCCCGCCCCGTCCCGCCAGGACGAATCGTGGCGATTTGCAAACCTCCAGGCCTTTGACGTCCAGGACTACGCGCCGGCTCGTCCCATCGCCTCGGAAACCGCAGCAGATCTCGCCGCCCAATCCATCGGCATCGCGGGAGCGGAACCCAAACTGGTTTTCGCCAACGACCAACTCCTGGCTCGCCCCCGTCCGGCACAACTCCCCGCAGGCGTCGTCTTTGCCCCTCTCGCTGAAGCGCTGCAAACCCACCCCGAGCTCGTCCAACAATACGCCCTCCGCGAAGGGGCGACCCTCGGCTCACGGAAATTTGCCGCGCTCCATCAATCCTCTCTCCGCAACGGCACCTTTCTTTATGTGCCCAAGGGCGTCCAGGTAGAGGTGCCCCTCCAATCGTTCCACTGGCTCGCCGGCGCAGGGCAGGCCATTTTCCCGCACACGCTCCTCATTGCCGAGGAAGGCAGCTCCGTCACTCTGGTCGACTGGTTTGAAGCCGGCGATGACTCCAAGGCTCTTGCCTGCGGCATCCACGACCTCTGGGTCGGAAAAAACGCGAACGTCCGCCATGTCGCCGTTCAGGAATGGAGCCGGGAAGTGACCTCTATCCATTCCAACACCACGAGGGTCCAGAGCGGCGGCTCCGTGGTCCACCTCGGGCTCCATTTGGGCGGGAAGTTTTCGCGCACCGAAAGCGCCAGCTTTCTCGAGGGTGCCGGTGCCCGCAGCGAAATGCTGGCCCTCACCATCGCCGATGGCGCACAAGAATTTGACCAGCGCACCCTCCAGAATCACCTGGCTCCCGGCACCGCCAGTGATCTGCTTTACAAAAACGCGCTGTACGACACCGCGAAAACAATCTTTGCGGGCCTCATCCGGGTGGCACCGGAGGCCCACCACACAGACGCGTATCAGAAGGTGCGCAACCTCGTCCTCAGCGACCTGGCGGAAGCCAACTCGATGCCCGGACTGGAAATTCTGGCCGATCAAGTGCGGTGCACCCACGGCGCAACCACCGGCGAGATCCATCCCGAAGAGCTGTTTTACATGCAGGCGCGCGGCATTGCCAAAAAGGACGCTTTCCGCCTCATCACCTTCGGCTTCCTCAACGAGGTTCTCTCCCGCTTCCCCTGCGACGCGATCCGCGAGCCGCTGCAGAACCGCCTGCTCGAGCGCTTGCGCGGACACTAAGCGCTGACGCTGACGCAGAGGGGACTGAGCGCTTGTGCGGACTGCCGGCGCTTGCGCTTGGGCTGATTCCGCCGCCCCCTTCCATCCGGGCCTTTCTTGGCGGGGAGCCCTCGCAACATTCGCCTGCATCTCAAGGAAGCTGAAAGCCGGAGCCTTCCTCGGCTGCGTTTTAGGTGTATGTTCCGATTCTCCAACTCCCCGTATTCCACGATGGCTCCCTCGAATGCTTCCCAAGACGACCCCTCCCTCTTCGCTGTCATTCTCGCCGGTGGCCACGGAGAGCGCTTTTGGCCGCTCAGCCGCAAGGCGCGTCCCAAACATCATCTCGCACTTTTTTCGCCGCGCTCGCTCCTCGAAAGCACGATCGAGCGTCTCCAGGGCCTCGTTCCCAACGAACGGATCCTCGTCCTCACCGGGGCCGATCAGGCGGAGGCCGTTCGTGCGCTGGTTCCCAATATCCCGGAGGAAAACCTGATCGTAGAACCCGAAAGACGCGACACTGCCGCCGCCATGGCGCTGGCTGCGGGAATCATTGCCCGCCGTGACCCTCAAGGCACCGCCATGGTGCTCCCCTCCGATCACCACATTCCGTCCACCGAAGGACTTCAGCACACCCTGCTCAATGCCGTCGTCGCCGCACGCGAGTCGCAGAGCATCGTCGCCGTCGCCATTCCACCGGACTCCCCCTGCCCGGCCTTCGGTTACCTTGAACTGGGCGAGGCGATTCCGCTCTCCAATGGAAGGGACGTCCTCGCCTTCCCCGTGCTGCGCTTCCGTGAAAAACCTTCCGTGGCGGTCGCTCAGGAATACCTGAACCGGGGCAACTTCCGCTGGAATGCCGGCATGTTCGTGTGGACCATTCCCACCCTCAAAGATGCGCTCCGGCTCACCTCCCCGGAACTGGCGGCCTTTTGCGAGGATCTCGAACAAACCGACGACATCCCCCAATTTCTCGAAACCCACTTTTCTTCCGTCCCCAAAATCTCCTTCGATTACGCGGTGATGGAGAAGCTTTCCGGCGCTCTCGCCGTGGAGGCGGAGTTTGCGTGGGACGACCTCGGGGGATGGCCTGCAGCGGGCAAGTATCTGCCCTCGGACATGGACGGCAATGCCAGCAACGCCTCACTGCAATCGAAGGATTCGCGTGGAAACATCGTCTTTTCGACGGACCCAAACCAGCACGTGGCGCTCTTGGGGGTGGAAAATCTGATCATCGTGAACACGGGCGACGCACTTTTGGTGTGCCCGAGGGACCAAGCCGAGCGCCTGCGCGAGGTCGTCGGCTCTCTGCCCCCATCGCTTCGCTAGCGGGAGCGCGCAGCCCCAGCTGCGCACACGCGCTCCTTGCCCACAAACGCGCCTCCCCACGCCTGCACCTCCCCAAGCGCTCCTCTTCCCCCTGCGCGCCTCTCCCCACGCGCTCGCCCCGCTCACTCCGCCCCGCTCGCGGCAGGCGCGCTCAAGCGCCATCCCAGCACGCGGTCCCCATCCACCGCGACGCCGCCTCCCCGCCCCAATCCAGGCGCCACCACGCCCCACAGCCGCACCACCTTCCCCCTGCCCCAATCCGTGTACCGGCCGCTGACCGCTCCGTTCCCGGCATTCACCTCCATCTGCATCCGCTCCTCGTCCGCACCCACGACCTCGAACGCTCCGGTCTGATTCCGCCTCACACGCCAGCGCACTTCCCCGCTTCCGCCGTTCTCGTCCATCAGGCGCACCTCGAGCTCGTTCCCGGATACACTCTCCAACCCCGTAAACTCGCTGCCCACCACATCCGCTCTGGCCAGAAATCCGGCCACCTCGACTCCCCCCACACGGCGGACCGGCCTCTTCCAGGTCAATCCACCAGACGCACTCAACACCCCTCCCGCCTTCTCCTCAAACTCCACCACAGAAGCCACATAACCTGCGTTGGGAATGACTCCTCCATACAATGGAGCATACAACGGCATCGCCCCCGCCTTCGTCAGGTACGCGGACGCCGTCATCGACGTTCCATCCCCCAGTTTCCCTGCCACCACCGCCGTCCCCGTCCTGCTCACCAGCACCGTCGCATATCCGGGCGCCTTCGGCACCCCGGTGCTCCCACTGATCGGCTCCCACAGTAGCCCATACCGCTTGGAAACGTACGGCGTGCTCCCCTCGGAGGTCGGATCGACAAACCACAAATCTCCCGACCCGGACAACACCTCGCCCCCCGTCGACTCTGCATTCACCGCCATCCGCTTTTCGAATCCATCGAGCCGCATCCGAAACTTCACGGTGGATCCATTGTTCACCCGAACCTCCCTTTCAAAGGTCAGCTCGCGCTGCCACTTCCCGACAAAGCGGAATGTCTGTCCCTGGATTTGCAGCATCACACTCATCGTTCCGGTGCGGTTCAACGCAGCGGTCATCCGCGCATACGCCGCGCCGTCACTGCTCAGCAGCAGCCCCTGGTAGTTGCCCGCCAACTGCGGCCACTGCATGACCCGCAACTCCACATCCTCACTCTCTTCCCCGCCGTCCACATTGCTCACCACCACTCGATACAGCCCGGCATCCCCGGCACTGACCCCGCTGCGTCTGAGCGCTGAGGCCTGTTCTCCCTCCAGAATATCACCCCCTTTTTTCCACTGATAACGGAGCGCCCGATACCCGCTCGCCCCCACACTCAACTCCACACTGCCCCCCTCCACCAACGCCTGGCGAACCGGCACGCGCTCCAACCTCACACGGTCCAAGACGCGCACCTCAAAACTCCGACGCTTCGCATTCCCCGCCAAATCCCGCGCTTCGAGTTCGACATTGGTGGCGCCAATCGGAAACACGCTTCCGCTGGCCCGGCTCGCCGTGAGCGAGACCACACCTACAGCGTCGCTCGCCGCCGGCATCGCGTAACTCACCACCGCACCCGCCGCGCTCGTGGCATCCACCACCACATTGGAAGGCACCACAAACTCCGGAGCCGTCGTGTCACGCACCGTCACCGTAAACGTGGCGGTGCTCGCGTTATTCGCAGCGTCCTTGGCCGTCACCGTCACCGTCGTCGTTCCCAACGGGAACACCGTCCCGCTCGCCTTCGAATACGTGATCACCGGGCTCGCGCTCACCGCGTCTGTCGCAGTCGCCGCCGCGTAATTCACCGTCGCGCCGCCCTCGCCGGTCGCCTCCGCCGTCACGCTCGACGGCAGCGTCAACACCGGACCTGTGGTATCGCTGACCGTCACGTTAAACGCCGCGCTGCTCACGTTTCCAGCGGCGTCCTGCGCCGTCACCGTCACCGTCGTCGTTCCCAGCGGGAACACCGTTCCGCTCGCCTTCGAATACGTGATCACCGGGCTCGCGCTCACAGCGTCCGCCGCAGTCGCCGCCGGGTAACTCACCGTCGCGCCGCCCGCGCCGGTCGCTTCCGCCGTCACGTTCGACGGCGGCGTCAACACCGGTCCCGTCGTGTCGCGTACCGTCACCGTAAATGTCCCGGTGCTTGTGTTGTCCGCAGCGTCTTTCGCCGTCACCGTTACAGGCGTTGTGCCAATCGGGAAAACCGTCCCGCTCGGCCGCGAGTACGCGATCACCGGGCTCGCGCTCACCGCGTCCGTCGCAGTCGCTGCCGGGTAATTTACCAATGCGCCGCCTGCGCCCGTCGCTTCCGCCGTCACGTTCGACGGCAGCGTCAACCCAGGCCTCGTCGTATCACGCACCGTCACCGTAAACGTCCCGGTGCTCGTGTTGTTCGCCGCGTCCTTGGCCGTCACCGTCACCGTCGTCGTTCCCAATGGAAACACCGTCCCGCTCGCCTGTGAATACGTGATGACCGGAGTCGCGCTTACGGCGTCCGCCGCAGTCGCGGGCGGGTAATTCAGCAATGCACCGCTCGCGCCAGTCGCTTCCGCCGTCATATTCGACGGTACGATCAGCAGTGGCCCCATTGTGTCACGCACCGTCACCGTAAACGTCCCGGTGCTCGTGTTGTTCGCCGCGTCCTTGGCCGTCACCGTCACCGTTGTTGTTCCCAGCGGGAACACCGTCCCGCTCGCCTGTGAATACGTGATCACCGGGTTCCCACTCACCGCGTCTGTCGCACTCGCCGCCGCGTAACTCACCGTCGCGCCGCCCGCGCCGGTCGCTTCCGCCGTCACGTTCGACGGCAGCGTCAACACCGGTCCCGTCGTGTCCACCACGGTCACCGTGAACGTCCCCGTGCTCGTGTTGTTCGCCGCGTCCTTGGCCGTCACCGTCACCGTCGTCGTTCCCAGTGGGAAAACCGTCCCGCTCGCCTGCGAATACGTGATCACCGGAGTCGCGCTCACAGCGTCCGTGGCGGTCGCCGCCGGGTAGTTCACCGTCGCGCCGCTCGCGCCGCTCGCGCCGGTCGCTTCCGCCGTCACGTTCGACGGCAGCGTCAGCAACGGGGCGGTCGTGTCGC
>JBANFR010000091.1:0-14092 GCA_037975925.1 Verrucomicrobiota bacterium
AGTAAGCCGCCATTTGCGGGGTGGTCGTTTCGAGATGCAGCTTTTCAGCCGTCGACAACGGCACCTTGTGCTCACGGGCGTAAGTCAAAATTTTCTGATAAGCCAGCGGATGCAACCGGACCAAAAGAAGCTTCCCGATGTCGTGCAACAGTCCCGCCGTGTAGGCAACTCCCACCAACCGGTTTAACTCCATGTACTGGGCGATCCGGTCCGCGAGTCGCGCAGTTCCCAACTGGAACATCCAATACTGAGACCAACTGGAGACGGGGGGGATCAGCATGCAGCGCTCCTTGGTCGTCAACAGCTTGTATCCCATGTTGGAGAGATTGGATTCCCCGAGCATCGTAATCGCCGTGCTTGTCTCCTCCACACTCGCTCCCGTGTCCCTGCCCTTGGACCTCCGCAGTTTCACAAGCGAAAGGAGGACCTGCGCCGCGAGACCAGGATCCTTGTCCACCAGGTCCATCAAAGGCGTCATCGACGTTGGCTTTCCATTCGCCGTCATATGAAAAGCCGCCGCTGCGGATTCAACCACCGGACATCCATTCAGGGACTCCAGTTCCCGCTGGAGTTCAGGCCAGGAAAAAACAGGGAATTCTTTCTTCTCCGCCGCCGCCGCCCATCGCTGGCGCTCTCGAACATCCGTCTCGGAGGCAACCTCCTCGAGTTGGAGGAAACCCTCGGGAATCAAATCGGGGCTCAGGTACTGGTAGGTGAGGTGGCTGCACAAGTCCAAGTTGTACAGGTTGTGGCGAAACTCCGTCCATTTTGAGGACCGCGCTTGATCGGTGAGCTGGTCCAATACGTGCACGGCTCCAGTGAACCCCACTTCCTTCGCTTTCTCCTCCAATTCCGACAGATCATTCAAAACGGCCTCCATACCCTCAGAGTCCATTCGCACGGTCACAATCTTGTGCTCGTCCATGATCTGGTTGATGTCCTGCGAATCAAGCCGCTCGATCAGCGAGACACGCCCCAGCTCCAAAGTCTTGCGCAATTCATCCCGTTTCACCCTCAACCATTCGGGGGTCTGTCCCCGGGCCTGACAAAAAACTTCAGGATTCTCGAAGTGAGGCAGATACCAAGTCTGTTCCAACGCCCGGTTGATTTCGGCAAAAATCAATTCGTCCTGATAAGGCTTCAGCAAAACGTTCTGAACCCGAAGGGCAAGGGCTCGCCGCACACTCTCCCGATCCCCAGGAGCGGTGTACACCACAACCGGCAAATTCTTTAGAATCCGGTCACTCTTCAACCGCGTGATCAAGGCGATCCCGTTTTCGCCCTTCAGGCGCAATTCCATAATCACCAAGTCCACCTTGATGTTCTGCCGAATGAACTCCCACGCATCGGCCGCAGAACTCAAGGGAACACAGCGGTGATGATCTCTCGATAAAATCCCGAGCATTGCTCGTTGGGCAATCTCGTCAGAATCAACCAATAAAATATTTGCCATCGGGCTTCCTCCAAAACCGCAGTATAGTCCCCAAGAGGGCCTGCACCAGCACCTTATTTCAGCCCACCGAACTCCGTGAGTGCCGAATATCTCCAAGGCAGACACGCGCGAAACTCAACGAATTCCTCAAAACAACGGGATCCCAGCGCCCGACCGAAATTCTCAGAAGCATTCGGCTCAATGTCGCAAAAAACCGTCAATCCCGACCCCAAACCCCATCATGCAAACATCGTCGCAGCACCGAAAAATCCGATGAACCCTCCCGTGAGGAGGAGATCAAAAAAAGTGGCGGAAGGGGGGGGATTCGAACCCCCGGTCAGATTTCTCCAACGTTCGATTTCGAGTCGAGTGCTTTAAACCGGGCTCAGCCACCCTTCCGTTCGAAGGGGCTTTGTACACTCACGGGACATCGCGCCTCAATTCGAAAATTTTCCCATTCCAGACATCCGCTTTCCCCCAACCGTCCTCCCCAGTTCACTTCCTCGATTCAGAGTCGGCCCGCGAACTCTGGGCCTGTTCGAAAAGAGCCCGCCAAAAGGCCAACCGATCCTTCACCCGCTTCTCAGCCCCATTCTCTGAAGGTGAATAATAACAGCGCCCCTCGGGCAAGTAAGCTTGGGGGACGTACCCGCCCTCAAAATCGTGGGAATATAGGTACCCCTCGTGCCCCAACTTCTGCGCTCCCGGGTAATGAGTATCGCGCAGGTGACGCGGAACCGCCAGAGTCACTCCCTGCTCCACCTCCTTCTTGGCCGCCAAAATCCCGGCGTAGGCTCGATTACTCTTCGGCGCTGTCGCCAAATAGACCGCAGCGTGCGCCAGAGGAATTTGCGCCTCCGGTAACCCGACAAACTCCACCGCTTGCTGCGCAGCAACCGCGAGTGGCAGCGCCTGCGGATCTGCCATCCCCACATCCTCACTGGCCAAAATCACCAATCGCCTCGCCAAAAATCGCACCTCTTCGCCGGCCACCAACATCCGCGCCAGCCAGTACAAAGCCGCGTCCGGATCACACCCACGGATACTCTTAATCAGCGCTGAAATCGTGTCGTAATGCTGATCTCCTTCGCGATCATACACTACCGCCTTGCGCTGAATACTGTCTTGCGCCTCCAAAAGCCCGACGTGCACCACCCCATCCGCGCCCGGCGGAGTGGTCAGTGCCGCAAGCTCCAGAGCGTTCAGACACTTCCGGGCATCTCCCTCCGAAGCGGTCGCCAAATGCTCCAACGCCTCGACCGACGCCTCCACACCCAGGTGGCCAAGACCGCGATGAGGAATTCGGAGGGCCCTTCGCTGTAAGTCCACGAGACTTCCAACCGCAATGGGCTCGAGTTGGAATACCTGCGATCTCGAAACCAACGCCGACGTAAGAGAAAAATACGGATTATGCGTCGTCGCTCCCACCAGACGAACCATCCCCCGCTCCAAATCCGGCAGCAGAACGTCCTGCTGGCCTTTGTTGAGACGGTGAATCTCATCTAAAAAAAGAATGGTCCTTGTGCCGGAGGCGCGAAATCGCTCAGCCGCCACCTGCAGACAGCGGCGAATCTCGCTGACCGTCCCCTCCACTCCACTCAGGGAATCAAAGTGGGACCTCGTGCTGCCGGCGATAATCCGAGCCAGCGTTGTTTTCCCCGTACCGGGCGGGCCAAAGAGAATCAGAGAAACAATTCGATCCGCCTCAATCGCACGACGCAGCAGCCGCCCTGGCGCCAGGAGATGCTCCTGCCCCACGTACTCGTCGAGGCTTTGCGGCCGCATGCGTTCCCCTAGGGGAGCCCCTTCCAAGGAGGATCCCAAGGCAGACGGTGAAGCCCCTGATTTTTGCGCACTCTCAAACAGATCCGACATGGCTTCTCCAACGATGCAATAGCAGGCACGGTCTTGCCAGAGCGCGATGGCCCGGCGTCTCCCACCCTCATTTGAAATCAGGAGAGAGCATGCATGAAACTGGAAACATTTTTGGTTCCCGTCGATTTCTCGGCGGTCACAAACGCCGTCTATGAAACCGCAGCCGAATTGGCCGTGCGCACCGGAGCCCATGTCGTTGTTCTGAAAGTGACTGAGCCCGAGCTCGACTACGTCGGGATGGCCCCCCCGCAACCGTACGCAACTGCGACTGATCTCGTCACCCAGAGCGCAGAGGCGTCCCTTCGGGTCGCTCGGGAGTTTTTTGCGCAACACTCCGTCCAGGTCGAGACCCAGCACCGGGTGGGCCCCGTCGTGTCGGTGATTTTAGCGGAAGCCGAAAAGCGGACGGCGGACTTGATTGTGCTGGGTTCGCACGGCCACGGCGCCATTTACAATCTGCTGCTTGGAAGCGTCGCCGAAGGTGTCATCCGCTCCTCCAAAATCCCCGTCGTGGTGGTCCCGGACCCGTGGGCAGCCGCTGGAAAACAATCCAATCCATCCTGAATCCGAGGCAACACGCCCCGACCCCGGCCCCGGCCCGGGAAGGAGGCTTCCACGGTCGGGAACGCCTTGTATAAGGAAGCGATGAACATTGGATTCGTCGGGTGCGGGAAAATGTCCTCGGCTCTGGTGAGGGGCATTCTCAAAAACGGGATTCGCCAACCCTCTCAAGTGTGGCTCAGTGACAGCGTGGAAACCGCAGCACACGCGTTATCCCGGGAAACCCAGGCCCACATGGCCCACACCAACGCCGAGCTCGCTCAGGCCTGCGATGCCATCGTGCTCTGCGTCAAACCCAACGACGCCGTCCCCGCTCTGGAGGCGCTGCGCCCCGCCCTGGGTGGAAAACTCGTCATCTCGATTGTGGCAGGCCTCCCCTTGGCCACGCTTGAAATGGCCGCAGGACCAGGCGTCCGCCTCATCCGTGTCATGCCGAACACTCCCGCGCTCGTGCACCGCGCGGCATCGGCTTATGCCGTGGGAGCTCTGGCCGACCAAGGCGACACCTTGCTCGTCGAGCAACTCTTTGGTTCGGTCGGCTTTGTCGGCCAGGTGAAGGAACCTCTTCTGGACGCCGTGACCGGTCTGAGCGGCAGCGGGCCCGCTTACGCCTATCTGGCCATCGAGGCCCTTTCCGACGGTGGGGTGTTGATGGGGCTCCCGCGTGAGCTTTCCCTCCGACTCGCCGCCCAGACGCTGGCGGGAGCCGCCGAGATGGTTTTGCAAACCGGCGCCCACCCGGCAGTGCTGCGTGAGGCGGTGACCAGTCCCGGAGGGACCACGATTGCAGGTCTGGAGGTTCTGGAGGCGGCGGCGCTTCGCTCCGGTCTCATCGGAGCCGTGCGCGCAGCAACGGAGCGGGCCCGCGAACTGGGGCGTAGCTGAGGCTTACTGGATGTTCCCGCTGATTCAAAAATCCAAGGGCGCATGGGCGCTCGGCGGGGCTGCCTTTGTGCTCCTCTGGGCGCTGTTGAATGAGCGGCCTTTTGCCGCGCGCAACGAGGCTTCGGCGACCACTGAGCCCATCCCTTTTCGCGAACCCGCCTTGGGCGTCAATCCCCCTCCCAATGACGAAGTTCAAGCAATGGTCCTGGCGGCAAAATCCGCGCTCGCAAAAAACAACCTCCCTCTGGCCAGGCGCGAATTCGAGAGGGTTTTAGAAAAATCTCCGCAAGACCTCTCCGCCCTCGTGAGCTTGGGCTGGATCGACCAGAAGGAAAACCGCTGGGACAGTTCCGAAAAGCACCTCCGCAAGGCTCTGCGAGCCTCGATGGAGGACGCGGCCATCTGGCTGGCTCTCGGAGTCGCTACCCTGGAGCAGGAAAAATCGGAGGCTGCGCTAGCCGCCTTTGCACAAGCCGTCGCACTGGAACCCAAAAATGCGCGAGCACACCGATTTTTGGCGATCGCACTCGGGCGACGCGGGTGGCTGGACGGCGCGGAAAACGAAATGCGTACCGCACTCGATTTGGAACCCGGCGACGCTGGAGCCCACTTTAACCTCGCTGTCTTTTACCTTCAAAGACGACCCGCCGCAGTCGAATTGGCGCGGCGCCATTACTACAGGGCCCGTGATCTGGGGGCCGCCCCCGACTCGGAGGTGGAAGCCCAACTCGCCCGCACCGAACGCACCGATTCAACGAACCCGTGACCGACGCCCCGTCCTCAATGAGCCCGAAAGGAAGTCCCTCCTCTGACGCTTTTTCGACTGCCCTGGATTTGCTTCTCCAAGCGCTGGAAACCAAACGTGACTCCGGATCACGCTGGAAGGCATCCGCCGCTTCCCTGGCGCGCCTCCAGTCCAGCGTCCCCCCCCTCGCAAGCACGACTCTTCCTCCCGCTGCGATCCCCCCCATTTCATCTCCGGCGTCTGTCTCCCAACCGCCCCTCCCCCCCACTCTCCAAACACTGCCGCATGCGCTTGCCGCCGACTACAACGGCGACAAAACCACTGACCTCCAAGTATTGCGCTCCCGGGTCGCAGCCTGTGCTCAATGCCCCAATCTAGCATCCACCAGAACACAGACGGTTTTTGGCAGAGGCAACCCTGATGCCGAACTCATGCTGGTCGGAGAGGCTCCCGGAGCCGACGAAGACCGTCAGGGCGAACCCTTCGTCGGGGCGGCGGGGGAACTCCTCGAGAAGATGTTACGCGCCATGGGCTTCTCCAGAGAGGAAGTCTACATCGCCAATATCCTCAAATGCCGCCCAGACTTGCCGCCTCATACTCCAGGAAACCGCAAACCGACTCCTGCGGAAATGGAACGCTGTCTTCCGTACCTGCGGGAACAAATCCGTATCGTTCAACCCAAAGTCATGGTCGCGCTTGGTGCCACCGCCATGCAGGGGCTTTTCGGACGCAATGAGCCCATGGCAAAGCTGCGCTCCCAGTGGTATTCGCTCGGAAATATCCCGGTGATGGCGACCTATCACCCCTCCTACCTTCTCCGAAATCAGGCCATCTCCGAGCGACGGAAAGTCTGGGAGGACCTCCTGCAGGTCCTCGAGCTGCTTCGTCGTCCGATCTCAGAAAAACAACGCGGTTTCTTTCTCACTCCCAGAGGCTAGCCCCGCCTCTGAGTGAGCCTGCGCGGTTCGGGGCGTGGAAATCCCGGGACCTTCTCTTTCCGGGAGGGTTTCCCAGTGTATGCCCAAGTATCGCGGTATCACGGAGAACGACAAAGCTCCGCGGTTGCCGCAAACTTCGTGAACTCTCTCATGCTCCCCATGAACTCAGGATCTTCCCTCTCCCGTCGTTCCTTCCTCAAACATCTCGGCACCGCCGGAATTCTTGCGCCCGCGTTTGTCCGCAATCTGATTTCCGCTCCCCCAAGCGGACGGATTCGACTCGCCAGCTTTGGCGCCGGCGGAATGGCATGGTCTGATCTGAGCGCTCTTCTGGCCCACCCCAACGCGGACCTCGTTTGTGTCGCCGAAGTCGACTCCGGTCGCCTTTCCAAACTCGCTGAACGTGACACTGAGAAAAAAGTGCGGGTGTACGCAGATTGGAGAGAGCTTTTGGAAAAAGAGGCCCGCCAACTGGACGCCGTCAGCGTGGCCACTCCGGATCACATGCATGCCCCGATTGGGGCCTCGGCCATGCAGCTGGGGCTCCACGCGTACATCCAAAAACCCTTGGCGCACGACCTCTACGAAGTCCGTCGGCTCCAGGAGATCGCTCGGGAAAAACGCGTACTCACTCAAATGGGTATCCAGGTGCACTCCTCCGCCCAGTACCAAAGCGCAGTCAAACTGATGCAGTCTGGGGTGATTGGAAAAATTCGCGAGGTCCATACCTGGAGCAACAAAAAGTGGGGGGATTCAGCTCCCGCTCCAAAGGAATCCGCTCCCGCTCCCGCAGAGCTTCAATGGGACCTTTGGCTGGGAGTGGCAGCAAGTCGCCCCTTCGTCCCAGGGGTCTACCAGGGCGGCTCGTGGCGCAAACGGCTCGACTTTGGCACGGGTACTTTCGGCGACATGGGTTGCCACATCTACGACCCCGTTTTTGAGGGGCTGCAGCTGAAGGCTCCCCTGAGCGTTCGCAGCGAAGGCACCCCGCCCAATGACTGGAGTTGGAGCACGGACGCCCTCATTCACTACACCTTCGAGGGGAATCCGCTCATCGAGGGCCCCACCCTCCCGATCACGTGGTATGACGGAGACCAAAAGCCGCCGGCCCACATTGGGGCGCTCCTGGGAGGACAACCGCTCCCGGGGCAGGGATCCTTACTCGTGGGTACCAAGGGCGTCCTGCTGCTCCCACACGTAGACTGGCCCAAGCTGTTTCCCGTGGCCGATTTCAAAGATTTTGCTTACGAGAAAGTGCCGGCCGCGGATCACCGCGCCCAATTCTTGGACGCCATTTTGGGCAAAGGAACACCCTCAGCGGGTTTCGACTACTCGGGTCCCCTCACCGAAACGGTCCTGCTGGGCGGAGCAGCGACCTTTTTCCCTCAGACCACCCTGCGCTGGGATAGCGCGGCGCTCCGATTCCTGGACAAACCCGAGGCGCAAAAATTGGTACGCAGAACCTATCGTTCTGGATGGGAGGTTCGTGGACTGAGCGAACCACGCGCCTAGGGGTCTGTTGGGCTTTTCCCGCACATCAGGAGAACAACGCATGTCTATCCGCCTCAGAAGCATGCCTATTTCGATCACGAACAACCTCCTGGGTGGTTTGTTGCGACGTTTCAAAATAGGCAGGCCGCTCCCGAAGTCGTAGCCCCTGCCGCGCCCCCCGACCTTCAGCCTCTCGTAGCGACCGGCTCCTTTCTTCGGGCTCCGGTTCTGCCGCGTGCATCCGTGCCGCGTGCATCCGTTCTGCCACCAACGCGCAAACGACCTGCATACACTCCGCCCCCCCATGCACGGTTATCCATCCCCCGGTGAAGCAGCTCCCCCCCCCGGCCACCCACACCCCATCACCGGCGGTGATCACCCCGGCGGACGGGACCGCATCGGGGGCGCTTTTCCGTGGTACTGGATCCAGTGCCATCGACCGTCACTGGCGCGGAACACCACAGACCCCCCCCAACTCAGGAGCGTCACTCCTGCCACCAATCCCCAGATCGTAGCCCCCCCCCACAGACGCAACCCAGGCACCCACGTTTGCAGCGTCCAAAAAAGCACCGCATTCGCCGCGGCCAAACTCATCCCCAAACGCCACCAACATCCCTCGCCCCCCCTCATGCGAAGCACCACCGGACGCACCAGTGCATTCAAAAACCCCACCCAGATTCCAGCCAGCCCACACTGCCAATCCAGCACCTCATTCGCTCCCGCCCTCGCCGCTAACTCCCCCAAAACCGCCCACCTCAACCCCAGCCAGGCCACCAAACCCACCAACACCCACCGCAGCAGAAACTCCCTCATGCCTGACTCTTAGCAGGGCCGGAGCACTGTGGCATCTCCACGCCCCCACGTCATCCACAACTCCGATTCAGTCCCACAAAAAGTGCTCCAATCGGAGCTGGCGCGCCCGCCCCTTTGCCTCCTCCGAACGCGGCCCACCCAGGCGCTCCAATCGGTCATACAACGCCACCGCATCACGCCACTTCCCCATGCCCTCCAAAATTCGTCCCGCGTCAAATCCCGCCTTAAACAGCCAAAAAAACTCTCCCCCTTCCACCGAGCCGGGTGCATCCAGAACCCGGTAAAAATCCCCCAACGCCTCCGTGAGCGAGATCCCCTCGCGCACTTTCGCAATTTTATACATCGCCTGATTCCGCCAATGGGGTGGAACCGCTGGCCCCTCAGCCAGAACACGGTAGGCCTTCAGGGCCTCCTCGACACTCCCGCCCGCGCGACGCGCCAGGGCTAATAGGGCGTCCCCCTTGCCACACTGCGCGGAAAGGCGCAGTTCGGTGCTGACCCCTTCTTGGGCCTCCAAAATCGTGTCAAACAGAACGATTCCCTTTTCCTCTTCCCCCAGACGGCTTTTCACGGCCGCCTGCTGATAACGGGCCTCCCAACGCAGCGTTCCAGCCCCGTGTGCAACGCGTTCCCAGTACTCCAGGGCGCGGTCCACCGATCCGACGTTCATCAGCCCGGAGGCACTTTGTCCGGCCAAATACAGAGCCGTCCAAAGCAACTCTCCCTCCGCCCCGCCATTGGCCACACTGGCGTACTGTGTCTCGGCGTTAGCGAAGTCTCTGCGGCGCAAATACACCTCCCCCAGTTTCATCCGGATCTCCGCGACCAGGGGAGATTGCGGGCGTTCCCGAAGAAAACGTTCGCCGAGCTCGATCACCTTCGCCTCGTCCCGAGCGGATGGTGTGTCCGCCAAAAAAACCGCGAGGTAGGCGGCCTGATCGGTCACCTGCGCCGAGGCGGGATGCCCCACCACGGCCTGGAGTGCTTCCGCTGATTTCTGTTCCCACTCTTTTGCGCGCGGCCCTGATTTGCTCTGCGCCGCCCTGCGAAAATACAGTTCTGCCAAAACGATATGAGCCTCGGGACGCCGTGGGTGAGCGGGATGCCCTTGCAGGAAGAGGACCAAGGCGGATTCCGCCTCTTCATGCCCCTCGCGAGCCCATTGGAAGGCAAGCTCCAGCTCTAGCTCCGAGGCCAAAGCCCCGGCTCCCTCCCACTCCCGCAGCTTCCGCAACTCCGCCTGAGTCCGTCCGACCTCCCCCAAACGGAGGGCCGTCAACGCCGTATAGTAACGCAATAACCCCTCCCCCTCTGCATCCCGCCCCGAAAGCCCCTCCCAACCCGCCAGCGCCTCGCGATACCTCTCCTGTTGAAACCAAACCAGCGCCTGCCGGAATTGCAGCGCCCTCCGCAACACCTCGTCGCGGCAGCACCCCAACCCCTCGGCCAGCAAGCCCTCGGCCCTTTCCCATCGGCGCGACTCCATCGCTGACTCCGCCTGTTGCAAAAACGCCTGCGCCCGGAGGGGGTGCACCGGAAATTCAGAGCACAATCGAGCCAATCCCTCCGCCGCTCGCTCGGTTTTGCCGAGCGCAAAATCCGCTTGGGCCAAGTAAAACAGCGCCAGCGCACGGCGATTGCCCGACGCCAGGCGCGTCCACTCCCGAAATTCGTCGAGCCCGCTCTCCCCACTGCGCGCACACCACTCACTGAGCCGCGCAAATAGGGGGGCCGCTCCCGGAATTTCGCGCTCCGCACGCACCGCCTGGAGCAGGCCCTTGACTGCCGCAGCGACCCTTCCCCCGCGCGCCTGCGCCTCGGCTTGCCCGAGAGCCGCCGTTACATAATCCGCCGCCGAGACCTCAGCGCCCGGGGCGAGAAACGTGCCAAACCTTTCCTCCGCTTCCCCCAAGCGATTCTCCGCCAACCAACAACGCCCCTCGAGCAGACGGAAAGCCCGCGACGGGGCCGCCTTCTCCCGAACCAACTCCTGCATCCAACGCCGAGCCTGCCCCGCATGCCCCAAGTCCAACTGCAGCCCCGCCAGAGCCACCCACAGTTCCTCCCCCGAGAAACCCTCGCGAGCCAAGGCCTCCAGCTCCATCAACGCCTCCCCGGATCGCCCCATCGCCGCCAGGGCTTCTGCACGCCCCAGGCCACACGCCAAACGGTCCGCCCCGCCCTGAGCGGCCTCCTCAAAACCCACCGCCGCTTCCGCCTCAAAACCCTCCCGCAAGCTGGCCTCCGCCATCCAAAAACGCGCCTCCCCTTCCTGCTGCCACTCTTTGAGAAGCGGCCCCACCTTCTCCCATTCGCCTCCACGCACATAAGCCCGGGCCAAAAGCAGACTTGCCTCCCGACGCTCCGCCGCAGACAGCCCCTCTTTTTTCAAAAACTGCCCCAAAGGCTCCACCGCGACTACCCCGGCACCCTGACGCAACCATTCCCGCGCCCGGACCAGTTCCGGAGCCTCAGCGGCCTGTCCCTCCCGCCAAAACCCGACACAAAACACCCCCAGACTCCACAACACCCCGCAGCCTTTTCCCCAACGCGTCCGCCCCTTTTTCATCCCAAAATCCTCCGCAAATAACGCCCCGTATGCGAGGCCTCACACTCCGCCACCCACTCCGGAGGCCCCTCCACCACCAGACGCCCTCCTCCAGCCCCCCCCTCGGGACCTAAATCCAAAATCCAGTCGGCGCACTTGATCACCTCCAGATTGTGCTCGATGACGATTAGCGTGTTGCCCGCATCCCTCAATTTGAGAAGCACACGCAACAACTGCTGGATGTCCATGAAGTGCAACCCCGTGGTGGGTTCGTCCAAAATGTAGACCGTGCGCCCGGTTCCCTTCTTGGCCAGCTCCGTCCCCAGCTTGATTCGCTGCGCCTCCCCCCCCGAGAGCGTGGCCCCGGATTGGCCCAGGCGCACATACCCCAGCCCCACATCCTCCAGACTCATCAGCTTTTCGGAAATCTGCGGCACATTCCGGAAAAAGCGCGACGCCTCATCCACCGTCATGTCGAGCACATCGGCAATGTTGCGCCCCTTGTAGGTCACCTCCAGCGTTTCACGGTTGTAACGTTTGCCCCGGCACACCTCGCACTCCACAAACACGTCAGCCAGAAAGTGCATCTCAATCCGCTTCACCCCATCGCCCTCGCACGCCTCGCAGCGCCCCCCCTTCACATTGAAGGAAAAACGCCCGGCGTCGTAACCGCGCACCCGCGACGAGGGGAGTCCCGCAAACAAATCCCGGATCGGGCCAAACGCCCCGGAGTAAGTCACCGGATTCGACCGGGGCGTCCGCCCAATCGGCGCCTGATCGATCACGATGACCTTGTCGACCTGTTCCACCCCTACCAGGGAACGGTGGGCGCCAGGCTTCTGCTGGGCGCGATTGAGGCGCCGCGCAAGGGCACGCCGCAGGACATCGTCCACCAAAGTCGACTTCCCGGAACCCGACACCCCCGTCACACAAGTCAAACACCCGAGCGGGAAATGCGCATCCACCCCGGCCAAATTGTTCTCCGTCGCCTCAATCACACTCAGCCACCCCGGGGGCAAATGCGTCCGCTCCAACTGCGAACGCGGGCTCATGGGACGCACCCGCTGCTTGGGCACCGCGATATGGTGCCGTCCCGACAAATACTGCCCGGTTGGCGACTGCTCACACGCCGCCACCTCCGCCGGAGTCCCGGCCGCCACAATCTGCCCACCGCGGACCCCCGCCCCTGGCCCGATATCGATCACATAATCCGCAGCCCGGATCGTGTCCTCGTCGTGCTCGACCACGATCACCGAGTTGCCCAGGTCACGCAAACGGCGCAGCGTTTCGATCAACTGGTCATTGTCTCTCTGGTGGAGTCCAATACTTGGCTCATCGAGCACGTAAAGACACCCGGCCAGCCCGGAGCCGATTTGCGTCGCCAGGCGAATCCGTTGCGCCTCGCCCCCGGACAAACTCCCGCTTTGCCGATCGAGGGAGAGGTACCCCAGGCCGACCTCCACCAAAAAACGCAGCCGATTGCCCAACTCGCGGCAAATCTCCGCCGTAATCGACTGCTGCGTCTCCGAAATCTCCAAGCCTGACACAAAGTCGTTCGCCTGCTGGATCGTGAGCCGGCAGAAGGACGCGATTCCGAGACTGACCACCTTTTGGTCCAAACGACCGCGCACGAGCACGCCAAGCAGTTCGGGACGCAGACGCGCCCCTGCACAGACCGGGCAAGTCCTCGGACCCATAAAACGGCGCAAACGCTGGCGCGCCATCTCGCTTTCCGCCACCGCGTACAGGGATTGCAGCTGGGCAAGCACCCCCTCGAAAGGACGGGACTCCACACCGCCCTCCAGAGAGGGCAGCGGGATTGCCTGAGTGCCCGATCCAAAAAGCAGGGCATGACGCGCCGGCTCGGGTAACAAACTCCAGGGCTGCTCCAAAGACACCCGGTAAAATGCGCCGAGCGCCTCCAGCAACATCGCGTAAAACGCCTCCAGCCTCTTGCCCGCTTTCTTCCAAGGCGCGATCGCACCATCGGCGAGACTGCAATCCGGGTCCGGCACCACCAGCTCCGGGTCCATCTCCAGGCACGTCCCCAACCCCTGACACTCGGGACAAGCCCCCAGATGGCTGTTGAAGGAGAAATGTTTGGGCGTCAGGACGGGCATCCGAAACCCGGTCCTCGGGTTTTCGTAGGCTGTGGAATAGGCCCGCTCCTCCCAACCGCCAGCCGACTCCGCGCACTGACGCAGCACGAGAAGACGCCCCTTGCCCCATTTGAGCGCAGTTTCCACCGAGTCCGCCAGACGCCCCCGGATTCCTTCCTTCAAAACCAGGCGGTCAATGACCACCTCAATGGAGTGCACCTTCTGGGAAGGGAGCCGGGTGATGGGCTGCGCACCCCCAATTTCCACCAACTCCCCGTCGATTCTCGCCCGCAAAAACCCCTCCCGCTTTAGACGCTCCAGGACATCCCGAAACTCCCCCTTTTGATCCCAAATCACCGGGGCCAGCAACACGAGGCGGCTCTCCACCGGTTCCGCCAACACCGCATCGACAATCTGCTGCGGCGACAAACGAAACACCGCTTCGCCTGTCTCCGGATCGTGCGGCTGTCCAATGGATGCGTACAAAAGACGCAGGTAATCGTAGATCTCCGTCGTGGTCGCAATGGTCGAGCGCGGGTTTCCCCCGGAGGAACGCTGTTCAATGGCGATCGCCGGCGAAAGCCCTTCGATCACGTCCACGTCGGGCTTCTCCAACTGATCCAAAAACTGCCGCGCATACACCGAAAGACTCTCCACGTAACGCCGCTGCCCCTCGGCATAGAGGGTGTCAAACGCGAGGGAACT
>JBANFR010000092.1:0-14030 GCA_037975925.1 Verrucomicrobiota bacterium
GGCGCGGGCATCCATGAACCCGAAGGGTTCACGGCCATTAGCCGGGCGGTCGCGCCCTGCGCGACCCCCGGGGTACCACGACCATAAACCGACGCATCCCAAAGGGATGCTGGCACGCATGCCCACCAAGGCGGATCCCGCCAAAACCTGCGCCGACGCACGCGCCGATCGTCTCCCCGGACCGCCGGCATCCCTCCGGGATGCATCCGTTTGTTGGCGGGTTGTCCGGTGGTCGCGCATCGCGCGACGCACCGGCTAATTGCCTCGAACCCTCCGGGTTCGTATCCCACCCACACACCAAACGTGCCCCACACATCCAACGCGCCCCACACACCCAGCGCGCCACACACCCAGCGCGCCACACACCCAACGCGCCACACACATCGGGCGCATCCGGCGCGTGCATCTATGAACCCTCCGGGTTTCCTCCTCCCACCAGCCACCCGCCATGCTCAACCCGCATCGCAAAACCGCAAACCGTTAAAGGATGCGGATCAGGGGTCGCCCTAAGCAAAAATCTCGCTCACCACCCGGGCCGACTCCACCCCCGTTAATCGCTGGTCCAGCCCCTGGAATCGAAAGGTCAGCTTCTCGTGGTCAATCCCCATCAAGGCCAGCAGCGTCGCGTGCAAATCCCGGATGTGCACCTTGTCAGTCGCCGCCTTGTAGCCCACCTCGTCCGTCTGGCCGTAGTGGAAGCCCCCCTTCACCCCGCCACCCGCCATCCACACCGTAAATGCGTGAGGATTGTGGTCTCGCCCCGGCTTGGCCCCTTTTTGAGAGGTGGGCGTCCGGCCAAACTCACCCGCCCAAATCACCAGCGTATCCTTCAAAAGACCCCGCTGCTCCAAATCCGCCAGAAGCGCCGCCACGGGCTGGTCCGCCTCCAGGGCAAATCCGCGGTGATTGCCAATCAGGTCGCTGTGGCAATCCCAGCTCTGCTGGTTTTCCATCCCGCCCGAATAGATCTGCACAAAACGCACGCCACGCTCGACCATCCGCCTCGCGGTCAGGCACTGGGCCGCAAAGTGTTTGCAGTGCTTTTCCTCCAGTCCATACGCCTGCCGGATGTGCTCGGGCTCTTTGGAAATATCAAACGCCTCGGGAGCCGCCGTCTGCATCCGGTACGCCAATTCAAAACTCTCAATCCTCGCCGACAACTCGCTCTCGATCGGCATCGACTCCAGCTGCCTCCGATTCATCCGGGACAACAAATCCAACTGCGCACGCTGGGCCTGCTCCGACACCGCAGCCCCGGGCTTGAGGTTGTCAATCGGGTCGCCGCTGGGCTTGAGCCAGGTCCCCTGGTAGACGCTCGGTAAAAAACCCGCCCCCCAGTTGAGGGCGTTCCCCTTGGGCAGCCCCCGGTTCAGCGGGTCGCTCATCACCACAAAACTCGGCAGACTCTCCGCCTCCGACCCCAAACCGTAAGTCACCCACGACCCCACACAAGGCGCCCCCATCCGCGTAATCCCCGTGTTCATCATGAACAATGCGGGACTGTGATTGTTCGAACCCGTCCAGCAGGAATGCAGGAACGACATCTTGTCCACATGCTTGGACAAATGCGGAAACAGGTCGCTCGCCCACGTCCCACTCTGCCCATGCTGCGCCCATTCAAAGGGCGACTTCATCAGCGGCCCGACCGATCCCGGGAAAAAACCCGTCTTTTCATCAAACCCCGCCAGGGTCTGCCCATCCCGCTTCTGAAGCTCCGGCTTGTAGTCCCACGTATCGACGTGACTCGGCCCGCCATTGGCAAAAATCCAGATCACGGACTTTGCTCGAGCCGGAAGCGGCGGCCGCTTTGGAGCCAGCGGATTCAGGGCCGCCTCTGCGGTCCCAAAACAACCGGATTTTTCAAGCATCGCCGCGCAGGCCAGCCAGCCCAGGCCGCCACCGGCCCGCTCAAGAGCCTGACGCCGGGAAAGAGGAGGAAAAGAGAAAGGATTCATGGGAGGAGGAAGGGTTAAGGGCGGTACACGAACTCGTTGGTTTGAAAGAGCACCTGACAAAAATCGGCAATCGCTCGGTGGAATGCATTCTCACGGCTCTCCCCTTGCGCAACCCATCGCGCCGTCTGCGCCTCCAGAAAATCGCGCGCCTCCGAACTTTCCTCGGCCAGCGGTGCACGGCTGAGCGTGAGCCCGTACGCCTCGCTGATGAAACGCTCGAGCGGGGCGTCCTTCCCGGCACTCTTCAGCACACGTCCCGCCAGCGCCTGCGTGCAGTCGCGCGCCTGCAGACTGTTCATTAAAAACAACGCCTGTGGCGCCACCGTCGTCGTCGGCCGCACCCCCTGGCTCGCCAGCGGCTCCGGCTGATCAAAGCTCACCATCGAGCCGATCAGTTTGCTGCGCTTCACCCTCAGATACACGGAGCGCCGGGGACTGCGCTCGTCAGCGACTCCGGGCCCGTACATTTGCCCGTCCAGGAGTCCGCTCACCGCAAGCATACTGTCCCGAATGGCCTCCCCTTCGAGGCGCTTGGGAAGCCGGCGCAAAAACAGCTCGTTTCCGGGATCGGCCTTCTCCTTGGTCGCATCTTTCAGGGCCGCCTGCTGATAGGCCTGACTCGTCATCAACAGCCGGTGCATCGCCTTGACGCTCCCACCGCTTTCGATGAGCTGGCCCGCCAGCCAATCCAAAAGCTCGGGCTGCGAAGGCGTAGCTCCCGTTTTCCCAAAATCATTCGGGGTACTCACCATTCCCTGCCCGAAATGGTGGAGCCAAAGCCGGTTCACAAAAACCCGGGCAGCGAGAGCGCCCGCTCCCTCCTTCTCGTCCAGAATCCAGTTCGCCAGCGCCCGCCTGCGCCCCGCGTAGGATGCCCCCTGCGGGGGAGTCCAAGACCAACGCTCCTCCGGTGCCCGCGAAAGCACCTGCAAAAAGCCGGGGGTCGCCTCCTCTTCCTTCAGCGCCACGTTCCCGCGCTTCAGCACAAAGGTCTTCTTGTACGTCTCCACGCTTCCCCCGGCCGTATGATACCGGATCGGCGGAAAACTCTCCGAAGCCACCAGCACCTTCGACAGACCCGTCGGCTCCGCCTTCTCACTGGCCACCCGGCGAGCTTCCACCGCCGTCCAAGAGCGGTTCTGCGTCCTCCACCAGCGCTCCAATTTGGCCAAATCCGCCTCCGACTCCGGCGCCTTCCGCGCAAGGATCAGCTCCGCGACCCCCTCCGGTAATGTGGGACGCTTCAACGTCGGCTCTTCACTCACCATCCACGCCAGACGCGGACGCCCCATCGAATGCTTGGGCTGCCCCTGAAACTCCAAAGTCACCCGCAAGCGCGAACCAGCCTCCGGCATCCACGGCTCCGCAAAAGTCAGCGCCAGCGCGTGATCCGCCTTCTCCTTACCGCCCACCATCCATCCGGCTCCTTTCTGCCCGCTCACCAATCCCGCCACACCGCCTCCAGCCTTCTGCTCAAAATCCGCTTCCGCCTTGGAAAAAGGCACCTCCTTCACCGCCCCATCCGGCCCCAACACCTCGACCCGCACCTTGCTCAAATGGAAGTTCCCCTTGCCCGCTCTTCCAGGCCCTCCGCCTGCCAGAGACTTGTCCACCAGTGCCTCCACCCGCAGCCCCGTCAGCATCAAACCCGGGGCAGCCCCTTCAAACTCGTAGTTCTCCCGGTCAGGCACCGTCGCTGCCTTCGCCAAAAAAGAACCATCCCGCTGGGCCTCCAGAGTGCTCCCCGCCGAGGCCTTCCCTTGCACGGCCCCCCACAACGCCCAGCCCACTGGCTCGGGCAACTTGGGCAATTCCTCTGCCAAAAACTTCTGAAACACAGGCTTCAAAGACGCCTCCACCTTGTGCTGCTCCTCCACAATCGCCTCGTGCGCCTTCTTCCAGGCCGCCTTCTGCTCCACCGTCTTCTCCGGATCCACATCCAATTCCAACTCACTCCGCACCGTCCCCGTAAACGTCGATAGCATCCGATAATAGTCCTTCGCCGGAATCGGATCGTACTTGTGGTCGTGACACCGCGCACATCCCACCGTCAGCCCCAAAAAGGCCGCCCCCGTTGTCGACAACATATCGTCCATGTCCTCGTAACGCACCCGCTCCAGCTCATTCACCGTCACCTGCGTGGGAAACACCCCCAGACTCAAGAACGCGGTGGCAGCCAGCGCCTTGGGATTTCCTGGCGCAAACTCGTCCCCCGCCAGTTGCCACTGCACAAACTGCGAAAAAGGCATGTCCGCATTCAGCGCCTGAATCAAAAAGTCGCGGTACTGGTAAGACCCCACCCGGTCATAGTCCTGCTCAAACCCCGAACTTTCTCCGTACCGAGCCACATCCATCCAGTGCCGCGCCCAGCGCTCGCCGTAAGCCGGCCGCGAGAGCAATTCATCAATGAGCCTCGGCCACGCCTCCGGCGAGGCGTCCGCCACAAACTTCTCCACCTCCTCAGGCGTCGGCGGCAACCCTGTCAAATCGAGCGTCGCTCTCCGGATGAGCGTCCGCTTGTCCGCCTGCGGGGCAAGGGTCAGCCCTTTCGCGGCCCCCTTGGCCGCCAAAAACCGGTCCACCGGATGGCTCAGACCCGCCACTTTGGGAACCACCGGATGGCTCAACGGCAAAAAGGACCACCAACGCCGGTCCTCCTCACCCACCTTGGACCGGTCGCGCTCCGGTTTTTTTCCCTCCACCAGCGCTTTGCTGTAAGGCGCCCCCTGGTCAATCCACGCAACGATCTTCGCAATCACCTCGTCAGACAGCCGGGGCTTCTTCTCCGGCATGTACGGCTCCTCCTCGTGTTTGAGCATTCGAATGAGCCGGCTCTTCTCGGAATGAAACGCCGCCACCGACGGACCATCCGCACCGCCCTTCAGCAGGGAATCCCGGTGGCTCACGTCAAAATCGCCCTTCGTCTTCTCCCCCCCGTGGCACTTCAAACAGTGCTCGCTCAGCAGCGAGGCAATCTCGCGATCAAACGACTCCAGCCCCCGGCTCATTCGCGCCGCATGATCCGGCGGCACCGGCAGGGGCGACTCCGCAGCCCCCAGAACACACGGCGCCCAAATCGCAGAAAGTAAAACAGCGCCACCCAGCCAGCCCGTCACACGGGAGCAATGGGAGGCGACACCCACGAACAAAATTTCAGGAAGGGAACGGGTCAGGCGCATATTCGGGAGGGGTTCGGCAGGAAGGCACATGCCCTGCCTCCCAATCACTCCCGTTCGACTAAAAATTGCCCAAAATTTTTCCCTTCAAACAAACGCACCAAGGCTCCCAACCGGGATACGCTCCTAGCGCGGGGGACGGGTCGTGGGCTCCCCGTCGACCTCAAGGTAAGACGCATCCCCCTCCGCAGGCGCAATCTGAAGCTTCTTTGGAATCGTCCCCTGCGAAGAAGCCTGGATCTCCTTCACGGTAAAAGTCCGCATCAGCATCCCGCCTTCCCCGTAAGCCTCGCTCTTGAGGAAGGCAAAGTCGCTCTGCCGCACAGACAACACCACCTCACGGTACCGCGAGGGAACGGCCTCCGGCCGTTTCACCCGCAGTTTCCAGCACTTGAAGAGCATCACCCTCTCGGCTCCCTCCACATTGCCCCCCTGCCAAAACAAAAACCGCAACGCCAAATCCTCGTAAGTCACCCCCATATTGAGCACCTCGTCCTCAAACCGGGTCTTCTGCAGTTGCCCTTCCCCATCCCGCACCTCCAGCGTCGCATCAAAAGCACCCATGCGGATCACCACCCGCTGCAGGATCTTCCCGTCGAAAGTCCGAAACTCAAAACGCGTCACCGCCCCCTCCAAATTCATTTGGTAGGGAATCGAGCGGTCCCCCCTGCGAATTTTGCCCGTAAAAGTCTGCTGCAACCCGGTGCGCGCCTGCCGAATCGCCCCCAAAATTTCCGCCCCGCTCGGGGCCTCCGACTGCGCTCGCAACTCCCCAAACCCCGCCCCACCAAAAACCACAAGCCCAACGAAAAGCCCCCCGAGAAAACGGGCGCCCCAAACCCCCACCGATCGCGCTCCACCAAGGACAAGGTGGGTTTTCAGTTTTATCTGCGAGAACGTGCTCATACCGTCCCCACTCTCCCACGCCACGCATGGACCAGCAGCTCCTTTTTCTCATCAACAAAGAATGGACCCACCCCGTTCTCGATCTCCTGCTGGCCACCCTCTCCTGCTTCGCCTTCTGGATCCCCATTCTCGCCACCGTCGCCCTCTGGCTGTGCTGGAAACGCGGCCTCCGCGGCATCACCTACGTATCCCTCTGCGTCCTCGGCATCGCCGCCAACGAAACCCTCGTTTCTCAGCCCCTCAAAACCTGGACGAATAAACTCCGCCCCCACCAGGTCCACGCTCAAATCCGCCGCGTCGACCTCGCCCCAGCCAGACCCCGCCTCCTGGCAATCGCACAGCCCGTCTCCATCACCTTCTCCGGCCCCCCAGCCGCCCAAAGCGAGCGCGGCCGCTCCTTTCCCTCCGCCCACGTGATGAACGCTCTCACCCTCGGCCTCGTCACTGCCCTGACTTGGCGCGCATGGGCATGGCTCCTCCTCCCCCTCCTGATGGCATGGTCGCGCGTTTACACCGGCGCTCACTGGCCCAGTGACGTTCTCGCCTCCCTCCTCATCGGCTCCGCCTTCACCCTCAGTTGGCTCTGGATCTGCGAACTCCTGTGGCGCCGCTGGATTTCACGCCTGCGCCCGCTCTGGGCCCGGGAACTCCCCTTCCTCCTCTTCCGCTCCCACCCGTCCGCCTAGCTCATCCTCTCCGGTATCTTTCCTATGAACCCCAAACGCTGGCTTTTCCTCGGACTCGGGCTCCTCACCCTCCTGCGCCTTTGGCTCATCGGAAACATAGAACTCTCCCCCGACGAAGCCTACTACTTCCTTTGGAGCCAGCATCCCGATGTCTGCTACTACAGCAAAGGCCCGGGCGTCGCCGCGACCATCTGGCTGGGCACCCACCTCTTCGGCGCCAGCGAATTCGGCATCCGCGTCTTCAGCCCCCTGCTCTCGCTCGGCACCAGTCTGCTCCTCTTCTTCTTCACCCGTCGCCTCTACGGCGAATCCGTCGCACTCTGGGCCACCCTCGGACTCAACCTCCTGCCCATCCTCCACGTCGGCAGCGTCCTCATGACGATCGACCCCCTCTCCATCTTCTTCTGGATGGCAGCCATTTACACCCTCTGGCTCGCTCTGGAACGCCACAGCCACGCCGACCCCGAGCCAGAGTCCGACCCGGGCTGGAGCTTCTGGTGGCCCACCACCGGCGCCCTCATCGGCCTCGGTTTTCTCTGCAAATGGACCAACGCCATCCAAATCGTCTCCATCCTCCTCCTGCTCTGTTCCTGCCCTCGCCTCCGACGCCACTTCCGCAAACCAGGCTTCTGGAGCCTGCTCGCCGTCTTCCTCCTCTTTGTGATCCCGCCTCTTCTCTGGAACGCACGCCATCAGTGGATCACCTTCTCCCACGTCTCCCATCGCGGCGGCCTCCACCAACCCTTCCGCATCCACATCGGAGAACCCTTCGTCTTCCTCGGACTCCACCTCGGCGTCTATTCGCCCCTGCTCGCTTCCGCCCTCCTCATCGCCTTCGGAAACGGCCTCCGGAAATTCCGCAACCACTTCAAACCCCGATTCCTCACCGCCTTCTCCATCCCCCTCTTTGCCATGTACGGCTGGCTCTCCCTCAAAAAAGCCGGCGAAGCCAACTGGACCGCCCCCGCCATGCTCTCCCTCGGCGTCTTTGCAGCCGCCTACTGGCACGAGCGCGCACGCCTCAGCGCCCCAATCCGCCGCTTCCTCGGCGCCGGCTGCGCCCTCGGCCTCCTCCTGAGCATCGTCATCATCGATGTCGATCTCCTGCGCAAAATCGGCATCCCCTTCCCCCGCAAAGCCGACCCCAGCGCACGCCTGCGCGGATGGCACAGCACTGCAGAAGCCGTCGCCTCCCTTCGCTCCCAGGTGGAGAAAGAAATCGGACACCCCGTCTTCCTCATCGCCTCCGGCTACCAATCCGCCGCTTCCTTGAGCTTTTACCTCCCCGAAAAACATCCGGAAGGCCCGGGCCACCCGCCCGTCTACATCCCGGAGTCTCAAAACATCGAAAACCAGTTCTCCTTCTGGCCGCGCTACGACGAGTTTTTCCCCCTCAAACGAGGCCAGAAACCACGGGACCCTCTCTTTAGCGAAGAAACCGGCGTGAACCCCTTCCACGGTCGCACCGCCCTTTACATCACGGAAAGCGAAGACGAAAAACCGCCCACCTCGATCCAGGGCGGCTTCGCCTCCACCGAAATGATCGCCTGCTGGGACGTCGAACGCCGGGGCCAACGCCTGCGCCAAATTCGTGTTTTCCGCTGCAACAACTACCGTAGCCTCTCCCTCTAACCCACCGCCGCCTTCCATGCTCTCCGTCGTCGTCCCGCTCTATAACGAAGAAGACAACGTCGCACCCCTGTGCGAAGAAATCCGCAACGCCCTCCAGGGACGCCCCTTCGAAATTGTCCTCGTCGACGATAAATCCACCGACGCCACCCTTTCCCGCATCCCCGCCTGGCCCGAAATCCGCGTCCTGCGTTTTGCCCAAAACACCGGCCAAAGCGGCGCCATGTACGCCGGGATCCACGCCGCTCGCGGCGATACCATCCTCCTCATGGATGGCGACCGCCAAAACGATCCCGCCGACATTCCCCGCCTCCTCGAAGAACTCGACAAAGGCTACGACCTGGTTTGCGGCTACCGCGCCCACCGCAAAGACACTTTTTCCAAACGGCTCACCTCCAAATTCGCCAACGCGATCCGCTCCCGCTTCACCAAGGACGGCGTCCGCGATACCGGTTGCACCCTCAAAGCGATGCGGGCTCCTTGCAAAGAAGCTCTCCTGCCCTTTTACGGGATGCACCGTTTCATCCCCGCCCTGATCAAGGGAATGGGCTACCGCATCACCGAAATTCCCGTCCACCACCGCCCTCGCGTCGCCGGGGTCAGCAAATACGGATTCGGCAACCGCGCCCTCAAGGCCACCCTCGACATGTTCGCCGTGCGCTGGCTCCTCTCCCGCCAAATCCGGATCCGCATCCTCCCCCCCGGGACCCCGTAGCCCCGGCTACCGAGTGCGCCTCGCGCACCCCTCCTCAGAGCGGCAAACACACCAATCTTTCGCCCAGCCGCAAATACAGCCGGTTCCCCACAAGAGCCGGATGGGCCAGAAGATGACGGGACTCGCTGGTCAGTTGCAGAAAACCCAGCGGAAGCGGTGATCCAGCTTCGTGCAGGTAAAGCCCCCCCTTGTCCGTCAGCGTCAAAACACGCGAACGTCCATCGCTGATCATCGAAGCATAATTCCCCACGGACTCCTGCGTGGCCCACCGAGTCCGCAGATCCGCTGCATCCAGACAGAGCAACACCCCGCCTGCTCCCAACCCAAAAACGAAATCGCCCGCCAAGACGGGAGAATGCGCGTCCGGAGCCAAGGAATCATTCGTCGCCACCGGCTGGGGATTCGGCACCCCCTGCGCATCCACCCGATATAGCCGGGCACCGTTATTCTCGCTGGCCGCAAACAAACGGTCCCCCACCACCATGGGCGTCGGCACGTTGAAGTCTCCCGAGCTTGGCGGCTCGATTTTCCACAATTCACGGCCAGTCGCCGCGTCCCATCCGACCAGCGCCCCTTCGTCGAGTCCGATGATCTGAGACACTCCACCAAGCGTCGCCAAAAAGCCCCCGCAGTACGCAGATTTCCGTCCCGGCGTCTCCCACACCGTCTCTCCAGAAGCCGGATGCAGCGCCGTGAGGGCTGCGTCAGGCGCCCCGGGCTGGACCACAATTCCCGAAGACGCCCGAAGGGGAGAACCGGAAAACCCCCACTTCGGCGGACGCACCCGGTACTCCTCGCACAGATTCGAGAACCAAAGAAGCCGGCCCGTGGCCAGATCAAGGCAGTGCAGGTGCCCGAAAGCCCCTAACACATACACTTTTCCATCAGAAATCAGAGGCGTCGCACGGGGCGAATTGCCGTAATCGAGCGGCGCACTCCCTATCGCAGGATACTCAAAACGCCAGCGCTCCTCGCCAGTGCGCGCGTCGAACAAAAAAAAACATCCGCTGTATCCAGCGCATTCCGCCCCCCCACCACCACCGCATCCTCCGTCGCGGCAATTCCACCCACCCCGTCAGAAGGCAGCGCCACCGACCACAAAAACTGTGGGGTGGCCGGCAAAGATTCCGGCAACCACGGAGCAGAGCCATCCCGGTGGGGACCGCGAAATTGCGGCCAAGCCACAGAAGTTTTTTGGGGATGTGACGACGCAGACTCCGGCAGCTCCGGCTCCACAAAACCATGCAGACTTTCCAGCGCTTCCAAGAGTTTGGGATCGGAGTCCGAGGAAAGGAGCGCATCTTCAATCGCCTTCGCCCTTTCAGCCGGGAGACGCCGGTTGAGAAACGCTGCAATAAACGGCACCTCGCGGGTCTTGGCCACCACCCTCAAATCCCCCGGCTTGATCGTGCCGCAGCCCGACAGAAGCGGCTCGGCGTAGCTCGAAATCACGGCCACCGCCCGCTCCTCAACCCCAAGCTTCAGAAGCGCCTCCGCCGCACTCGCACAGGATGCCGAAATCTCCGAGTTCGCCCCGGGCTCAATCCCCGCAGCGTGGAGAAGTTCCTTGGCCGCAGCTGATTTTTCATCGCAATCCTCCGGACCAAAAAACACGCGGAACCCCCGCAAGTCGCCCAAAAGCCGGGCGGGCGAATCCTTGCGCACCACCAGTAGCCCCCTCTGGAAAGAAGACCCTTCCTTGCTCGTCAGGCTGGCCACCGGACGAACCTCGAGACCAGCCTTTTCCGACTGACTCTGAATCACACTCCACTTCCCAACCACGATGTCCGCGGAGCCGCCGGAATGTTTGAGCGCATCCGCGAGCGTCTCCCCGTGAGAGACCTGGATTTCCACACCGGTTTTGGACTGAAGGTAGGCAGCCAGCACCTTGTAGTTGCGCTGGGCATAGCCCTTCACACAGGCACAAGCGAGATCCTTACTCAGCGGATCCATCACCACGAGTTGCAGGGGTTGCGCAAGGGCATGGAATGCCGAAGCCAGAACGCAAAGAATCGAGAGGGGAAACGTTTTCATGGGCAGCTTTGAGAAATGAAACGCAGCGTTATTCCCGGTTGAGGGTCCAGGCCAGCTTCCCAACCCTCAACTCCAACGCGGAATCCGACTGGCGCCGCAAAGTTCCAGCAATGCTCACAAGCCCATCCGCCTCCTCCAATTCCACCTTCACCGCCTCCCCCTCCATCCCCGTCACCACCCAGCGCATCAAAGATTCCTGCTCCCGGGCCCCCTCTTCCCCACCCCCGGGACGCCGGCGAACCAGGAGTCCATGGTCGGGTTTGATCGCAAACGACTGGTTGGCGTTCACATTTATCGCATTGAAATCGTCGTACGTCACTGCAGAGGAGGAGCTTTGCATTTCCTCCCAAGTTTTGACACCGGGACGCGGCACCAAAGTCCATCGGCCCTGAAAACCCACCATGATCTTTTCCCCGGCCGCAATCTGCCGGTCTTCCTCGGCCAAAAGAGGCGCCGCTTCCGCATTCGGAAGCAAAACGCAGATGTGGTTGCGATCCTCATACTGCACGTAGTACCGGTCGCGCAACGGGTCGAAGCCGATCGCCACATGTTTGCACCCCTCCCCGATGCGCGCACGGCCCACAACCCCCAACAGTTGCCCCCCGGCACTGAAGCGCTTGAGCGTCCCGATGCTGGACTCCGCAGTCAGCACGTCCCCATTTTCATACCGCAACACATTCATGGGGTTGCAGCACCCACCGAACCCCTGGTTGCCCTCCTTGAAACGCTGGCCAAAGCTGGAGAGCTTTTTGCCCTCCAAATCGTACACCCCAACCTCAAACCTGGTGTTTTCCGCCGTAAAAATCCGGCCCCCGCTCGTGATCACATCCATTTGTCCGCAGCATCCCCGCAGATCCCCGAGGACAGGCTTCGGGTTCCCCAGATTGCGGTCCAGTTTTAGCACCTCATAGGCGCGAAACTTCGACAGGGTCAGGAAAACAGAGTCCCCCTCCCCACTCAGCGACGGACTATTCGTACGACTCGAAACCAGGTAACTCAGCATCCGCTCCGGAGAAGGCTCCTGCTCCTGATCCTTGCGCTGGCGCTCCAGCATCTTTTGGGAAGCAGCAAGTCGGGCTTTCTGGCGTTCCGTAGGCGACAGATTGGTCTCCATTTTCCGGATCGCTTCCTCGAGGTCCGCAATCGCGCGATTCGATCGAACACGCCTTTCCTCCGCTTCCTTTTTGGCCACCTCCAGGGCCTCTGCCCGGAGCTGCTCCTCGCTGACTCCCAAAAGATCCAAAACCTTCGCCTCCTTCAGAATCTCGCCCGTCTCCGACACATGCAGAACTTTTCCTCCCCCGGCCACGAGGTAACCCTCGTCTGCATATCGAGCAAGAGCGGACGGCGTCACAGGCAGGGGAATTTCCCGCAGAAGGGTGCGCTCCGGACTGTACACCTGGAGCAGGGCAAAGGAGGAGCCGCCGCCTCCGTTCGTCACCGCAGCGGTGATTTGTCCGTTGGGGGCCACCACAAAGGTGATGAGGCGAAGCCCCTGATCGCCCCGGGTCGGCTTCAGGATCGCCGCCTGCCGGTGGGTCCCCTCCTCCGGCGCGTTCGCCGCCTGGGCACACGAGACAACCGCTAGCAGAGAGCCAATCAACAGGGGGATGGGAGACAAACGAAACGAAATGTGCATGAAGAAGGGAGGATTATTCAGGGTGTCAGACCGATCTGGGGGGAAATGTTCACACTGTTTTTTGCCGACTGGAATAGCCCATTCGGGCCACCAACCCGGCGGCAGACCCCGCGATCCCAGCAGCGCCCGGGGGCCATCGGCAATCCTGAACCCGCAGGGAATGACCGACCTCTCCGAAGGTCGCTCCCTCTCAGGCCGCTCTGGCGAAGCCCGCCACCGATATGCCAGAGTCATTCACCCCGACGCCCGGGCCCTATGATCTACCTCGACGCCAACGCCACCACACCCCTCGACCCCACGGTGCTCGAGGCCATGCTTCCCACCCTCCAACACCAGCATGGCAACCCATCCTCCGGACACCAAGCAGGCCGAATCACTCGCGCCGCCATCGACTCCGCCCGCGATTCTCTCGCCTCCCTCCTTCGCTGCCGCCCCAACGAGCTCATCTTCACCTCCTCAGGAACCGAATCCGACAACCTCGCAATCCTCGGCACCGCAAGAGCCAGCAAATCCAAACACCTCGTCACCTGCGTCACCGAACACCACGCTGTCCTCCACGCCTTTGATCACCTCGAAAAACACGAGGGATTCTCCGTGACCCGCCTCCCCGTCGGTGCCGACGGTCGACTCGACCCCGCCTCGCTCGAGGCGGCCCTGCGCACAGACACCGCCCTGGTCTCCCTCATGACCGCCAACAATGAAACCGGCGTCCTCCATCCCATCGCGGAAATCAGCACTCTGTGCAGGAAACACGGCGTCCCCTTCCACAGCGACGCCGTCCAGTCGTTTGGAAAGGAACCCCTCGAAACCACCCCCTTCGACCTCCTCTCTCTTGCTGCCCACAAATTCCACGGGCCCATGGGCGGAGGCCTCCTTTTTGTCAGAGGCGGCCTCCCGCTCACCCCCCTCCACCTCGGCGGCGCACAGGAAGGACAACGCCGCAGCGGCACCGAAAATACCCCGGCCATCGTCGGGCTCGCCTCTGCGGCAACTCTCGCCACAGCCCGCCTCGCCGAGGACTCCCCCCGCCTCGCCCAACTTCGCGACCGCCTCGAAAACGGTCTCCTGGAACGCTGCCCGGGACTGGTCGTCAACGGCGCCCCCCAGCACCGCCTCCCCAACACCACCAACGTCACTTTCCCCAGCTCAGACTCGGAAAGCCTGCTCATGGCTCTCGATCTGGAGGGCGTCTGCGCCTCCAGCGGTTCGGCGTGTATGGTGGGATCCCTCCAACCCTCCCACGTCCTCATGGCCATGGGGATTTCACCCGCCCGCGCAAACCGTTCACTG
>JBANFR010000093.1:0-13874 GCA_037975925.1 Verrucomicrobiota bacterium
AACCCGTGGACTCCTCGCGAGGCACGGCGCTCACCGATTTGCTACGTCAGCTCAATGCATTGGAGGGCGATTTTTGGATCCGTTTGCTCTACACGCACCCCGCGCACTGGAGCGACGAATTGATCGCCTGCATCGCGGAATGCCCGAAGGTTTGCCGCTACGTGGACATGCCGCTGCAACACATCCACCCGCGGATGCTCCAGCTCATGCAGAGGGAAACATCGAGTGAGCACATCGAAAATCTCATCGCACGGATCCGGGCCGGCATTCCGGGAATCGCTCTGCGCACGACCTTTATTGTCGGCTTCCCTGGCGAAACGGAGGAGGAGTTCGAGTACCTCCTCGATTTTATTCGGCGCACTCGTTTCGAACGTCTTGGCGTCTTCACGTACTCGCAGGAGGAAGGGTCCAAGGCGGCCAAGATGCAGGATCAGCTGCCCCCAAAAACCAAGCAGGCGCGTTTCCGCAAGGCGATGAAACTGCAGCAAAAAATCGCCGCCGAAATCTCCCGTTCCCAGGTCGGCCAAACCCTTCGAGCCCTCGTCGATCAACCCACCGTCGCCCGCGCCGCAGGAGACGCTCCGGATATTGACGGACGCATCCTGCTGACCAAGCCTGCGCCAGTCGGCGAATTCATCCAGGTGCGCATCGTGGATGCTCAGGTCTATGACCTGATCGGCGAGCCCCTTTGATCGGCTCCGCAACAGTCAGTGCCGCGAGAACGGCCGGCAGCCAGCCGCATCCCTACCCGGATGCGGACGCTCCCGGGGTCCGCTTCTAGACCGGCGGCGCATCGGCCGAAAGTCCCACGCTTTCCCACGCCTTGAGTTCCGCTTCTTTCTGGGTCCAACCGCGCCGCGTCTTCTCAATCGCGTACCGCCCGAGCACCAGGCGCAAAGGAGGCCGCGGAGCGTCCACGGCACTCAAAATCGCCTGCGCGGCCAACGCGGCATCTCCCGGCTGTTTGCCATCCATGGACTTGAGAAACGACGCAAACTTGCCGGCACTTTGGGCATAGTCCGGCAACTCCTGGGCAACTTGCTCAAGCGAGTTTGAGATAAAATCGGTCCGGAAAGGCCCGGGCTGCACGAGCGTCACTTTCAGCCCGAAGGGACGCCCCTCCTGCGCCAGCGCCTCGCTGAACCCTTCCAGGGCACATTTCGCAGCGCCGTAAATTCCGAACCCGGCGTAATTGGAGATGGCTGCAGCCGCGCTGAAATTCACGACATGACCGCTTTTTTGTGCCCGGAAAGTCGGCAACAGGGCTTGGATGATCCGGAGCGGGCCGAAGCAGTTCACCGCAAAATTCCGCTCGATCTGCTCCGGCGAACTGGCCTCAAGCGACCCCACCAAACCGTAGCCCGCGTTGTTCACCAAAACATCCACCCGGCCGAACACTCGCAGCCCCTCCTCAATCGCCGCTCGAATTTGCCCCTCCTGAGTCACGTCCAAAACCACCGGATGCACCGCCGCCGGCCATCGAGTCACCAAATCCGTCAACGACTCCAGACTGCGAGCGGATGCGACCAAGCGATCGCCGCGCTCCAGAATCGCCTCCGCAAGCGCCCGTCCAAACCCACGACTGCAACCCGTCACGAACCAGACTTTGTGCTCCATAAGCCGGACCTTGGATCAGTTTTCCAGCACACTCACGCGGGAAAATTGGCAAAAAGGGCAAAAGAAGCCTCACCCCCGCAGCGGCTGCGAAACCCATCCGCACATCCACGCCCGCAAGTGCCCGGGCAACCCCTCGTGTTGATGGGCTACGGCCACCATCGACGATCCGCTCCCAAACACCGACAGCCCCCCCTTGGAATGGCTCACCGTCACGCTCAAGAAACCGTCCTGCACCCCCTGGACCTGAATCGCACCCTGCAACATCCGCTCCAGGCGCGGGTGAAGCGAGGTCAGCTCAAGGTCAAATCCAAGATCTCCCGTGTGCGAAGCATACCCTCCCTGCCACAGCGCAAACCCCTTCACCTCCGGAAATCGGGAAAGGGAAAGGCCCAACTCTTCGAAGCGCATCCGGTAAGGCTCGCTCAAATTCGGCTCCGCCACAGGCTCGGCAGCCTTCGGAACGGCCGGTGGATTCCAAGTTTCCAAGGATTTTTCCGCCCTAGAAAGTCGGTTCACTTCCGCAAGGAGCGCCTCCTCCTCCGCCCCCCGTTTTTGTCCCAAAGCTTGTTCCAAAGGGAGCCCCAACCCGGCGGGCCGTATTTCGCCCGTCGGAGGACGCAGCGGGGGCAGGTCGACCTCCGCCAACTCCTCCGCCGAAGCTGGCAGACCGCTGGCGTAGGCTTGCAGAATCCGGCGCGCGCGGTTTGAGGTCAGGGCCGGAGCCCCCGTGGGCGAGGGCTGCACCTTCTGGACTTCGAGTTTTTTCTCGAATGGCGTCCCCCGCTCCTTGGGTGGCACAGCGGGCATTCGGACACCGCGCAAGGCCTTCGATGTCTCCTGGGACTCTTGCGAGCGGGCGTCCGCGGGACGCTCCTCGTTTTCCCACTCTGAAAAAGTGCTCCGGTCCAGCGCCGTCTGCAGCACCACTTCGGGGGGCAACTCGGCGGAAAACTCCGTATTGCGGGACTCGGAGTCGCGGATCGGGTTGATTGGGAGATCCACACCGGTATCGGGGTGCATGGGCCCTGGGTCTCGGAAAAGATCGGGGTGGGATCGGGCGAGAAAGCGGAGTGAAACCACGGCGGGCCGCTCAGGGGTGGTCTCGAGAAAAGCCTCCGGAGGAATCCACAAGGTTCTCTGGACGGACCAATCCCCCGAGCGCAGCCAGATCAGTGGAATCGAGGGGATCAGTTCCTCCATGGAAACCTGCACGCCGCCCACACTTTTGGAAGGTTCCTGGGGATCATCCAGGCGCTCAAAGACGATGTCGTCCAGAGACGAGGCAGGGGGATCAAACAACTTTCCCAAAAAACGACGCAGAAGGCCCATCGCGCTCACGTGAGAGCGAAAAATGAGCCAGCAGGCAAGGAAGCGTTTTACCGAGCAAAAAAAATGGGCATTTCTCAGAGTAAATGTTACGATTCTGGGCGTTATGAGCACAAAACCTGTCATGGATGTCCTCTCCACCCCGGTATCCACGGAGGAGCGCTGGCAGCGGGTGCAGAGCCTGGTGGCCATGAATTACGATATGGCCAAATACGAACCGGCTTACCGTGCAAACCCGGCCGCCGGAATCGGAATCCGGTTCACCGGACTCAACACCCATTTCCTAAGATCCCAGCTCCTCGCTTCCGCAGAGGTCAAATCGACCCTCCAGGAAGCGGACGCCGCACAGCCTCTGGCCCTGCGCCTCTCCCATCCCTACAAGCTTTCCCTGATCACCACCTCGACGGAAACCGAGATCCCCCTCACCGAACCCACTCAGAAAATCGCGGGGGAGCTGCTCAACCGGATGTTCATGCCCAAAGGCGCCACCCTCGCCCAAATCCGGGCCGCGTGGGCCTTCCGCTCGGTATTGCTGCCCATTCCCGATCGTACGCCCGCCAGCTAAAAAGCCGCGTCCAACCCCGGGCGCTCAAACGACTTTCTTGCCCCTGATTTGCCCGTCTTCTATACCCAAAGCGACCGTAAAGGCTGATCGGCTTTGAACGAAATGGGTGGGTCTCATGCCTCCCCTCGCCAAACGCTGATTGCACCCCGAACGCATCCCGTCGCCCAGCCCGGAGCATTCCCCTGTGCCCCGGGTTTTTTAATTTCAAATTCCTGTCCGCTCTCTGATGAACCTGCCTCTCAAATACAACGCCGACGGCCTCATTCCCGCCATTGTTCAAGACTGCACCTCCGGTCGGGTGCTCATGATGGCCTGGATGAACGCGACCTCCCTCCAAACCTCGCTCGAAACCGGCCTCATGCACTACTGGAGCAGGTCCCGCCAAAAGTACTGGCTCAAAGGCGAAACCAGCGGCCACACCCAGCGTATCATCCGTTTCCACGTCGATTGCGATCACGACACCCTTCTCTTCGAAGTCGAACAAGTCGGCGGCGCCTGCCACACCGGCCACCAGTCCTGCTTTTTCCAGGAGGTGGACCGCTCCGGCTCTCCCCTTCCGGTCACGGAGTCCAGGGTGTTTGATCCTCAAAATGCTTACCCGGGGAAACCTTAGCCATGTCCTTGCCCCTCTCGCCCACCCTCCCCCATTTCTGCCAACTCGCCTCCGAAGGAAATCTGATCCCAGTCTGGGTCGACCTCCTCGCAGACGCCGAAACACCCGTCTCCGCCTTCCAAAAACTCAACCAGGGCGGCGCCTGTTTCCTCCTCGAGTCTGCCGAAAAAAGCGAAAAAGCCGGCCGCTACTCCTTCGTCGGATCCCGCCCGCGCGTCATTCTGGAAAGCCGGGGCCGGACCGTGCGCATCACCGAGTCAGGCCAGACGCGTGTGATGGAAACCGAGACCGACCCCCTCGCGGAACTCCAGGCGCTCATGGCCACCTATCGCTGGGTCAAAGTCCCCGGTCTCGAGGACGCCTCCGGCCCCATCTTCACCGGGGGCGCCGTTGGCTTTCTGTCCTACAATGCCGTCCGTTTCTTTGAACCCTCCGTCGGCGAACCGCAACCCGACCCGCTGGACGTACCCGACGCCCTCTTTTTCCTCAGTGAAAGCGTCCTCATTTTTGATCACCGAAGCAAACGCCTCCGGATCCTGGTCAACGCGCACGTCAGTGATTCGGATTCCGCCGAATCCGCCTACGGCCAAGCGGAGGAAACCATCCGCCAAATCCTCGCCCGCCTCGCCCAACCAGCCAGCCTGCCCCAACTGCCGATTCCCACGGCCCCGGTCGCCCCGGCTCTCGCTCAAAGCAACACCACGCGCGAGGAATACCTCCAGATGGTGCGAGATAGCCACGAGTACATCCATTCCGGAGACATCTTCCAGATCGTTCCCTCCCAGCGTTTCCAAACCGAATACCCGGGGGATCCGCTCACACTCTACCGCACACTCCGGGACGTAAACCCCTCCCCCTACATGTTCTGCATCTCCTTCGGAGATGGCCTCTGCCTCGTCGGCTCCTCCCCCGAGGTGCACGTCCGCGCCACTCACGGACGCGTCGAAATCCGGCCCATCGCCGGAACCAAACGGCGCGGAGCGACTCCCGAGGAAGACCTGGCCAACGCCGCCGAATTGCTCGCCGACCCCAAGGAGAGGGCTGAACACCTCATGCTCGTCGACTTGGCCCGAAACGACGTCGGCAGAATCGCCAAGTTCGGCACGGTCCAAGTCACCGACTTCATGACCATCGAACGCTACAGCCACGTCATGCACATCGTCTCGCACGTCACCGGCGAACTGCGCGAGGACTGCAACGCCTTCGACATCATGCGCGCCACCTTTCCCGCAGGCACCGTCAGCGGCTCGCCCAAAGTCCGCGCCATGCAGATTCTCGGCCAACTCGAAAAACACAAACGCGGCGTGTACGCCGGGGCCGTCGGCTATTTCGGCTTCGATGGCAACACCGACTCCTGCATCGCCCTGCGGACGGTGGTTCTCAAAAATGGCCAGGCCTACGTCCAGACGGGCGCGGGCGTCGTCGCCGACTCCACCCCGGAAGGCGAACACCAGGAATGCGTGAACAAGGCCATGGGCATGATGGCCGCCATCGCTCGCGCCCGTGCCGTCGCCCCGCTCAACCCCTGACCCGCGCCTCCTATGCTTCTGGTCATCGATAACTACGACTCCTTCACCTACAACCTCGTCCAGTACTTCGGCGAACTCGGCGCAAACCTCCTCGTCAAACGCAACGACGAGATCACCCTCGCCGAAATCGAACAGCTGCGCCCGGAACGCATTTGTGTTTCCCCAGGCCCCTGCTCCCCCAAAGAGGCCGGTATCTCCAACGACGTCATCCGCACCTTCGGGCCACGCCTGCCCGTGTTCGGCGTCTGCCTGGGACACCAGTGCATCGGCGACGTTTTCGGAGGCGAAGTCGTCCGGGCAGGCCGCCTCATGCACGGCAAAACCTCGCCCATTCATCACATAGGCGAAGGTGTTTTCAGGGACATCCCCTCTCCCTTTGATGCGACGCGCTACCACTCGCTTCTCGTTCGCCGGGAATCGCTTCCGGACTGCCTCGAAATCACCGCCTGGACTGAAGAACAGGAAATCATGGGGCTGCGCCACAAAGAACACCCCATTCACGGAGTCCAATTCCACCCGGAATCCATCCTCACCCTGGAAGGCAAAAAGTTGCTGCGCAACTTCCTGTCTCTTTGAAAACGAAGGGAAAGCATCGCAAACCGCTGCCCTCCGGATGGCGGCGGTGGATCCGGCCCGAGGCGTACGATTTTGAACCCTCCACCCCGGCGATGCGCCTCGCCAAAAAAGCGATGGTCACCACCGTCGGCTTTTCCGTGGTGCTGATTGGCATCGTCATGATTGCGACTCCCGGGCCCGCCGTCGTCGTGATCCCGGCCGGATTGGCGATTCTTGCCATTGAGTTCGCCTGGGCGCGCCGTTGGTTGCGACGACTCAAAGCCTGCACGCGTCTGGCCAAACGCCGCACCCGGCGGCGCCTCAAAACGCCTCCGCCGCGCTGAGCCAATCAGCTCACCACGGGCAATTTACCCAAACGAACCGCCCCTCGCTCCAAGCGATCGAGGGCTCCCCATTCCGGGCTCGAGCGAGCATTCGGTACGGTGGCTGCTCCTGTGACTCGAAGCCGCCGAGGCTCATCCCCCGGCTGCCGTCCCCAACCATTCCGCAAATTTTTGTGAGATCCCGGGGACCCCTGGCACATCTCCAGCAGACCTCGCAGGGAAAACCCACCCGCAAGCTCTGCCCCCTCCAAGCACCCTCCCATCACCCCCTTCAAAGATCGGATCCCATGAACCCCTCCCTGACCCGCCGCCATTTTCTCCGAAGCAGCTCCTCCTGCATCGCCCTGCCCTTTCTGGCATCCCTCGGATTTCGCCGCTTCGCATCGGCAGCCCCGCTGCCCTCGCGCCCGAAGCGGATCATCTTCATCGGATTCGGTTGGGGCGTGACCTACGAAAGCTGGTACCCGAATCCCAAGCAGACAGGTGCCGACTGGTCTCTGACGGAGGGGCTCAAGCCGCTCGAACGCCACAAGTCCCTCATCACCCTCGTTCAGAATTGCTACCACAAGCACTCCCAGGACGGACACTCCGGCAGCACGTTTTGGCTCACGGGCGCCAACCGTTACGGTGTTCCCGGAAAGAGTTTTGCCAACACGATCTCCGTGGATCAGGTGGCAGGCGAACATCTGGGGGCGGAAACGCGCTTTGAAACCCTGACCCTCAGCGGCCCCGGCGATGGACACGGCCCCGGCCTCTCCCTCGCCTGGAACCGGCAGGGCAAACCGATCGCCGGGCAGCCCAGTCCCGCTGCCGCCTTTCACGCGCTGTTTTCCAACGACAAAACCCCACCCGATGCCCGACGCGCCGCCCTCCGCGCCCGTCAGAGCGTGCTCGATACCGTGCTCGAAGACGCTCGTTCCCTCTCGCGAAGGCTCAGCAAAGAGGACGGCGAAAAACTCGCCGAATACTTCGAATCCGTCCGGGACATTGAAACCCGCCTCGGAAAGGAAGACCGGTGGATCGACGCCCCCAAGCAGCAGGCCCCAACCGCCCTGCACCAGCCCGGCGAAAGCATGAACGGCGAAGCCGAGGTTCGAACCATGTACGACCTCATGGTCGCAGCGCTTCAAACCGACAGCACCCGCGTCATCACCTACCGCCAACCCAACCAACGCCTGATTGATGGCTTGGGGATCAAACTCGATGGACACAGCATCAGCCACTACGACCCCAAAGGGGACCGCATGGAGGCCAGCCAGGCACGCGACCGGGGCATGTCCAATCTGCTGGCTCATCTCATCGACAAATTGAAGGCCACCAAGGAACCCGACGGTTCGACCCTCTTTGACCACACCTGCGTGGTTTTTGGCTCCAACCTCCGCCGGGCTCATGACCTCGATAATTGCCCAACCATCCTCACCGGTGGCGGTGCGGGAATCAAATTGGGGCAACACCTCGTCATGTCTGACCCGAAGACCCCCCTCTGCAACGTCTGGCTTACCCTCCTTGATGGCCTCGGAGTTCCAGCAAAATCCTTCGGCGACAGCACCGGCATTCTCGACACACTGAAAGCCTGAGACACACGGCCCCCGTCCTTCCGCCCCCCATGAAACGTCTCTGGATTCTTCCACTCACCGTCGCCATGGCTCAGGCCGCCCCCGAAGCCGCCATTCCTGAATCTCAGCGCGCCTTCCTCAAGCAGTACTGCACCGGGTGCCACAACGAAGAAAAACAAAAGGGCAAGGTCCGCCTGGATGATCTCCCCTTGCACATCGCCGACGTCAGCACCGCAGACCGCTGGCAGAAGGTGCTCGCCGTCTTGAACTCGGGGGAAATGCCGCCCGAGGACGAAAAACAGCCCTTGCCCGCTGAAAAGCTCGCCCTGCTCGAAGTACTCTCCCGGCAAATGGTGGTGGCCAGAAAAACCCTCGCCGACACGGGCAGACCAGCCCCCATCCGGCGCCTCAACCGCCGCGAATACGTCCACACCATCCGCGAGCTACTCGGCGTTGAGGTCGATCCCATCACCCTGCCCGCCGACGACGACAACGGCTCTTTTGACACCGTCGGATCCAACCTGTTTTTTTCGAGTGACCAACTCGAACGCTATCTCGAGCTGGGACGCGCCGCCCTGGACAGCGCACTCGCAACCGGCGCCGCTCCCAAGCAGCGAATCAAACGGATTGAGCCGGAAATCGAGGCGAACCTTCGCCACCAGCAGCGGCTGCAGCCGGCCCTTGAAAAGAAGGACCGCCTCGACCGCTGGAAAGCTTCCGGCGGCCGACCCGCGCCGGAGTTTGGCTTCGACGACGCCGGCGTCGCCATCAGGGTGGGGATGCTTCTCTCCACCGAATTGCCCCGGGTGCAGTCCTACCTCGCCGATCCATTCAACGCCTCCGGCGTGATGCTCCAAAACGCCCAGTGGTGGCCCCAAACCATCGATACCATCGGGTTGCCTCCGGGTCACTACCGACTCCGAGTCCGCCTTGGCTTCGACCCCAACATGAGCCCTCGCGAACGCATCATCGAATATGGCTACCCGGGTGAATTCGGATGGCCGGCAGAAATGAAGCTCCTCGGCTGGCGCGCCGTCACCGGCACCTTCGACGCACCCGAAGTGCTCGAAATACCCATCGAAATCCCCAAAGGCGGGCCTCGCTTTTTCGGGATCCGCGAAAAGCGCCCCAATAACACGGAGTTCACCAGCCTCGAATCCCAGCGGAGGCGACAGATCAAGCCCGACGACGACTACCTGCGCACCTTGTGGATCGACTGGCTCGAATGGGAGGGTCCGGTGACTGACCAATGGCCGCCCCGGTCCCACTCCCTCGCGCTCGCCGGTGTCGACGTGGGAAACCGGCCGGGCGAAGCCGAGGCGCGAGAGGTCATCACCCAATTCGCCCGGCGCGCATTCCGCGGCCAACCCGTTGCCCCCAGCTACGTCGACCGGCTCATGGTGCACTTCAATGAAAAGAGGAAGTCCGAACCGTTTTTGGAGGCGATCAAAACGCCCCTGTCCATCGTCCTGGCATCACCGAGTTTTCTGTACCTCGCGATGGGCGACGAAGCCGGTAATGCGCCCACCCACGGCAAGCGGCCCCCGCTCAGCGAAGTCGAGTTGGCCAATCGGCTCTCCTATTTCCTGTGGTCCGGTCCACCGGACGATCACCTCCTGTCGCTGGCTCTCCAGGAGCGCCTGAGGCAGCCGGGGGTGTTGGCGGCCGAGGTGAACCGCATGCTCGCACACGAACGTTTCCGGAACTTTCTGAGCGGCTTTACCCACCAATGGCTCCACATGGTCCGGCTGGATTTTTTCCGGTTCAACGCCCGCTTGTTTCCTCGCTTTGACGACACCGTCAAACATTCCGCACGGCAGGAAGTCTACGAAACCCTCCGCTACATTTTAGAAAAAGATCTCCCCCTCCAAACCCTCCTCAAATCAGACTTTGTCGTGATCGATCGTCCCTTGGCCGACTACTACGGTCTTACGGGCGTGCCGCCGGAGGGATTCCACAAAGTCGAAGTTCCCAAGGAAATGCCCCGCGGCGGCCTGCTCGGGATGGCTGCCATTCTCGCCATGGGCAGTGATGGCAACCGCAGTTCCCCCGTCGAACGCGGCGCGTGGGTTCTGAGAAAGTTGCTCCACAATCCGCCTCCTCCCGCCCCAGCCAATATCCCCCAATTGTCCCGATTTTCGGGGGAACTGATGCCCGCGCGCAAACTCATGCTCGCCCATCAGGAACAACCGCAATGCGCCCACTGCCACCGCAACATCGACCCGATCGGGTATGGCCTCGAGCGCTTTGACGCCTCGGGAAGTTGGCGCGAAGAGGAGCTGACCGAGATCACCAAACTCAACCGCGTCGTGAAAACGAAGACCTTCCCCATCGATACCGCGGGCACCCTGCCCGACGGCACCCGGTTCCAGGACTTCTTCGGGCTCAGAGAGGCCGTCGCCGCCCAAAAGGCGGCCTTTACCCGAGGCCTGACGGAAAACCTGTTCGAGTACGCCCTCGGACGTCCCTGCGGGTTCACGGATCAGGAGAGAATCGACGCGATGATCCAGCAGTCGGAAATGAAGGGATCGACCTTGCGCTCCCTCCTTCTCGCACTGGTGGAAAGTTCCGCCTTCCAGTCCCGCTAACCTCCTCCTGCCCCGCCAGAGCCGCCGTGCTCGCCCAATCCATGGCCCCTCCCCTGGAGAGCGCGCCTTGTTTTTCCGCGTTTTTTAGCCTCGTTCCACTCACTCCATGCACCGCAAACACCCCGCCCCCCTCTCTTTTTGGTGCACCTGGCTTCTTGTTTCACTGTCGCCGTCCCAAGGCGCAGCCGTACCCCTGGACCCCAACGACATCCAAAACGTCAGCTCGCTCAAGGGGGAACTTTTTCTCAAAACCGTGACTCAACCCGAACGTTGGAAAGGGGCCGTGCTCGCGGAGGATCCGGATATCCAGAGTCCTGCAGCTCTGGCGCTGGATGAGATCGGGCGCGTGTTCGTGGCGGAAACCCTCCGCTTTCGCCACGGAGTGGAGGATCTCCGATTTCACCTCGATTGGCTCAAGGAAGACATGGCCCTCCAGTCCCTGGAACAGAGGCTGGCTCTCTACCAAAAATACGCCAAAGGGATGAAGGGAGGGATGGAAGCCTTCACCCAGTACGAGGAAAGAGTCCGCGTCCTGGAGGCGCACGGAGGACGATGGAGCTCCAAAATCTTCGCCGGCGGCTTTAACGATCCCCTGGATGGCACGGCAGGGGGGCTTTTTGCGTTCAAAGGAGACCTCTGGTTCGCCTCCATCCCCAGCATCTGGCGCCTGCGGGCCTCTCAGGCTGAGGGGACCGCCCGGGAGAAGCAGTCGATTCACCGAGGGTTTGGAGTGGGCACAAGCATCAGTGGCCACGACCTCAACGGCTTTGCCATGGGAATGGACGGGCGCCTGTATTTCACCGTAGGCGACCGCGGCTACCAACTCACGACGCCCGAGGGAAAGCACCTCTCAGCGCCCACCTCCGGCGCCGTCTTCCGCATGGAAATGGACGGCTCCCGCCTCGAAGTCATTCACCAAGGCCTGCGCAACCCAAAAGAGGTCGCCTTCGACCGCCTCGGAAATCTGTTCTCGGTAGACAACAACTCCGACGCCGGAGACAGGGCACGGGTTGTCTTGATCGTGGAGGGAGCCGATTCCGGATGGGATCGCGGCCATCAAAACTTGCAGACTTTCCGAAGAGTTTGGGCTCCCCCGGTACAAAACCAAAGTTTGTGGATGCAAGAGGGATGGTGGCGCAAATCCGCCCCCGGTCGCCCCGATGCCATCCTGCCTCCTGCCGACCACTTCGGCCAAGGCCCCTCCGGCTTGACGTATTTTCCGGGAACCGGATTCGACCCGAAATGGGACAATATGTTTTTACTGGCCGACTACACGAGCCAGGGAGAGGTGAAAGGGTTTCGGATGAAACCGGAGGGAGCCGGCTTCGTACTGGAAAGCAATCTACGCGTGTTGAGCGGCATCAATACCCCGGATGTTGAATTCGGATACGACGGCCGCTTGTACGTGGCCGATCGAAAGAGCACGAATTTTCAGAACCAGGCAGGACGACTCCTCGCATTTTGGGATGCCGACTACGTCCGAAAACCGGAAGTGACCGAAGTGGAGACCCTTTTTCGAGGCGGAATCGAGAATCTCCCTTCCCAAAAGCTGGGAGAATTGCTGGGCCATCCAGATATGCGCGTTCGGCTTCGCTCGGAATGGGAATTGTCCACCCGCCCCGAGGAGGGCCGCCTGCAGTTCCTGGAAGCCACGCACCCCGAACAACCCCTCCTCAAACGCCTCCACGCCACTTACGGCCTCGGAATCTTGGCACGCCGCCACGGCGATCCCCTCGCACGGAACCGAGTGCGTGAGCTCACCCGAGATTCCGCCCCCATTCTCAGGGCGCGTTCCGTCGAAATTCTCGGGGATCTCGCACGCCACTCCGATCAGGATTGCGACACCATGCTCCCGCTCCTTCACGATCCGGACGCGCAGGTCCGCCTGCTCGCGGCAGTGGCCATTGGCAAAACCGGAGCGGATCGGGCCAGAGAGCCCCTGTTGAAGCTCCTCGAACAGAACGGCGATTCCGATGCCTACGTGCGCCACGGGGCAGTCACCGGCCTAGCCACCCTGGGTGATCCCGACAAACTCGCGTCTTTTGCCACAGATCCCCGCCTCCCGGTTCGGCGAGGCGTCCTGCTGGCACTACGCCGCCTCGGAAGCCCAAAGGTGGAGCGATTCCTCAACGATCCCGATCCCGGCTTGGTCCGGGAAGCCATCCAGGCCATCTACGATGCCCGGATCTCCGAGGCGTATGCCGCTCTGGCCCAAAGAACCGATTTGCTCGGAAAGCTCGGCGACTCTTTGGACAACCGACTGCTCGGTATTCAAATGCACGTCGGCGGCGATCCACAGTTCCGGCGGGTACTGCAACTCGCTTCCGATCCCACCCAGAAACTCGCATGGCGCTCCGAAGCCACCTGGATCCTTCGAAATTGGGAAAAAACCTTGGACCTGGATCCCGTCACCGGATCGTTTGATCCGCGACTCCAAGCCCTCCAGCGCACCATCTCACCGAAAGATCGCCAAGAGCTCGCCTCTCAGTTGCTGGCCATAGCATCCACCGAAAATGGAGAATTTCTCCCCGAAATTCTCCAAACCCTCGGCGCGTTTGCCATCAAAGTCCCCACTGCCGTGAACCGGGATATTTTCAAAGGAACCCAAAACCCGGTCTCCGCCCGCATCCAAGCGTTCCACGCAATCACGCCCAAAGAAGACCTCCTCGAAACCGCTCTCCAAGACACCCAGGTCGAAATCCGAATGGCCGGACTTGGATCCCTCCTCAAATCCGATGAGTCCGCCGCTTTCAGACAAATCGATACCCGCCTCAAAACGGGCACCCTCCGCGAAAAACAGCTCCTCATCGCTCTTCTGGGCAAACTCGACACGCCCACTGCAACACAACGATTGCTCCAACTCATCGAATCTTGGTCTTCACTCCCACCGGAAATCCTCGTGGACGTCTGGAAAGCCTCAGAACGCCGAAAAGACTGCGAGGCGCATTTCTCCAAACTTCGCGCCAGTCTGAAAAAGGACGGAGATTCGCTGGCCGAATATCGGATCGCCCTCTCCGGAGGAAATCCCATCCAAGGCAGACAATTGTTCTACCAATCCCCCGTAGCCCTCTGCTCGCGGTGTCACAAAGCCGAACCCCTCGTCCCGGCAGGGGGGGCCGGACCGTCCCTGGAGGGGGTGGCAGCCCGTGGCGAAGAATACCTTCTACGCTCTCTCCTCGAG
>JBANFR010000094.1:0-13664 GCA_037975925.1 Verrucomicrobiota bacterium
GCGGCGCCGGAAATCTCCGGACGCCGCAACCTGCCCTTCCCTACTTCTGCAACTCGTCTGTCTGCGTCACCTTCAACATCGAATCCCGCTCCGCAAACCATTCATCACTGTATTCGCAGCCCACGTATTCCTTAAAATACGGACCCCCGCCGGTGTAATGGACAAACTTCGCGTTGGGATTCGGGGCATCATAGTCCACCAAATGATTCCACTCCCGAGGCAACGCTCCAATCAGGTTGTCGTCTCCCAACCACTTGAACTGGTGCAATTCCAATCCGGTTGCCGTGTTCACATACTCCGGGGTCAATGCCGTGCATTTCGCATTGTTAAACATCATCACCGCCGACCAGTTCTTTTTCTGGTAAGGAGTTTGGGGCATTCCCAGAAATTTCGTCTGCGTCTTTTCAGGTTGCTCATGCTTTACCACCATCACGGAATAACGGTCATCCCGCAGATCCCACAGTTCCGCAATGTCAGCGCGGCAAATCACGTCGTTATCTGCAAAAATGGCCCACCCTTGAAAATCGCAAAGGTAGGGCACAAGAAAACGCGAGAAGGAGAATTCCGTGGACTGCAATGGATTGTGCGGACGCTGGAAAACACCCTGGAGCTGGGAAAGCATCAGAGGCGCTGTGGCTACCGGCCGCGAAGAGCGCGACTGCACGCTGTGCGCAAACACATTATACAAAGCTGGAAGCTTGGAGTCGTAACCTATGAACAATTTAATCATACCGTTTGAATATTGAATATATAACAACTACTTCTGCTGAGATTCATAAAAGGCAAAGGCCGCGTCCATCGATTCAAAACCCAAGAGACGCCCCCCCGACAACACCACCGCGCTGTCACAAAATGAGCGGACCGTTGCGGCTTGATGAGAAACAAAAATCAGCGCCCGATCTTTGCGCTTCTGAAAAAGCTCCTCATGGCAGCGTTGATGAAATCTCCGGTCCCCCACTGCAGTCACCTCATCAATGAGGAAGCAGTCAAAATCCACGGCCATGGAGATCGCAAAGCCCAACCGCGCACGCATACCAGACGAGTATGTCTTCAAAGGTTCCCTCAAGTAATTTCCCAGTTCCGAAAACGACTCCACGAAGGGAAGCGCCTTTTCGTAGGAAATTCCGTACACCCGCGAAATGAACCGCAGATTGTCGAGGCCCGTGAGGCTGCCCTGAAATCCGCCCGAAAAGGCGAGCGGCCAAGACACAGACATGGTCCGGGTGATCCGGCCCGAAGTCGGGGATTCCACCCCGCCGATCAAGCGGATCAGCGTGGATTTACCGGCGCCGTTCCCCCCCAGAATCCCCATTTTTTGCCCCCGGTGCACCGTCAAAGAGGCGTTTTCGAGCACCTTCTTAATGCCAAAACGCGTCTTGTAACTTTTGGAAATATTTTGGAGCGCAATCATTCGGATTGAACGCGGTCTTCGGCACCGCGTAGGAGAGCCATCCCTGCAGTCAAGAGCAGCAGATTGACCAGAATCAAATACCCCGTGTCGTAATAGAATCGTTGAGCAGCACCAAAATACCCTGCCCGAAACATTTCCAATCCATTAATCATCGGAACCCACATCAATAACTTCTGAAACGAAGTGGGCATCCAATCCACTAAAAACCCAGCTCCAGAGAGGGGAAACAGAAGATATACCAGCACCCGCCACATTCTGGACACCAATTCGCTCCGCTCAGAAAGCGCGCCAATAAACATCCCAAGTGAGAGCGCAAACCACGTCAGTAACATCCAAGCCGCCATTGCCTGCGAAAGGTTGCTTGGAATCTCCATCCACCCCACCGCAATGAACAGCACGCTGAGAAAAAAACACGAAGCTGTGGAGGCGCTGACCTCCAGAAAAATACGAGCCAACAAAACATCCAACGCCCGGACATTCCGGTGATACATCAATGCCTGATTCGGCTGAAGCGCTTGAAGACAACGATTGCTGGAATTCCGCCACAGCATCATGCTTGAGTAACCTGTCAATGCAAATGCCACGATCGGAATCTGCATCCCATGCGCGCTTCGTGTAATTGACCAGATCAGCGTGATCGCAAGCGTAAAAAGCATCGGCTCGACAAACAGCCACAAAAATCCGATATTATTCCTTCCATATCGGGTGATGATTTCCCGCATCAACAGGGCGTTTAGTACGCGCCCTTGAATCACCAACGAATTTCGGATCCCGCGAAGCTCCCGGGAATACTCATCCAACGCATTCACAAAGAGAATTAGCCGTGGTGTTCTTTTACTCCAGCCAGCACCATCGACGACAATCCCCAAACAATCATCCCCACCAAAAACACCTCCGCAATGTGACGAAGCCTCTTGGGCTCGGCCGCAGTATCCGGGGCGATCGGCTCCACGATGCGCTCCAAATACAGCTTTTTGCGCTGAACCTCACCCCTCGCCATTTCCAAAGAGGTCAGAGCCGATGCCAACGCTTTGTCGGCGAATTGCCGATCCAAAGCCAACCTCTCGTAGTCGGCTGCTTTTTTTGCCAGCGACGTGGCACTTCCCACGACTTTTGCCGTTTGTTCTTCCACCTCGGAGGACAAAAGCTGAATCCTCTTTCGAAGGGCGCCGATTTTAGGGCTTTGCAGCGAGGCGCCCTCCGTCTGAGCCAACTCCATTTTGCTCTCCAAAAGATCCTCGTGGATCTTGGAAATCTGAGCGAGTTGAACCGCAGACTGTTTCTCAGGATCAAACACCCGGTTCAGGTTACGGTATTCAGAAAGAGCCACTGCGGTTTCTTTGGCCTGTTGTTCGGCTTTGGAAACATCCGCAATCGCGAACTCTAAGGTATCCTTGCTCGTGCGCTCATTCAGGTCGTTGATAAACTTTTCACTGAGTTCCAAAAGACCCCGACTCATCTCTGCGGAGTCTTTTGGCGTAAATGCACGAACTCTTAAGGTGGAAATCGAGGAAATCGGATCGAATACAATCGACACCTTGCTCGTATAAAATCGAAACAAAGCCTCAAAACTCCGATCCCCATCAAGCCCCGGAAACCGGCTAATCCGCGAAACGGATTTGTTTCCAAAAGCCTCCAGTACCGGATAACGGGACATCAAAGACTGCAAAGCACCACGGGATAAAATAAAGGCTTGGACCGTGTAAGAGTCATCCTGAGAGCGGGAAAATGTGCTCGACTGGAATATCGCCCCCAATCCTTGTGCGCTCTTTTGCTGAGGAGTCCGAATCACAAAGCTAGCCTCGGAAACAAAGACGTCCGGTGCCAGAAAGCCGAAATAAGCGAGGGCGATCAGCGTGGGCGCTGCCACGGTCAAGGTAAAAAGCGGGTTCCGCTTGAGCCATCCGAGGGCCGAACCGAGCGCCGCGCCCGCCCGTCGGCGCGAGAATCGCGAAGGCCGTTCGCTGGGCAGCTTGGATTCCGTGAGAAGAGGCAGCGGCGCAAACGGCGGCACGGATTCGGAGGGGGTTGGGAGCACTTCCAGAGCGGGAGAACCGGCCACGGCAGGGTCCGGGGGGACATCAGCTTGGCGGGAAGGAGCGGTCATTCAGAGTGGAGGCAGTAACAGATCGGGCCGGGAGCCTTTGCCCACGGAAAAGCGCGGACGATAATGTCGGGAGGTGACTTCGGCAAGGCTGGGAGCGCGTAGCCCCAGCTGCGCATGCGCTTCGATTGCAAGTCACGCGCATGCGCAGCTGGGGCTGCGCGATCCCATCAATACACCTCCACCGGCGAACGTTTGCCGTCCTCAGGACTCCGCTGGTCCGCTTGCGCCGCACCCAACGTGTCCGCTCGCAATTGACGCACCTCCCCGTCCCGACGCCGAAACTCCGCCTCATCCCACGCGTCCGCCCGCACACACTTCTTCTTCAAGGCCGCCACATTCGCCAGCGCCCGGTCCAAATCCGCTCGGGGCACCGACTCCAAAAATCCGTGCGCCTGTTCCACGCACTCCACCCGGTGACAAATCATCGCCAAATCGTTCCCCGCCGTGATCGCCAGCCGAATCGTCTCCTCCAATCCGTGGTGGTTCAAAATCGCCCCCATATCGAGGTCGTCCGTCATCACCAGTCCGCGGAAGCCGAGTTCACCCCGCAGCAAATCCGTAATGACCGCCTTGGACAGCGAGGAAGGCACGTCCGACTTTTCAAAGGCCGGCACCATCGCGTGCCCGATCATCATGGAATCCACCCGGTCCGCGAAGTGACGAAAGACAGCCAGTTCGTGGGTTTCCCAGTCTTCGCGCGTGAGATCGATGAGGGGCAATTCGTGGTGGGCGTCCAGCGGTGCGCGGGAGTAGCCGGGGAAATGTTTGCCGCAGCTCAAGATGCCCGTGGCGCGAAGGGCCTCGTTGAAGGCACCGGCGTTGCGGATGACCTGGGCGACGTCGTTGCCGTAGCAGCGCCCCTTCAGGGAGTTGTCGGCCGCATCGTCGAAGGAGATGTCGAGCACAGGACAAAGATCGAGGTTGAAGCCGAACATGCGCAGGAGTTCGCCCGTAATGCGGCCGTGACGTTGGATCAGGGAAAGGTCATCCCGGTCGCGGAGCTGGTTGGCGTTGGGGGGCTCGTGGCCGATGAGTTTGAGGCGGGAAACGCGGCCGCCTTCCTGGTCAATCGTAACAATCGGCTCGACCTCGCACAGGCCACGCAGGTCGTCGATCAGGGTGCGCAGTTGGAGGGGGGATTCGATATTGCGGCCAAAAAGAATAAAGCCGCCGGGCTGGATGCGGCGGAAGGTCGCGGCGGTTTGCGAGTCGAGTGTGGGACCGGGAACTCCGGTTAACAACAATTGGCCAAGAGCGCTCATGCCCAGCAATTTTGCCCGAAACCAAAGGAGCCGGAAGCCGCTTTTTCGCGCGTGCCAAAACCGACACCGAATGTGATAGATTCGCGCCGTTATGCTCGCCTTTACCAAAATGAACGGTGCCGGGAACGACTTCGTGATGGTCGATAACCGCTCCGGCTTGCTCCCCCTGCAACGCGAAATCATCGCCCGCCTCTGTGACCGCCATCGCGGCATCGGCAGCGACGGTCTCATCGCCGCAGAAAACCCGGAGGATCCGTCGGCACACCTCAAGATGCGTTACTTTAACGCCGACGGTGGCGAGGCGGAGATGTGCGGCAACGGGGCCCGTTGCTTTTCCCGGTTCGGAGCCCGGCTCCTGAATCTCCAGCACAAGATCCGTTTTGAGACGCTGGCCGGGATCATCTCAGCCGATCTTTTGGGACACCGGGTCTGCCTTCAGATGAGCACCCCACATGGACTCGCACTGAACACCGCGCTCGAGGTCGCCGGGCAATCCCTCGATGTCCACTTTTTGAACACAGGAGTACCCCACGCCGTGGTCTTCCGCACCGACCTCCCCGGCACGGACGTGCGCACCCTCGGAGCGGGGCTGCGTTACCACCCGCACTTCGCCCCGAAAGGCACCAACGCCAATTTTGCCACCGTCCGCCCCGACGGTTCGCTAGTCCTGCGCACCTACGAACGCGGCGTCGAAGACGAAACCCTCGCCTGCGGGACGGGCGTGGTTGCGTCAGCGCTCATCCATCACCTTCTCCACAACGCGCCCGCGCCGGTCCTGGTCAAGGTGAAGGGGGGCGATACGATGGCCGTCGGATTCTCTGTCTCCAACGATCCGGCCGCTCCGTTTCATTCGGTCACGTTGACGGGTCCGGCGGACTTCGTCTTCGAGGGCACGATGCAGCTCTAACCGGACGCGCGGCGGGGACAGGCCCTCGCGGTCGGGCTGTCCCCCTGTTTTGCGGGGGTTGTGCGTTCGAACCCGCAGCGCGTTGCCCTCGCCCCCAAAAAAAGAGGCCTGGAAAAATTCCAGGCCCTTTTTTGTGCCCCCGTTCCCGGGTGCTCCGGGAGCGTGCGCTGTCAACCGCGGCAGAACGCGGCTTATCGCGCGATGATGCGACTGTCCGGGGTCACCATCATGCGCACCTGTTCGCCCGGGTAAAAATTTTCGCCATTGTCGGTCTGAACCACCGCCCAGGTCTGCCCCGAGCGAGTCCGCACGGTGATTTCCAAACCGCGCGACCGGCTCGGTCTGTTGCTCACTTTTTTCTCCACTTCGTTTCCGAGAATGCCACCGGCCACCGCACCGCCAACCGCCGTCAGAATGGAGGACTTCCCCTGACCAATCATCGAACCGGCCACCCCACCGGCAATGGCGCCGGCGCCGACTCCAATCAACGAAGGATCCTGGCTGATGCGCACGGGACGCACATGGACCACTTCGACTTGGTAGACCTGCATGGCCTGGCCGCGGCTCGAAGATGAATACGTTGGCAAACCCGAGCTTTCCTGAACACAACTCGGAGTCCCAACACACACGGCAGCCAATAATAAGAACGCAATCTGAGGTTTCATAAAAGAGAGTCCCCGCACGTTAGAGGGGACCGCTCCATCTGGCAACTCGCTCCCCCCAAGGATTCTCCCCGCATTTGCGGTTTTTCTTCCGCTCATGATTCTCGAACTGCTCGAATACCTGCTCACCCCGGCCTCTCGCCTCGCGCGGTCCATGGGCTTTCTCAGGTCCGCCCTCCAGGTGCGCTCCCGTTTTCTGCGCTGCGCGAACTCCTGGGCGCCCCACCTCCAACACACACGCCAACTCCTCCTCGAAGCCGCCGCGACCTGCCCCCGCCACCGCAAAGCCGTTCTCCTCGGCGCAGGCCTCCTCCACGACATCCCCCTCGAAGAACTCGCCCGCCAATTCAAAAGCGTCGTCCTCGTCGACCTCGTGCATCCCCTCCCCAGCCGCTGGGCCACGCGCCGCTTCCCCAATGTCACCCGCTGCACCGCCGACATTTCGGGCGTCATGGCGGAGCTCCCCGCCGCCCTTCGTTTCCCCCAACGCCCGCTGCCGCGCTCCGCCCCCTCCCTCTTTTTGTCCGACCCGGAGCTCGACATGACCGTCTCCGTGAACCTGCTCTCCCAGCTCCCCTGGGTTCCCTCGCAGCTCCTCGAAAAATCGCATCCCGCTCCAGTCCTGGAGCCGTTTTTACAACACCTCCTGCGCGCCCATCTCGATTACCTCACGCGACTCCCGGGCCACTGCGCCCTCGTGACCGATGTCGCATGGCGCCGCGAGCACATCCGCACCGGCCACTCCGAATCGTGGGATGTCCTCCACGGGGTCTCCTTGCCGCCCCCCACCCGCACGTGGGAATGGGCCATTGCGCCGGCTCCGGAGCGCGAAAGCGACCACCATTTTTTTGCTCAAGTTGCCGGATATCCCGATTGGAAACGCGCGGCCCGGGAGCAACCGCACGGCGCCCCCCCTTTTTGCCCACCCGAAGATCCGGCTCTGGGAGATCCTCCTCGCCACCCTTCTCGGGATTCGGAATAAACCGCACCGCTTTCCCATGAACGATTCGATTCACTCTTTGACCGAGCGCATCCTGGCGTTTCGGGATGCACGCGACTGGCAGCCTTTTCATTCGCCCAAAGAACTGGCAGTCGCCATCGCGGCCGAGGCCGGCGAGCTGCTCCAACATTTTGTGTGGCAAACCCCGGAGCAATCCGTGCAACGCGCCGCCCTCCGCAAAGACGCGATTGCGAGCGAAATGGCCGATGTCGCCATTCTTCTCCTTGAAATGGCCGACTCGCTCGGAGTGCCCCTCGGAGAGGCCGTGGCGGCGAAATTGGCACGCAATGAGGAGCGTTACCCCGTCGCCAAGGCGCGCGGCTCCAACAAAAAATACAACGAACTGTGAGCGAGCCCTCCTCCCCCGCCCCGCACCGGAGGCGTCCCCGTTACTCGGGAAAAAATCCGCGTCGCTTTGAAGACAAGTACAAGGAGCACGCCGCCTTCGAGCACCCCGAGACCATCGCGAAGGTGTTGGCCTCGGGAAAAACGCCGGCGGGCACCCACCGCTCCATCATGGTCGACGAGATTCTTGAGGTGCTCCGTCCGCAGCCGGGTGAATTTGCGGTGGATTGCACCCTGGGCTACGGCGGACACGCCCGCGCGATTCTCGAGCAATTGCAGCCCGGCGGTCGGCTGGCCGGAATTGACGCCGATCCGCTGGAGTTTTTGCGAACGGAGGCCCGCCTGCGCGCGCTCGGCTACGGGCCGGAGTGTTTTGCGGCGTACCGGAGTAATTTTGCGGGGTTACCCAAAATTCTGGCCGCCGAGGGACGCACCGGAGCGGACTTGATTTTGGCGGATTTGGGCGTGTCCTCGATGCAGCTCGACAATCCGGCCCGGGGATTTTCCGTAAAGTCCGACGGCCCCCTGGACATGCGGATGAACCCGAACAAGGGGCAGTCGGCTGCACAACTCCTCCAGCGCATTTCCCGCGAGGAATTGGTGCCGATTCTCGAGGAAAACGCGGATGAACCGTGGGCCGGAGAATTGGCGGCCGCGCTCGCCGGACGCGTTTTTGCGAGCACGCAGGCCCTGGTGCGCGCGATCCACGGGACGCTGCAACGGATCAATCCGGAAGAACAGGCGCGTTCAGTACGTCGCGTTTTCCAGGCTTTGCGGATCGCGGTGAACGAGGAGTTTGTGGTTCTGGAAACCCTGCTCGGTCTCCTGCCCTCCTGCACGCGGCCAGGGGGACGCATTGCCATCCTCACCTTCCACTCGGGGGAGGATCGGCGGGTCAAAAAGGCGTTTGAAGCGGGGTGGAAGGCCGGTATTTACAGCGCGATTGCGCCCGAAGTGATTCGCCCGAGCGCAGAGGAGCGCCGCCAAAATTCGCGCTCAACGCCCGCCAAACTCCGCTGGGCCCTCCGCTCCCCCGAGAGCCCCTCCGCTGACGCCTGAGGGGCTCGCCGGACCCGCTTTTTTCCCCAACCTAGCGAGCTTCCTTGGCGTACGCTTCAAAAGCGGCGTTCAACTTCGCCGCATCCGCGTCGCCCTTAAAAAACACAAAGCGATGCCGCAAACGCAGCCGCTCCCCAGCTTGGAGCGTCTTTGTCACGTCCGGCAAATCGCGCTCCATATTCCTCGAGCCAAACGGATTCGCCGCAAAAAGACCGTAGGTCCGAACATGCCACCGCGTCGGATACCGGTAAGTGCTCGGGTGCCCCAAAATCGCCACCCCCAGCGTCTCCCCTTCCACCGGCCCGGAATACGCACACCAATTCGCCGTCTTCGCCCACGCGTCCTTATCCCGCACCCCGTCGCTGTTGAGGATTTTCCCGCCGCCGGCCCGGTCGACCGCCATGCTCGAGGGCACCCGAATTTCCAACCCCGCATCCTTCCGGTCGTCCAGACGCACTGGTCCGTCGGTCGCAATCAGGTCCTGATCAAAATCGATCGAGCGCAGCTCCTCCGTCGCCCGAAAAGTGAGCCGGCGTTCCTCCGTCAAAAAGCGTTTCCCCGCCGAGTCCCGGTATTCGCACACCTCCGCCAACACCGCTCCCTCGGCCGACACTTTCCACTCGGTAAACTCCCGGTGCACCACCTTGCCGAGGGACTTCAGACGCTTCGCCGCTGTCCCACTCGACTTCGGGTTTTTGGCCTCTCCCGCAAACGTGGACTCCTCGTGCCAGGTGTCCCCGCCGCCCAGACCCGCGCCGCCCTCGAACGCCTCCCATTTTTCCGGAAAACTCCACCGTTCCCCCCCCATGCTCTCGTGACCAAACGTGATCCCCCGATGGTGCGGATGATCCTTCTGCTCGCCTTCGACGTCCGCCATCGGATACGCCCGCGTCATCGCCTTGCCGCTGGGACCATACACCGGCCACAGATACGGTTTGTTGCCCTGATCCAACACGTAGGAAGCAAAGGGACGGCCCCCCGCCTGAACGATCACTCCGCCAGAGGGGCTTTTTTCCATCGAAACCGCCAAGTCCGCAGCGCGGAGGGAGGGGGAAACAAAGAGCGCAGAGGAAGCCAGCAGCGGGAGCAGACGCGGTAGAGGCATGGGAAAAAGAAGGGAAGGGTGGGAGGGATGAATGGGAGGGCGCCCTCCGGATTGTGGGGGGCCTGCAAAGCTTAACCCGGGCAAAGGAAAAGTATTGCCCGGGAAATTGGCCCATTTTCCGAACATTCGATTGCGGCTGGCAAACAACTCGCGGAGAGCGAGCTTATTTCCGAAACCAAGGAACAAACACCATCCCCAACTCGAACACTCCAATCAGAATCACAATCAGCTCCGCAGGGCAGAGGGACAGGGAAACCATAAGCGCGGATCCTTCGGCCGACTTCGATCGGGGCCCGAGTGCTCCTTTCCCTCTGGCATCTCTGCATCTCGATGGCCATTGCGGCATACTCCTCGAGACCGCTTTGCCTCGATCCCAGCCTGAAGCTGCACTTTCATCTCCCCCTTCCAAAAGCCTCTGTCCCATCTGAAGCCCATCAGCTCTTACCTTTTGCTCTTTTTCTTCCATCCATGAAATCCCCTCTCTGGCAAGGGCCAGCGCTGGCACTCGGCGCCGCTGCCCTCTTCGGGATTAGCGCCCCCTTGGGAAAACTCTTACTCGAACAGATGAGCCCCCTCTGGCTCGCCGGACTGCTCTCCATGGGTTCCGGCGGCGGCCTCGGCCTCTGGATGCTCGTTCGACGCCTCCTACGGCACGGATCCCCGAAGGAAACCCCGCTGCGACGCCCCGACTTGCCCTGGTTGGCCGGCTCGCTGCTCTTTGGCGGGTTCGCCGCTCCAATCCTCCTCGCTCTCGGACTGGCTCACACCCCGGCCGCGTCCGCCTCGCTACTTCTCAATCTGGAGGGTGTCTGCACGGCACTCATCGCCTGGTTTGTCTTTGGAGAGCACTTCGACCAACGCATTTTCCTCGGAATGTGCGCCATTTTGGCGGGCGCAGCCCTCCTGTCCTGGGAGGGACAACAGGTTCCCGGAATTCCCTGGAGTGCGCTGGGGATCGCCGGAGCTTGTTTGTGCTGGGCGATCGACAACAATCTGACCCGCCGAATTTCCAGCGCAGACCCCGTTCAAATCACCACCCTCAAGGGCCTCTGCGCGGGGCTCGTCAACGTGCTCCTCGCCATCCTTGGAAGCCCTGCGCCCCCCGCAACATCCGCACTCCTGCAAGGACTCGCCTTGGGATGGGTTAGCTACGGACTGAGCCTTGTCTGCTTTGTTCTGGCCCTACGCCACTTGGGAACGTCCCGTACCGGGGCTTACTTCTCAGTCGCCCCTTTTCTTGGAACCGCGCTTTCCCTCCTCATCGAATGGCAACTTCCGCCCCCGCTCTTCTGGGGCGCCGCAGCGCTCATGGGCGTGGGCGTCTGGCTCCACCTCTTCGAAAAGCACGACCATTTTCATCGGCACGAAGCCCTCGAACACTCCCACGCGCACGTGCACGACCTCCATCATCAACACGCCCATTCCCCCTCCGATCCTCCCGGAGAGCCACACACCCACTGGCACCGCCACGAACCCATGGAACACTCACACCCCCATTTCCCCGATATCCACCATCAGCACTCCCACGGTCCAGACGACCTCACTCCCCCCTAAGGCCCCGGCAAGAGCGCCGCCCACCGGGACCCCAGCCATTCAGCAACGATGTTAGGGGCGATAAAACACGCCCAGGTGCTTCAACACCTCCGCACGAAGCTCCTCCCCGTCGACCTCCCCATTGTGCCTCCAGAGCACCCGCCCATCCGTCCCCACCAACACCGAGTGCGGAATCGATCCCGGCCACTCCGGATCGACCTCCCGCATCAGCGCCTCCAAGTTGGCCCCCCGAAAGAGGTAGCTATTGGTGCTCCTCCCCTCCGACTGCACCCGGGCCAATTGCCGCGCCGAAAGTCCCGCCCCACGCTTCTCCAGGAAAGCCTTCACCTTCCCAATATCCTCGGGATCGTCCGCACTGAGGGTGATCAATTCAAAATCCCGCATTTCGTACTTCCGGGCAGTCTTCACCAACTCAGGAAACTCCGCCACACAGGGACCGCACCACGTCGCCCAGATGTTGAAGAGACGGAGCTTTTGGGTCCCATTTTTGCGCAACTCGCCCGCAGCCTTCGCGTCAATCAGCGCCACTTCCACCGGCGTCTGATCCCACTTTTGCGTCTGCTCCGCGACCGACTCCTTTTTTCCAAGCCACTTCGTGGAACACCCGTGCGGCTTGGTGATTTCCACTGGAACAGGTTGGCCCGCCATCAAGGCTTCGACCGCGTGAGCGGCATCCGTCCTGGTAACCGTCGAGGCGTCTGCAAAGCGGGAGTCGTCAAATTGCCCGCGGTACCGAAGTTTTCTTTGCGAATCAAAAATGAAGATATGCGGTGTTGCGACGCATCCATAAGCCTTTGCCACAGATTGGGTTTCCCCATCGTACAGGTAGGGAAAATCGAACCCCGCCTCCGCCGCGTACTTCTTCATGTCCTCAAAACCGTCGTTGTATTTGGAGTAACCCAGTTCGTTGATGCTCAAGCCATCGGGGTGATTTGGGTTGATCGCCACAAAGGCGAGTCCCTTGCCTTGCTGACTCTGCAGGAACTTCTGAATACGCCCCTCGGCAGCGTGCGAATCGGGGCAATGGTTGGAAATGAACGCGATCATCAAAACGCGTGCGGAGCCGTATTCGGAAAGGGTGTGGGTTCGGCCATCAATTCCGGGAAGCGAAAAATCCGGAGCGGCATCCCCAATCTGGAGTTCCCGGAACCCCTCCGGAGTTCCACGGCTTTTTGCGGGGACGACAGATCCAGCGGCAGGGGTCGCTTGCGATTCTTTAGCAACCAGTGATCCCAGGAGGGCAAGACAGACAGAGGCACACAGGAGGGGGAGTTTCATGGGAGAGAGATTTTAGGGAGCAGAATGAAAGAGGACTTTACGGTAGGCGGTGGGGCTTTGCCCGACCAGTTTGAGAAAAATGCGGTTGAAGTGGGTGATCGACTGGAATCCCGACTGAAAAGCGATCTCCGCGACTCGGGCGTGGGGATTCAGCAGGAGATTCTTCGCCTTGGCCACTCGCACGGCAGCCAGGTACTCGGTGAAAGTCTTCCCCGTCGCCTTCTTGAACACCTTGCAGAAGTAAAACACGCTCATGTTCACCACCTTCGCCACATCCTGAATCCGCAATTCCTCGTGCTGGTTGGATTCAATATAGGCCCGCGCTTTCTGGATTGCCGGGGCCTCCGCGGACACCGCAGCCACCGGAATCTGCGCGGCCACAAGCCCCAAGTGCCTCGCAAACACCTCCAAAAGGCGGGTAAACGCCTCGTACTGGGGCTTTTCCAAAACCCGGGAGTGGAACCATGCGTCCTCCAGGCGGAACAAATCCGTCTCCAGCTCCCACGGGATCAGCGTGCGGGCCACCGAGCACATCGGCTTCGGGCTCGAACTCCGGGACAATGCCACCGGGGTTTCGTGGAAACTCGGGCGCAGCGATTGGGCACTCGCCAGCATCGGTTTTGTGGTGGTCCAACTCCGACGCCGTGCCTCGCACCCTCCCCGTTGACATGGACCGGCAACCAGATCGCTCCCTCATTCGTCTTTGCTAAAATGTCGGGCCTGCGACGGGAATCGTTTCAGGAGCGTGTAGTGGTGTATGATTCCGTCGAAGGGACGCTTGCCTGCATCCCTCCGGGATGCCTCATTTTGGGAACGTGAGACCGGGGGTCGCGAAGGACGCGACCGCCCGGCTAATCGCCGCGAACCCTTCGGGTTCGTCGATCCCCGCGCCCATGACGCCCATGACGCCCATGACGCCCATGACGCCCATGACACCGATGACACCGATGACACCGATGACACCGATGACACCG
>JBANFR010000095.1:0-13581 GCA_037975925.1 Verrucomicrobiota bacterium
ACTTTAGGCGGAACGCCAGAAAAGGCGTTTTAGTTAAGCAAAACGAGCCAACTTTTCAGCGTTTTTGAAAGTGGCTCCTGAGGTAGGATTTGAACCTACGACCGATCGGTTAACAGCCGATTGCTCTACCGCTGAGCTACTCAGGAAAGTGACCAAAAACGGGAGCGGGAAACTAATCGTTCCATCCGCTGGGAGGCAACTTTTTTTGGAATACTTTTTCGGAGACTCCAAGGGCCTCAGGCGAGGGCATTCGGGAACCGTTGCCTTCAGCGGGACAAGCGGCGAAGTTTGGGGCAACGAATCTATGCTCAAAAAGAACAAGGACGAGGTGGTGGATTTACTCGAGTCCATCGCAAGACTGCTCGAACTCAAAGGCGAGAACCCATTCAAGATCCGCGCTTACACCAATGCGGCTCGCGCCTTGGAAACGTTTTCCGGTGACTTTGGAGCATTGGTCCAGCAGGGCCGCATCGGTGAAGTGGGCGGGATCGGCGAAGCCCTCTCTGACAAGATCACCGAGTTCGCGACCCAGGGGGTTCTTCCTTACTACGAAGCCCTGCGGGCGGAATTCCCCCCGACCTTGTTCGATCTTTTTGAACTCCAGGGGCTTGGGCCCAAAAAAATCAAGGCTCTGTGGGAGCAACTCGACATCACAACCGTCGAGGCTCTCGAAGCAGCCTGCAAAGACGGACGGGTTGCCGCCCTCAAAGGGTTCGGGCAAAAAACGGCGGACAATTTCCTGACATCCATCGAGGCACGCAAACAGTATGCGGGCGCTTTCCGCTTGGGAGACATCGCGGGTGCTGCAGAGGTTCTTCTTGAAGAACTCAAGGAGCTGGAGGTGGTCAGCCAAGCTTCGCTTGCCGGTTCGTACCGGAGGCGAAAAGAGGTGGTCCACGACCTCGATTTTATCGTGGCCACGCGATCGCCTGAGGTGGTGTCTGATTTTTTTGTAAGGCATCCGATGGTGGAAACCGTGCTGGCTCACGGGAGCACCAAGTCGAGTGTGCGGCTCAAAATCGGGATCCAGGCCGATTTGCGGGTCGTTTCCCAGGAGCAGTATCCCTACGCCCTGCTGTATTTTACCGGATCCAAGGAGCACAACATCGCACTCCGCAGCAGAGCGCTCTCCCTAGGGTGGACGCTGAATGAGTACCGGCTGGCACCAGACGACCGCGCTAAGAAGGTGCCGCCCGCCCTGGGCCCGGTCTACACCGAGCGCGATCTCTACCGCGCCCTGAAACTCGACTACATCGAACCGGAACTCCGCGAAGACCGGGGAGAAGTCGCGGCTGCGGAGGCATACCGTCTCCCGGACCTCCTCGAACTGGAAAACCTGCGAGGCACCTTTCACAACCACACCACGGCAAGCGACGGTCGCTCCACCCTCGAGGAAATGGCCGCAGCCGCCCAGGAATTGGGACTCCAATACTTGGGCATTTCGGATCATTCCGTGTCGTCCGCCCAAGCTCACGGGTTGGATACGGCCCGACTGCTCGAACAAGTCGGGCGGATCCGGGAATTAAACGGGGAGTTTGGCGCGGATTTCCGGCTCTTTTCCGGCGTGGAATGCGACATTCACAAGGACGGCACCCTGGACTACCCGGACGACGTACTGGGGCAGTTGGACTACGTGGTCGCGTCGGTGCATGCGGTTTTTACGCTTTCGCAGGCCGAGATGACCCAACGCATCATCAGGGCCATCTCCAATCCGCACGTGACCATGCTGGGCCACCTCACCGGGCGGCTCCTTCTCTCACGCGAAGGCTATGCGGTGGATGTTCCCGCCATTCTGGACGCGGCCGCCGCCACAGGGACCATCATTGAGCTCAACGCGAACCCGCGTCGCTTGGACATGGATTGGCGGTGGTGGCCTCTTGCCAAAGAAAAAGGGGTCCGCTGCTCCATTAACCCGGACGCCCATCACACCTCGCAATTGCAGTATCTTTGGAACGGCGTGGGAGTTGCGCGCAAGGGTTGGCTCTCGAGAGCGGACGTCATCAACACCCTCCCCCTTGGGAAAATTGAAGACGTTTTGCAGGCCAAACGACGCGCGCTGCTTGCCCGGCACTAGCCGACTCACCGCCAGACGGGGTTCAGCGCCGGTCGGGGGGCGAATTCAAGCGGTGGCCGAATCGCTTGAGCATCCAGAAGGCGAGCCACAATCCGAGGAGACTCGAGGCGGTCACGTCCGAAACGTGGTGGGCGCCGGCCCAGACCCGGGCCCAAGCCATGAGAGCGGTTCCGGCGAGGGCGAGAAGGCCACCGAGGAACGCCTTGCGCGGTCGTCCCGAGCGGGCACAAACGAGGGCCATGGGTGCGAGAAAACCGGCAACGACGGCCGTGTGTGCGGAGGGGAAAGCCTGAAACTGGTGGGAGGCTTTTGCCAAGCGCGCCCCCCTGGCAGGTCCGTACCATCCCGGAGCCGCCTCGGAGAAAGGCCGGGCGCGCCCGCCAAGTCCACGGACCACATTGGCGGACAGACCGCTGACTGCGGCGCAGATTCCCATGAGCAGCACCGTGCGCTGGACGCGGACATTTTTGCGAAAACGCCCAACCCCCCAGGCCACCCCGCCAAGAGCCACCACTCCGAACCAATCCCCCCAGAAGCCCACCCGACCCGCGAACCATTTTCCCCAGCCGTGGGCCTCGGAACGCACCCATTCCACCGCCCAGGCATCGAGGCAAAAGGCGATTCCCAACAAGAGAAGCGAGACGGATGCGGCCAGAAAAAGCACCCCGGAGGAAGGTCGGCCTTGCGGAAAAAAGCGGGTTTGCGACTCGGGAGAAAGGCTGGGCGGATGCGACATTGGCCCCTAATAAAGGCGGCGCCTGCGGCAGGCTCCAGCCTAAGCAGAGACTTCGCACATGATGCGCTTCCCATTCGTTTATGAAAGATTCCTCCGCCTTCGGTGCGCCTGCTGAAAAGGCCATTCCCAAGCCGCTTTCCCGCTCCCGGCTTTGGCTGTTGTTTTTGGGAATCACCGTTTTCCTGTGCCTGGGAAACGGCTCCCTGCCTCTGATCGACCGGGACGAACCCCGCTTTGCGGAAGCCTCGCGAGAAATGATGCAGTCGGGCAACTGGGTAGTGCCGACTTTTAACAACGCCCCGCGTTACGACAAACCGCCGCTCATTTACTGGATGCAGGTCGCCTGCTACCGCGCACTCGGAGACAACGCCTTCGCCGCGCGGCTCCCCGCCGCTCTCTGCACGGCCCTCAACGCGATTCTGCTCGTTGTTTGGGGCACCCGCCTCGCCCAACCTGCCGTGGGACTCCGTGCGGCGTTCATGTTTCTGCTCTGCCTCCAGGTTTTTGTGCACGGCCGCGCGGCCGTAGCCGACCCGCCCATGGTCCTCTTTGTCACCGCCGCAGCCTGGCTGGGATGGGAGTGGATGGCGCACCCCCAAAGTTCCCGAATCGCCGCAGGGTTCTGGCTCTCCCTCGCGCTCGGCTTTTTGGCCAAGGGCCCGATTGCATGGGTTCCGATCGGGATGGTGGGATGGGCCGCCTGGAACCGCAGGCGGGCGGGGCAACCGGTCCCCTCCCTGACGGCGTGGACGCTCGGAACGCTCGGCATGCTTTTGCTGGTTTGTCTCTGGGGCATTCCCGCGTTGACCCGCACGGGAGGAGCTTTCGCGGCCAAAGGCCTCGGAGAACATGTGGTCGGTCGTTCCCTCATCGCCATGGAGGGACACGGCGCCGCCAGTATTCTGGGCTATCTCGCGACCCTCCCCTTTTACTTCCTGACCCTCTTCCCCAGCTTCGCCCCCTGGTCCTTCTGGTTGCCTGCACTCTGGAAGGATCGCCAACGGGTCCACTCCCCGGCTTTTGGTTACCTTGCCTCGGGCGTCTTCCTGGTTTTCGGAATTTTCACCCTCAGCCGGACCAAGCTGCCGCACTACACTTTGCCCTGCTTTCCCCTCCTGGCGCTCACGATGGCCCTCTGGTGGTCTAAGGCAAAACCCAGTTTCCTCTTCCGAAAAACCGCCGCCATCACCGCAATCGTTTTTACCCTGGTACCGCTGCTGCTGTTTCCGGCCGTGCGAAACCTCTCTCTGACCGAGGCCGCCATCCTCAGGGTCCGTCCGCTCCTGACCCCTGAAACCAAGGTGGCGCTCGTGGACTTTCAGGAGCCCAGCCTCATCTGGGGGCTGCGCTCCTCTATCAAGGGGTATCCGGAAATGGTTTCGGAAGGGCAAGTCACGGAATGGCTCGCTCAAGGCGGCCCACGCCTCTGCTTGCTCACGGCACAAGCCGCCGAAAAAACGCCGGGGCCCTGGAGCCGGGACGCAATCCGTGGCTGGAACTTTGCGAAAGGGCGCCGAACCACCCTCGTCCTCCTCCGCCCCGTCTCTCCGGAGACTAGCGCCCCTTGAGCAGCACAAAGGTGCGCCGGCCCTGCCGCTCAATCTGCAAAATCGCCCCCCCACCCGATTCCTTCGAAAGCGCTGCGCGGATCGCATTCAGGCAATCAACACTGGAACGCACCGCGCGCCCCTCGACGTCGGTGATGATGTCGCCCACTGCCAACTCGGCGCGGGCCGCGAGACTTCCGGCCTCGACGGCATCGACTCGGACGCCTCGCGCCCGGATTTCGCGCAGCGCGAGCCCAAACCGCTCGTGGCTGAAATCCCTGAGAGGGGGAAGCACGTTGGGGGATCCGGGTTTCGCGACGGCCTCGGGCATTTCCACCGTGGGAATGCGCAAAGTCCGGCGGCCCCCGGGCCTCCAGACCTCCAGGGTCACGGGCTGGCCGACTTTTTTGCCAAAAACCTCCTGCTGCAAATCCATCGCCGAGCGAATGGGGACACCGTCCACCGCCTGAATCACGTCTGCGGGACGCAGATCGGTTTTGAAACTGGGCCCGTCGGGTTCAATGGCAAGAATCACCGCGCCAGGGCCGGCGGCGGCGAGTCTTTCTTGGAGTTCGGGCGAATCGCCCAGCGTTTCAATCCGAATTCCCAGCCAGGGCCGGGACACCCTTCCTGCGGCTAAAATTTGGGTCAGGGTTTGCTGCAAAAACCGCGAGGGAACCGCGAAGGCGAGACCGCGTTCGACACGAGTGATCAGCGTGTTCATCCCCAAAACCTCACCCTCCAAATCGAGGAGGGGTCCCCCGCTGTGGCCGGGGCTGATGAAGGCATCCGTTTGAAGATAATTTTCGTAGAGGGGAATGGGGCTTCCCGGTCCCAGCAAACGCGTCCGGCCCTTGCCGCTGAGCATTCCGCTCGTAAAAGACCATTCCTGACTAAAAGGCGCGCCAATCGCGCAGACCCACTGCCCCACGCGCACGCGGTCACTGTCGGCAAAATTCAACACGGGCAAACCGGCAGCCTCAATTTTGAGCACGGCCACATCCGTCCGTTCGTCGGCACCGAGGAGTCGGGCTGGAAAGCGGCGGCCATCGCGCAAGCGGACGGTGATGCGCGAGGCGAGAGTGACGACGTGGTGATTGGTGAGGATCACGCCGTTTTCCCTGACGAGAAAACCCGACCCTTCGCTACGCATCGGCGTGACCCCGACTCGGGGCTCGGCCGGCGCGGCCTGGGGCGCTGGATTGCGGCGTGTGCCGTTCTCCGCCCCGGCTTCGGTGTCGGGTTCGATGCCCTCCGGCCGCAGGTCCACCTCGACGACGACCACGGCAGGCGCGGCTTTTTCAAAAACATCACAAGCCACGCTTTCCATGGCCCGCATGATTTCCAGGGGCTTTCCTCCCGAGGCCAGGGGCGCGGCAGAGGAGAGGGAGGCGGGCAACAAGACCGTCCAAAGACACCACAGACTCAGTTCGGGGCGCATGATTGGGTAGGAAAACGAGCTGACCCCCTTGCATGGAGGGAAGCCCCGAAACCCGGGGCATACGTTGACTTCGCTGGTTCCTCCCTTAGCGTCAAACCCACTTCTCATGGCAGGTCTTGTTGTTCAACCGCGTTCCCGACTCTTTCACGGTCATGATTGGGTCTATTCCACCGAAATCCTGAAGTCCTTTGGCGACCCCCAGGACGGCGAAATTGTTTCCCTCAAAGACGGACGTGACCGTCTTCTGGGAAGCGCGATTTTTAATAGCCGCTCCCAGATTGTGGCCCGGCGTTTTTCGCGCCAGCGCCAGGACCTGGATCTCGACTTTTTCCAAAGACGCATCCGCATGGCCCATGATTACCGCCTGCGGCACGGGCTTTGCCCCACGCTGGGACGCCAGATTTGGAGCGAAAGCGATGGGCTACCCGGGGTCGTGGTGGACCGGTACGGGGACCATTTGGTGCTGCAAACGCTGACTTTGGCGATGGACAAGCGGAAGCCCCTTTTGGTGGAGGCTCTCCGATCGGTCTTCAACCCGCGCTCCATCGTGGAACGCAATGACAGCCCCATCCGAAAGGCGGAGGGCATGGAGCTCCAGACGGGGATGCTTTTTGGTGAAAATCCCGGGCCGCAGATCATTCCATTCGGGGGCCTGTCCTTTGAGGTGGACCTTTTGGGGGGACAAAAAACGGGATTCTACCTGGACCAGCTTCCCAACTATGCGGCGGTGGCCTCTCTGGCTTCGCAGCGCACCGTCCTGGACTGTTTCACCAACCAAGGGGCATTCGCCCTCGCCTGCGCCAAGGCCGGCGCCAAGGAGGTGACCGCCGTGGACATCAGCGCGGAAGCCATTCGCCAGGTGAACCGCAATGCGGAGCGCAATCAACTCCATGTCCACGCTCTCGAGGCCAATGTGTTTGATTTGCTCAAGGAGAAGGAGACGGCCGGCGCGACCTACGACATGGTCATCCTGGATCCGCCCTCCTTCACCAAATCGAAGGGCAGGATGAATGAGGCTCTCCGCGGCTATAAAGAGATCCATCTCCGAGCCCTCAAGCTACTGCGACCGGACGGGATTCTCGCCACCTTCTGCTGCTCCCATCACGTGAGCGGAGGGGCATTTTTACAGGTCATCAACGAGGCTGCCGTGGACGCCAAACGCACCCTGCGCAAGATCGCCCAGTTTGCGCAGGGATTGGATCATCCGGTCATCTCGACTTTGCCCGAGACGGAGTACCTCAAAGGCTACCTCTTCGAACTGGTCCCGGGACGCTAGGCATTGGTCTGCACACGCCCGGGAATGTGCGCACTGGAGGGCGCTTGACCTCTGCTCCCCGCTTTCAGCTCGCGAGCCCAGGATGGCGCCATCAGGGATGGACGATGCGCGCCACGGCGGGGGGCTGCGTTTTAAGCGAAAATTTGACGTTCGACGCAAAAACGGCCCCGAGATCCGCCACCGGGTGACCCGGCTTCGAGGGGCGGCCGGCAGAAAGGTGCAGCACCGCAAAATCGGCTTTTGGATTCAGAGCGCAGCGGGTCGTTACCCGCTGCCACTGGTGCTGCGGCTCCGCCCCGCTGGTCATCACGTAATCAAAGCTGCTCGCGAGGGCGGACGAGAGGGCCATCGGCCATGCACGGTGCCCGCATTGCGGTTTTAGAAACTGCGCTTTTACGCTAAAATGTCCCCAAGCGAACCAGGCTCGAACTCCCTGATCCGCTCTTTCGCGAGGTCAAAGCGCGCGCCGCTCAGTCCGGGCTCAAACTCAAGGAACTCCTCACCCGTTACATCGAGGCAGGACTCAGAGCCCCGGCCGTTCCGCCCTCCCAAACGCGACTCAAACGCGCCCCGTTGCCCATCGCGTTTGAGAAAACACCGGATTCTTCACCCACTCCGGCTCTCTCCAACGCCGAGCTCTATGCGATCCTCGATCAAGAGGACCTCGAACAACTCAGACGCTCCTGGCGCAAGACGGACGGGGCGCCATGACCGATCTGCTCGATGTCAATGTGTGGCTCGCACTCGCAGATGCCCGTGAACTGCACTTTCCGGGTTCGCTCGGGGCCACGCGTGAGGCTGGGCCCATCGCATCCCGTGGCACTCCGGCTTTCATCGGAAAATCTGATCCAAATCATCACGAACGCCTATTTCACGAAAATCATCTGAGGCGGTACTACTGCAGGGTTGGGTTTCCTCTTCTCCCCCTATGCTTCCTCCCCTCCCCCTCCCGCCTACCCACCGCACCTCCGACTTAGGCTCCAAATCCATCGCGCCCCGGAACGCCATGTTCTTCCCTCGAGTCTGCGCGCTCCTCATTCTGGCGTCCGGATTATGGTCCGGATCACAGGCCCAAGCCCAGACGCTTTCGGGCGCTGCCTACGCAAAGTCGCTCCTCAAGGTGATTCCTCCGGCCTCCCAAGTAAGCGCCCAACCGGACGGCGTCGTCTATCTCCACTCGGAATCAGCCGCTTGGGTGAACGCCAAAGCGCAGGCCCTCGTCGCCCCCGCTTCCGACGGCACCCCCGTCTGGGACGGCGACGAGATCCGCCCCTCGTGGCGGATGACTCCGGCAAAAGCAGGAAGCTATCGCGTCGTCATCACCCGCGCCTGCCCCCCGGGAAGCGAGAGCGGTGCAACCATTCACCTCCGCCCGGTCCGCGCAGAGGCCGGCGGCTTAGCGGCAGCACGCGGCTTCATCCCGCCTACCGAATCGTGGACAACGTACGCCCCCTTCGCCCTCGGGGAAGTCCAGTTGAAGGCCGAGGAGTACCTGGTGGAGTACATTCCTCGCGATTGGTCCAATCCGAGGACTCCGATCAACCTGAGAGACATCCGCCTGATTCCACTCGAAACATTCGCACCACTCGAGCGCCAGACCACCCTCCTGCTCAAACGAATCGGAGGACTTCTGACACCCGAAATGCAGGCGATTCGGACACACCGCGAGCAACTCCTCGCAGAACAAACCCGCACCCGGGCCCTCCAGAGCCGAAAGACATTCAGTGATTTCACCAGCTACGACCAGTTTCTCGCCTATGATCGCGAAGTGGCGCAAGCGCGCCGGGCCGAACGCAGACTGGAGGGAGATCTCCAGGCAGCGGCCGTGCGCGAGGCCATCGCAGTATAGCACTCCGTGCAGCAATGGGTCGGCAACGCAAAGCTGAACGCGCAGGAGTCCGAAAGCCTCAAGCAATACCTCGCGGCGTACGCCACCCTCGAAGAGCAAGCCACGCGCGAATACCCCAAGCAGCGCTTCTCTCCTCCCCCTGCCTCCACCGCCGACGGGTCCCCCGGCCATGCCCCCCTGTTTCCCACGGGGGATCTCCACGAACTGCCGACGCAGCGGATCAACGCGCAACTGCCCAAGATCGAAATCCCTCTGCCAGCCCCTCCCGATCTGGCCGAGCGCCGGGCCCGCTTCCGTGCCCGAAACTCCGACCAGGGATTGGCGGATCTCTGCCGCCGTTTTGCGGCCATTCTCGAGCCCGGCACACCGGGATTGGAGGAGTTCCATCGCCTGCACAAAGCCGGCAAGCCTCGGCAGGCGCTGGAGGCCTACCGGACTTACTTCTTCGCCAAACTGGCCGAGCCCGAAAAGTACGGCGCGCATAACCGCAGCATCCTGCCGATGATGACTCCGGCGAACAAAACGGGAGGAACCCCGATATGTCAGCCCCATCCCCTGCTTTTGGAAAATGCGCTCAAGGGGGTCGCTGTGGTGCCCATGGCCAATAAGTCTCTGCTCATCGGAAAGGTGGGTGAACCAGGCGACGTCGTATGGGCTCCGAGGGAACCCGCATTGCCCGAGGGCGTGCAAGGACTCACCGGCGGTGGGGACGATGGAAGCCCGTTCTGGAAGACCCCGGAAGGCCAAGATCTCAAGCAGCGCATCCTCTTCTATAGACAATTGAAGCCCATCTGTTTCGGAGGGGACTGGATCTTCACCAGGGAGGATTTTAGCGCCTCGCTCTTTTATTCCTACGTGGTGAACGGCACCAAGGCGCACCTGGATCGCTTCAGCGCCTACCTCGACGACTACACCATGCATGCGACCGCTGACATGGACCACTCCCCGCTCAATATCAGGGCGGCGATGGACCACGAGCCACATAGCGTGCTTCCGGCCCTCCTCTGCGGCCTGCGTATCGCCCTCGATGAGCGCCCCGCTTTTGCACACGACCTGGACTCTGCAACGCTCGTCCGCCTGCTCATGCACGCGGTGGAAGAGTATGCCCCCTACAATCTGCGGTTGCGCCGGGCTCAACTCGCAAACTGGGGAATCATGGGGCTGGCCGGACAAATAAAAGTTTCCGCCTTCCTCCCGGAATTCAAGGCGCTGAACTACTTCGTCCGCGAAGCCTGGCGTCTCACCAACTACGGGTTCATCTCCTACCGGGAACTGGACGGCCCCTGCATTGAGTCATGGGACTGGGGGCATGCCCGGACGGAAGCGGATTTCTACGACTCCGGTTTGCCCCACGCACGCCTGCCCCAGGACGTGGGTGACCCCCTCCAACAGCGCTACCTTTGGGACAATATGCGCGTCCTCGAGCGCAACCTGCTCACCCACGTATCGCCGCAGGGCTGCTTCTGGCCCGATTGGCGCTCGCGCGACTTCATCAATGCCGCCGCAGCCTTTGCCAAACCGATGTGGAGCAGGACTGGCCGCATCGTCCTCGAACACATTCAGGACGAGCCAGAAGCGCGCCAACGGATGGACGCCATCCTGGGTTCCCGCTCGCCGAATGGATCTTTGCCCTCCCGCGCCTCAGACTATGCCCCTTTCGCCGGCATGTCCTACCTGCGCGACGGCTGGCACGCGGACAGTGACTATCTGGTCATGCAGAATGTGCGGGCCCGTTCCCAGCACCTGACCGACGCGCCACGCACCGGCTACAACCTCTCCAAGTCAGGCTTGTGCCTGGTCGAAGGGATGCCCATCGCGGTGGACCGCAAATCGGAGAATCATTTTTACGATTCGACTCCAGTGGGTGGAAAAACTCAGTACGCCGCAACTTCCCAACGGCTAGTGCACGACTCCCGTTTCCATTCCTCCGACCGTTTTGATTTCACCGAGGGTCTCCAGGACGCCCCCTATGCCCACCTCTGGGATCATCGGAAGGCATTGGGAGTGAAAGACCCCTGCCGTTTGTATCTCATGGCTTCTGAGAAAGACACAGCCCCCATTCGGGACGTCCAGGCCGTGCGCCAGGTGCTGCACGTGCGCGGCGAAGGACTGTGGCTCGTTCATGACCGCATGTTGGCGCCCGCCCATGCAACCCACGAATACATGCAGGGTTTCAAACTCCCCGTACGCGTGCATCCGGAGGGGTTCACCGAACGGGTCGCCCTCCTCAAAGCCACGGGACACTCCCTCCTGGAGGAGAACGAAGAACGGCGTCTGTTCCGCACCGCCAACCCTGGATCGCCCAACGTCTCCGTGCGCCTTTTCAGTCGTCAGCCCCTCCACTTCGCCAACCGGCTCGATCTCAAGCGCCAGCCCGAGCGACTGCCCACGCCGCTGGACGAAATCGGGCAAGCGCTTTCCAAAGGAATGACGCCCCAGACCTTCATGAACACCAGCGACATGGTGTACTCCCAATCATCCAGCAGCCTCCCTATTCGTCCCGTGATCGCCCACTGGACCGGCTCGGGCAACCAGAGCCTCGTCACCGCCATGCAGGTCCTGCCTGCGGTGTACACACTCGATCAACTCAACCGCAATGACACCCGCTCCGCCGTCCAGACCGAGGGCCCGGGCGGCGTGGTCGGCTGCCGGATCGTCACCCAAAGCGGCGCCGAAGTCTGGCTCCAGGGCGGACCCGAAACCGTCAACTCCCTGACGTGCGGGCCCGTGCAGGCACATGCCGAGACCCTTCTCGTCCTCGCTAAAGACGGAAAAATCAGCGGCCTAATCCTCGGCTGCCAGGACATGAAGGTTGAAGGAAAAGCGGTGCGCACTCCCTCACGCGACTTTGAATTCGAACTGGGAGCCTCCGGAAAGCCGGCGTCCTTCCAGGCGATTCACAAGCCGATCCGCCTCCCGCGGATCCTGCCGGACCAGACCGTTTTCACCGACACGCTTCAGGTGGGCGTCGATATCCCCGGACAGGATATGACGGGAATCGAGCTGCGTTACACGCTGCAACCAGCGTCGGCTTTCACGGGCAGGGATTTTGAAATCACGCACGGCGCGGAGCCGGGCCTCGACTCTCCCCTCTACTCGGGATCCATCACGGTCACCGAAAGCTCCATGCTGAAGGTCCGCGCCTTTCGCAAAGGCCTGACCTCCACTCCATGGCACTGCGCCAATACCGAGGCGGGCAAAACCGTGACGGCCATCTTCCGCAAACAGACTCCCTTGCCGGCGCAGCAGCCCGAAATCGCAGCTCCGGGCCTCCATTACACCTACGCCGAGGGCCACTGGCCCACCCTGTTTGCCTACGCCGGCGATGCAACCGCCTTCGCCGCAACAGCGAACCTTCAGTCCACTGGCTCGGTCCGCTCACTGCTGAATCCCGCAGATCTCCAAAAAGTCCGCGCCACGGACCGTGCCTACGCGGTCCGCTACAGTGGCTATCTGAAGGCGCCCACCACCGGGGTCTTTCAATTCTACGCACCGGTGCATCTGCTCACCCCCACCCTCGACGCCGGGTATGATCTGCGGGTCTTCATCGACGGTTGCGAGTGGTGGCCCAACCCCATGCTCCACGCCGAAAACCGCTGGTCCGTGGCCATGGAGGCCGGTTTCCATCGAATCGAGGTGGCCTACGTGGACTATCGTTGGAAGAAGTTCCGCGACGAATACTGGATCAACTGGCAGCCCGCCCAAATGTGGTCCGGCACGCCTGTGCTCGAGGTCTCCGGACCGGACCTCGCCAGACAGCCCTTACCGGCATCCTGGCTTTTCAGGACAGCATCCCAACCATTTGCGATGCGCGGCGAACCCGTGAAGCCCGGCGCACAGAAAACGAAATAGCAGTCCCGTGCACTTGGACACACCGAGCCTCCCGACAAGGCCGAGGACACCCTTGCGCACAGAGCCCTGAAGGAAACTGCCGAGCCGAACTTCACGCGAACCCGCGAAATCCGCAAAGCAAGTGCATCGCGATCGCTGGAGGAAAGCAACCTACCTAATCTGAGCGGCTTCGCGTGCCCTCTTTCTTCGGGGTGAAGCCTCGGTTTTGGGGCTTCTTGCCTCCGGTGGGCTCCTTGACACCTTGGCCCCGGAGCAGAGCAGATCCGGATACCGTTCGCGGGCCACCCGTTCGCACGCGGCGAACACGGCACCCGGAGTTTCCATGTCCTTGATCTCCTCCACCAACCGCACGCACGCCTCCACGTCGGGGCTCTGCACCGCCTGCTTCACCCGCGGCACCTGCGCGCAGCCCGTGCTTAGTCCCAAATACCTTTCAATTAGGATTTTAATCCTGTTGATTGTTCGAGTCGGCACTAGCGCGGTGTATGGCTCGAACGGCAATGACGATTCGCGGCGGTCCAAAGATCGCTCAGCTCCTCAGCATCGGAGTTTTGGCACGCTGTTATCCTCGGGAACGGGTCCGCGAGATCCTGGCCAGATTCAACGCCAATAGCCAAAGAGTCAGAGATTTGCCTTCGGATGCCCTGGTTTACTCCGTGATTGCGCTGGGCCTATTGATGGCCGTCTCCACGGGAGAGGTATTGCGGTGTCTTCTGGAGGCCTTTCTTGGCTGGGGCGCCTCCGCAGCAAACCGCGCATCGCGGGTAAATCTGCCATCTCGCAGGCACGCACCCGCTTGGGCGCCG
>JBANFR010000096.1:0-13511 GCA_037975925.1 Verrucomicrobiota bacterium
CGCGGATGCCTTTCGCACCGAGGAAGGGGTTGATGTGCATTTCCAGTTCGGCGGAAGCGGCACCCTCCTCAGCCAAATCAAGGTCTCACGCTCCGGCGATCTGTTTGTGTCCGCCGATGACATTTCGGTCGAGATGGCCACTCGATCCGGCCACATCCGGGAAGTGATTCCCTTTGCGGTCCAGACTCCGGTCATTGGGGTCCGTCGCGGCAATCCAAAGTGCGTTCGAAGCTTCGAAGATCTTTTTCAAAACAGCCTGCGAGTGGCAGTGGCCAATCCAGAGGCTGCAAGCATTGGCAAAACGGTCCGGACCGTGGCGGGCAGCCGATGGGAGGCCCTCGCCGCCCGAGTGGCAGTGATGAAACCCACCGTCACGGAGATCGCTGCGGATCTGTCCCTTGGAGCTGTGGATGCCGCCATCGTGTGGGAGGCGCTCACCTTACAATTTCAGGGAATTGAGGGCGTGCATGTGCCAGAGCTGGATGCCCACCCCGAGCGGGCTAGCGCTGCTGTTCTCACAGCTTCGAAGCAACCCGCTGTTGCGCTCAAATTTGCCCGATTTTTGGCCGCACCCGAAAAAGGAGGTGCTGTCCTTGCGGCGGCTGGATACGTCCCTCTTGCCGGGGACCACTGGTCGCGGAAGCCCAATCTCGCGTTGTCCAGCGGTGGTGTGAATGGTTCCATGGTGGAATCTCTGCTCCAGCGTTTTGCGACGCGCGAAGGTGCCACGGTCACCACCGTTTTCAACGGGTGTGGCGTTTCGTGTGCCGCCCTCAAAACCGCGCGCTCCACTGCGTTTCTCGAGCTTCCTGACGCCCGTTACGCTTGTGATCTCTGCTGGGCTGCTGCCGTCGCCGACCAGTTCCCGGAGGCGGCGCCACTGACTGAAACCGAGATCGGGATGGTCGTTCAGCGGGGGAATCCCAGGAAGGTCCACACGCTCGGCGACCTCGCGCAATCTGGACTGCGGGTCGGCCTGTGTCGTGCGGATCAGAGCACGCTGGGTCACGTGACCCGCCATATTCTCAAGTCCTCGGGACTTTGGGAGGGCGTCCGCCAGAACGTCGTGTTGGAGGAGCCGACGGCGGACTCTCTGATCTCTCAAATGCGGACCGGAGCTCTCGACGCGGTGATTGTGTACAAGGCCAACGTCTCCTCGGAGGTCGCCTCGCTGGAGTTTTGTTCCATCGCGCATGCGGGGGCGAAAGCCGTTCAATGCTTTGCCGTACGCGCGGATTCACCGAACCGCCAGCTGGCGCTCCGATTTCTCGATGCGCTGCGGGCACACCGGGCGGACTTTGAAAAGGCGGGCTTCGAGTGGAGGGGGAATAGCGCCCCGATTCAGAGCAAGGCGATTGAGATTCCCGGGTGGCTGAGGGAAGAGTAAACGCCGGCACTCCGCTCTTCATGAAGTTTTCCCGGGTATCTTGGTTTTGGCCCCTGCTGGTTTCGTTCACCGGAGGCTATGTTCTGTTTCTGCTCTCCACGCTCGGTGCCACGGCTCTGTACACCACTCCGGGCCACCTGTTTCAGGCCCTGCGTTCCCGCGAAATCCAGCATTCCATCGAACTCAGCCTGCTGACTTGCTCGCTCACTGCCCTGCTCTCGCTGCTCATCGCGGTTCCCTCTGGCTACCTGCTTTCTCGCACCCGTTTTCCCGGTAAATCGTGGATCGAAGCCATTCTGGATATTCCGATTGTCCTTCCTCCCATGGTGCTTGGGCTTTGCCTGCTCATTTTTTTTCAAACCCCGGCCGGCCGTCTCATCGAGCGCGCTTTTCCTTTCACCTACACCGCTGCCGGCGTTGTCCTGGCCCAGCTCGTCATCGGTGCCGCTTTTGCGATTCGTACGATGCGGGGCACGTTTGACGCCCTTCCGGAACGCCCCGAACGGGTCGCCATGACCCTCGGTTGCTCTCGCGCTCAGGCTTTTCTGCTCGTTACGCTGCCTTTGGCGCGGCGCGGGATGTTTGCCGCCGCCAGCGTTGCTTGGGCGCGGAGCCTTGGCGAATTTGGGCCCGTTCTCGTGTTTGCGGGCGCCACCCGCATGAAAACCGAGGTTCTTCCCACCACCATTTGGCTCGAATTGAGCGTCGGTAATCTCGAGGCCGCCGTATCCGTCAGCATCCTCATGGTGGTGTTTGCCGTCCTCGTGCTGGTGATCATTCGTCATGCCGGCGAACGCGTCTAAGCCATGATCCGCTTCAAAAACATCGCCTGGAGCGTTCCCGGATTTGCGCTCGAAAATGTCTCCTTTGTCCTCCCGTCGGCTTCTTATGGCGTTCTCATGGGGCGCACCGGCTCTGGAAAAACCAGCCTCGTCGAGATCCTTTGCGGACTGCGCAGACCTCACTCGGGGCGCATGGTGGTCGCCGGTCGTGACATTACCGATCTGCCCCCGGGCGAGCGTGGCATTGGCTATGTTCCCCAGGACGCTGCTCTTTTTCCCACGCTGTCCGTCCGCGACAACGTGGGGTTCGCCCTGCGTATCCGCAGACGTCCGAAGGACGAGATAGCAGCCACGGTGCAGTCGCTTGCCGAACAGTTTTCCATCGTCACCCTGCTCGAGCGCCGTCCCGAGGAGCTTTCCGGCGGGGAACGCCAGCGGGTGGCCCTGGCCCGAGCCTTGGCTGCCCGCCCCGCCGCGCTGGTCCTGGACGAGCCGCTTTCCGCGGTGGACGAAGAAATGCGGGCGGAGCTGCTGAATCTTCTCAAACGCACCCAGCGCAGTTTCTCCATTACGGCTCTGCACATCACCCATGACCGCGCGGAAGCCATCCACCTTGCCGATCACCTTTTTTGCCTCGAACGTGGAGCGGTCCAAGAGAAGCCTCTCCCGGAGGCATCGGGTGGGAGTGTCTGAGCGAAAATACTGTCTTCGGGAGTAACCGTTCTCCCAGTCAGTTTCTCCTCAGCGGAATGGGAGGGAGCACTCGCAAAAATGCAGAGTGAAGCCAGTTTCTCTCGAGGTCTGTCTCAACACGGATGCGGGGACAAAACCGAGTTACTTTGAAACGATGGCTTGCGGCCCCCGGAAGAGCCACCCCGCCGGGAGGGGCTGTTTCTTCAAATGCGGCCCGCTGATTTCCAACGCAGGAATCCCCTTCCACATCTGTTGTTCAAACCAGCTCATCCAGTACTCGTCCTTGAACTGTTTCCACCGGTAGTCCACGAACGTGACCCGCAAGCGGTGGAGTCCCTTTTCGAGGGCGATGTGCCACACGTTTTCCGAGTGCAAGGTGGGTGACGGAAACCATTCTTCGCCATCAATCCACACCCGCAGGTCGTACCCGGCATCCATCGTGGGGGTGTAGAGATGTTCCGGCGCATAAAACGAGTAGATCCCCGTCTCCGGCACATCCACGTAGCCCTCGCATCGAAGGGCGTACGCCTTGTCCGTGGAGCGAATGGCTTCCACCTCGGCCGGGAGCAGGAGCTGGCTGACTTTTCCGCGACCCTTCGGCTCCAGCACGCCCGGCTCGCCGATTTGGCTAAAAAGCTGCGCCCATGGGCCCTCAAAATACTCGTAAGTCAAACCCTGCTCGGGTGCCGTTTCCGGAGGCAGCGCGGGGCGCGGCTTTTCCTTGCGAAAGATGGTACCCACGGTTTGACCCGCTTCCTCACTGGGAAGGTTGAAGGGAGTGTGTCGGAGCCCTTTGCGGAAGGGCCGCACCTTGACGTGCGTGTCCTGGGTAATCACCAAAGAATCTGTGCAGATGGGCGACAAAAGCGTCGGATCACTGCCATCGAGGGTGTAGCGAAATTCGATGTCGCTCGGGTCCTGGTTGGGGATGTGGAAGGAGACGTTTGTCGAGTCGGTAAACACATTCTGCGCCGGCGAGATCTGCACCGTATCAATGGCGCGATGGATGGGCTGGCTCGTGAACTCGCCGTTGGCGCGGAGGGTGTACTCAAAGTCTGCCGAAGGGGTCTTGTAGGATTGTCCGCGAAGAGTGATGGTCCGGTTTGTCCCGAGGGCGATCCCGCTGACCTCGCCTCCGGTTTCCGTTGCGAGCAAACACTCCCCCTCGGCGCGTGCAGGCCCGGCTTGGAGGAGGCAGGGGGTGTGGGCCCCCGACTGAAACCAGACGGGGATTCCTCGGGCGGTAACCGCTCTGAATCCAGTGGTTCCGGGCGCGCCTTTGAGTTCTTCAATTTCGCGCAGATCCTGGGCGAACTGCTTTTCGGGTTCGCCAACCGAATCCCGCGTGAAGTGGAGCGTCACCAGCGCCTGATTACCCTCGCCCTGCCAGCGGATGCCGCTTTTGCGGAGGGACTTCTCAAACGTGGGGGCCGTGTCGCGGCTTTCGTGCAGAATTTCGAGCGCGGACTTGGACTGAGCAGTGGCCACGTAGTTTCCCTTCCGGTCGATCTCTTGCACCAGTTCGAAGGAGTGCCCGAAGAAATAGGTCGAGAGATTCGCGAGACCCGGACTGGCGGTGCGGATGCACTGGCGCTGGAGGTTTTCCTCGACCAAGGGATGTCCGAGTTTTGCGAGCTGCTCGACCTGCTCCCGATAACCCTGCGAGTGGAGTAGGGCGGGAAATGTCCAGAATTGCGCGTAGTCAAAGCGCTGGGGATGGGGGTTTTCGATGCGATCTGCGACAATCCAAAGCCCCGAGCCCCGCAGATGGAGCACCTGCCGGTGGGCCGTCACACCCGAGAGCGGTGTGTTGTCGATGTTCGGCTCGGGATTCCAAATGCCGTACCAGTCCGGCCCGTGGTACCACTTTTTGACCGGCCTCGAGTAGGGGTAACTCCGGGTTCCCTCTGCCAAATCGAATCTCTCCGAAGTGTGGAATCGCGCGGGGAGGACCTGGTGCTCGGCCATGCCGCTGAACTCGGTTTTGCCTCCCGTCGGGATGGCGTTTTGCCAGGGGTTGGAGGGTTTTTGGTCGATGACAATGCCCTCCGCGTTGAGGAGACTGCGCCCGTCTTTGAGGAGGTCGTAGCGGAGTGCGCCGGCTCCGAAGATGGAGTTAAAGTTGCTGCCTCCGTAGGTGTGGACGTTCTGGGTCCGTGTGCGGTTGTTGCGCAGGACGAGGCATTCCGCGCCGTCCCTCCACTGGTCGCGCAGCCAGTAGATTCCACCATACGGGAGAGCATCGGAAATCCGTCTGGGGACGGTGTCTTGCGATTGTCCGAGAATGACCCGGGCCCGCAGCGCCGCCTCGGGATCATGGGCTTGGAGCCATTCCCAAGGCTCCTGGCTACCCCAGTGCATTAGTTGTAGCCACTGTTCATTGAGGAGCCTACGCGGAGCCTCGTAATTCGAGGCGCGGTCGGAAGCGCGCGCTGTTTGCAATAGCCACTGGAAGCGGTAGTAGCCCTCAGGAGAGACGTCGGTGAGGATGTTCCGGAAATAGACGTTTTTCAGGTCCCGCAGGAAACGCATCTGGAGCGGATCCGCCTTGGGGGTGTCGGTGGGCAAATGCGGGAGCAGGTCAAAAACGGTCATCATGAACAGGTCAGAGGCCCGGTGGCCGCCATCCCACGCTTCGATGAGTTCCCCGTCGGCGTGGCGATTTTGGAGATAGTTGCTCATCGCAAGCCGCACGGCCTCCCGGCTGAAATAGCGCATGCAGCGGAACTCGGGTAGAAGCGCTCCAAGATAGGCCAGGGCCTCGGTGCCGCCGCAGCCCCAGTTGGCGAGTTGGGCGCGCCGGGCGCGGATCGTGTACGGCGGAAGATCCTCCACCAGGCTGATCAGCTGACGCACAAAAGTACTCGAGCGAAAGTCCCTCGCGAACTCGGGCCGCCTCGCCGCGATTTCCTCGAGCATCCGGAGGCGTCCCCCTGCCGTCTTGGTGGTCCATTCCGAAGCCATCGTCAGGTTCTCGCGAGACTCCAGGACGTCCTCGCGACCGAAGAGGCACCAGTCATCGAGGTAATCGAGCCACTTGTGGAGGCATTCTTTTTGTCCGGTGGCGGCGTAGGCGAACAACAGATCGTCGTAGAACAAGGAGTGAGGGCCGTGTTGATGCGAGGCCATCCGGAAGAGGTTCAGTTCCGGCTCGGGAGTGGCTTGGCCTTGGGGCGGCTCGGGCGGTGTCCAACGCGTGTTTCCCGGTGCACCGAGGTCGCTGACGGCCAGGACGCCGCCCTTTTTCCAGATGCGCTGTCCGCGAAGAAGAAGCTCCACCTGTGCGGGTTCGACGGGACGGAACTCGGAGGTTCGCGTCTCGACAAAGGGGGAGTGAATTCCGGTGAGGAGCGGGGACTGCAGTGTGAATTTGCGGTTGGCCGGACGTGCGAAAAAAGCGTCACGGTAGGCATCGAGTGCCTCGCGGTATTGGCCTTTTTCAAAACGCGCTTTGAAGGTCTCGAGCCCGGGTGAGTCAGGGTCCACCATCGAGTGAAACTTGCGGCAGAGCTTCTCGATCTCCTCAGGTGACTCGCGCCGATCAAACAGCGCTCGGCGCTGCGCTGCATCGGCAAGCCATCGGCAAGCGCCGGAAAGGAAACGTTCTTCAGAGCCACATGCCGATCCTGCTCCTCCTCAGAGGCCAGGTTGTACCAGGCGCTTTTGTCCCTCGGGACCACCTGACCCACGCAACGTCCGGCGAACGCCCGGGGCCACGCCTCCACTTCCGGCTGGCTTTCTGTGGGCGTGATCGAGACAAAGGGATGACGTTGAAGCCAAACCACTTTGTGTTCCTCGTCCAAAACGCTGAAGAGCACGCCGAGCTCGTGTCTTTCGCTCGATACCGGGCGGAGCGTCAGGCGATCGATCTCTTGGGAATGCCCCAGGTCGACCTCAAACCACGGGTTCAGCTCTGGTGGCGTCTGCGTCTTGGTGCCGGGATTGCCATCAATGACCCATCCGAAGTTGTGTCCGCCAGAAGCGGCAAATTTCCCCAGGGGAGCGAGATTCTGGTCGCCCCGGTACACCTCGAGTTCGCAGAGGGCCAGGCGTTTGGTGTCGGGCAGAAAACTGGGGCGTGGCGGGATTTCGACCCGGACATAACGCCCCTGGACGGAGGCGTGGGTCGCTGTAGCCCAGAGGTGGGCGCATCCGAGTACGATTGCCGTTCCCCGGGCAAACGCGCGAAGAGATGCCCCTGTGCCCGGGGGAAAGGGGGGGGCGGTTTGATGCGGACGGGAGGTTGAGCGGCGTTCCATCTGGAGGGGATCACCCGAAAGCGGGTGATTTGTGAGGGAGGACTTTCCGAATGTTAGCATCGCTTTTTCCGATGGTTGTTCGGGAAAAAAACAGGGCTCTCCTGAATCCCCCGGGCAAGAGCGGTAGGTGGATCTATGAATGGCCGATTAATCACAAAAAACGTCCGCGGCGAATGGAAGGGAATGGGGTTTAATTCTGTGTCATCCGACAGAACCGTTTTCCGTTTCTTCCTATGCCTACCCATTCCCCCCTCCCGCTCTTGATCTGTTCCTCACTCGCAGGGTTCCTAACTCTCCCGGCCCTGGAAGCCGCTCCAAAACCACTGCGAATCCTGTACCTGGATAGCGCCGGTGCTGAGCAATCCGCGAAGGGCATGCTGCATAATGCGATGCGCGAAAACGGCCGCGATGCGCTCTACTTTGACTATTTTCCATCGGCAGACCTCCTCTCGCCGGAGTTGGTGGCGCTCTATGATGTCGCCCTCGTGAGCGGGAACGCCCCGTCATCCAAGGCTCTGGAGCCCCTCCAAAAAGCCGGCAGGGTGATTCCAGTGCAGGCTGGGCAGTCCCCGTCCGAAGTGAAAAAGGCGCTGCTGGGCGCCGCGACACCGCAGGCACGCAAGGATTGGGAAAGCTTTCTAGCCCAGAGAGAAACCGAAAAACGCGAGGCCCACCCGATGGTGGCGAACTACGAAAAGCGGCCCGAAGCCGTCACCTTCCAGCATCCGTTCACCGCCAAGGGATCCATGGAACGCATCCAGGTTCCTGCGGACATGCACCTGGAGTTGTTTGCGGATGCGCCGCAGATCGGAAAACCCATCGCCATGGCGTGGGACGCCCGGGGCCGCTGCTGGGTGGCGGTGACCTCGGATTACCCGCACGGGGTCAACCCATCGGGACCGGGAAACGACAAAATCATCATCTGCGAGGATACGGACGGGGACGGTCGGGCGGACCGTTTCACGGTGTTTGCCGAGGGGCTGAACATCCCGACTGGCCTGTGTTTTGTAAATGGCGGGTTGATGGTCGCTCAGCCGCCCCACTTCGTCTTTTTGAAGGACACCAATGGGGATGACAAAGCCGATACGCGGGAGGTGGTTTTTGGGGGGATGTGGGGGATCGGCGACACGCATGCTCAAGCCAGCAACCTTCACTACGGGTACGACAACTGGCTTTACGGTGCCGTCGGGTACTCCGGCTTCAAAGGCAAGGTGGGAGAGGAGATGGTGGATTTCCGGCAGGGCACTTATCGATTCCGCCCGGACGGCTCGAAGCTCGAATTCCTGCATCAGTTTTCCAACAACACGTGGGCGCATAGCGCCAATGAGTCGGGGGACCAGTTTGGAGGCACGGCCAACGGGGCGCCGATTTTTTACGGAGGCCTTCCCGTGCGTTTGTTCCCGGAGGGCATGCGCGGCATGAGCGCCAAAAAAATCAATGTCGTGAGTGAGGCGCACGCCATCACCCCGAATTTTCGTCAGGTCGACGTGTTCAACGGCTACACGGCGGCCTGTGGATCGTCCTTTGTGTACTCCTCGAAATTGCCTGCGCGGATGCAGGGCAAAGCCTTGGTGTGCGAGCCGACCATGAAGCTGGTGGCGCTCATGGATGTCCGGCCGCAGGGCGCTGGGTACACGGCGCTGGATGGGATGAATGTGTTCGCCAGCAGCGATGAATGGACCTCGCCCGTATACGCCGAGGTGGGGCCTGACGGCGCGATCTGGATTGCGGACTGGCAAAACTTCATCATTCAGCACAATCCGACGCCTTCTTTGGAAAAAGGTGGATTTGCGGGCAAGACGGGGCCTGGGGGCGCTCACGAAAACGATCTGCGCGACCACTCCCGAGGCCGCATTTACCGGGTGGTTTGGAATCATGCGAAGCCGGGCAAGGTGCGCCCGCTGGAGGGGGCACCGGTGGCCGATTGGGTGGCGGCGCTCGACAGCGACACGCAGTACTGGCGCCTCACGGCCCAACGACTCTTGGTCGAAAGCGCGCGCCCCGAGGCTGTGGATTTATTGCGTCGCGTGGTGGCGGCAAACGACGGGAGGATTGGAGCGGTGCACGCGCTTTGGGCACTGCACGGCATCGGCAAGCTGGACTTGGAAACCCATCGCGCTGCTTTGTATGCGAAGGACGCCCGACTGCGCCGGAATGCAATCCGCGCCCTTTCCAAGGACGAGCCTGCGCGCGGCCTCTTCTTCGGATCAGGGGTGATCTCGGATGCGGATCCGCACACCCGGTTGGCAGCGCTCGTGAAGCTGGCGGACTTTGAGGCGACAACGGAAATTCGGAATCTGCTCAAGGGGCTGCTCCGGGACCCGCAGATCGCCGCGGATGAGTGGCTCAAGGAGGCGTTGCGCGCCTTGGTCAAAAGCAAGGGAGTGGAGCTGTACAAAGAGGGCCCGAATCTGCTTCCCAACGCGGGTTTTGAAAGTTTTGGAGCCAAGGGAATTCCCGAAGGTTGGAGGCGTGTGGATGCCCCGGTGCCGGTGGAGTCTAAGGATGCACAGTGGGGGAGCGTTGGAGCCAAGGCGAAGGCGCATTCCGGCGAGCACGCGCTGCGGGTGAATTCCGGAGAGCGCGCCAGTACGAAGTTGGTCACCGAAGTCTCGCTCAAGCCCAACACGCAGTACCGGCTATCGGGTTGGGCAAAGAGCCCCGGGGGGACCAGTGCGGTGCTCCTTGGCGAGTCTCTTCGGAAGGTGGCTTCGCCGAAATTGAGTCGTTCGCCGGGTTGGAGCGAGGTGGAGGTTTTTTTCCAAAGCGGAACCAAGTCAGAAGCCTTGATCGAGTTGAGCTTTGAGGGAAAAGGCGAAGCGATTTTTGATGATCTGCGCCTGTCTGAGGCGGTGGCGATTGAGGAGGAAACGCTTCAGCCGGGAAATGTGGCGCGCGGGGAGAAGATCTTCCGTTCGCATGCCTCCGCAGCCTGCGTGTTGTGTCACGCCCTCAAGGGGGAGGGGAGCACTGTGGGCCCGGCACTGGACGGCATTGCAGCGCGGAAGGACGCGGCCTACATCAAGCAGAGTCTCCTGGAGCCGAATGCGGTTCTGGCTCAGGGCTTTGAGTATCTGCAGGTCTCGCCGATGCCTCCGATGGGGCTCCTGCTGAACCCGCAAGAATTGGCCGACATCCAGGCCTTTTTGCAGACGCTGAAGTGAGGGGGCCGAAGCCCCCTCGGGCCACCGCATCAGCTCAGGGGTGGCGCGGGAGTGGGGGGCAATTCACCCACGATTGTCGACGGCAGACCGCAGATGGCGTGAGCGGCCTGCATCCCACTGGTGACAGCGGCTTCGACACACCCCAGGTTGAAGCCGTTGTAGGTCCAGTCGCCCGCGAGGTAGAGGTTGGTGAAGCCGGATTGCCACGAGCGGAGCCTGAACTTGCTGCTGCCGGGGGCGCTGATGACATAACGCTCGGTGGGATCGACATTGCCGCGCCAGTATTGGCCTTCGAAAGCCCTCTCGTCTCCCACCTGCGGTTGGCCGTAAAGAAGGGCCCAGTTGAGCGCTTTCGGGTCGTGAGGCTGTCCCGCCGCCGGCCACAGCGGGCCCGCATTCGCATTCAGCCAATCGATGGCGGTGGTTTTGACCTGCTCGGAAATTCCCCGCACGAAGGCCTCGTCGGGTCCCTCGGGCAGAGGGAGGGTGTCGGGCATCGGACCGCAAAAGTAGGCGACATTCTGGGGTTCGTTGTCCTTGGGCCACGTCTCGCGGACAAGCAGTTGGCTCATGTCGGCCCACGTGTTGAACGGATCGACGTAGGCGTCGAGCACGGCCCGGGCTGGGTGATTCCATCCGAGGTCCTGGGCGTCTGGCTTGAGCCAAATTTGAAACGCCTGCGTCTGAACGGTCTGCACCTTTTCCACCATTTGTGTCCACGCGGCGTTGCATTCCATCAGTTCGGAGCAAATGCCGCGTAGCGCACCCACGGCGATCCCCAGCACGACGAGATCGAAATCTTTGCCCGCCTCCAGCGTCACTGCCCCCACGTCTCTCCAGGAGGTCCAGTGGGACTCGAGATTATAGGGCTTGTCGTGAGGGGCGGGGCCGCGCCGCAATTCCTCACCTTCTTTCAGCTGATCGTACAGCGGCTCGCTGGGCCAGCAGGGGAGACCATTCACGAGCACGAGCGGATCGTAGGTGCCTGACTTCGGTGTTGCCTGAACCCCGAGCGAGATCTTTTCGATGCTCTTTTTGTCCGCACTCAAAGTCAGGTGATCTACGCGGTGAAAGAACGCGAATCGGACCCCACGGTTTTTCAACACCTCGTACATGGGCCCAAAAATGGTGTCACCCATGCCTGCCTGCATTTTCCACATCAGGGCTCCCTTGTACGTAAACACAAAGCGTGCATAGGCATGCAGCATGGTGCCTGCCGCAAAACAGCGTCGCTTCGGGTCGCCCTTCTCAAATCCGAACGCAAAATCATAAAAACCAACCACCGGCGCCGAATTGAGCGTGATTTCATGCGCCCCGTGGCTGCGGATCCAGTCGGTGAATTCATACTCATCCAGCCGGTCAAAAAGTGTTTCGGGGCTCTCGATCATTCCCTCGTGCAATACACCCCTCAAAATGGCGCCGGCCAGATCCAGCACGATGAAGCCCCGGCGCAAATCGTCGCTCAGTTCCTGAGGCAGCCCGACATGGCCGCGCACGGTTGAGTTGAAACTCGAAAGCAGCGCGTGGACTTGGCCGTGCCCCTCGGAGGTATGCTCACGGATGTCCCGAGGAAAGGACTTTGCCAGATCGATCGCCCGATGAAGGTCGGTCGGTTTTTGAAAAAAGCTCCGAATGTCTCCGACCAGCTCCTCCCACAGCGCATGTAATCCCGGCAAATGCCCCGAAGGCGGCTCGTCCTCCGGCTTGAGCGCTGAGGCGGGATGGAGTCCGGGAACCGCATCCAAAACGTCCTTCATCAGCTCGAGGGTCATTTCGACGTAAGCCCAGAGCGATGGCAGAACTCCCCCGTCCCCAGGGATATCCGTATTCTCGGGATAGGTGGCGCTCCACTCTTTCCACTGCCCGTCGACCTGCTCGGTGCAGGTCGCAAAGGAGTGTTTTTTGAAGGCGTCCGTCCACTTGGCCAACGGCATGGAGTCCGGGCGGTTGAGCACTTCGTAGGCGCGACGGATGGTGCGGAAGGCGTTCTCGTACATGCCGCACCAAATGTGGAGGCCATGCTCCTCGATTCTCTGGCCGCGGGCGGCATTCCGTCCGCTGGCTCCCTTTCCGCCGAGTCTCCAACCCAGCTGGTAAACGGTGATGTCGAATTGACCGGATTCGCTGAGCCAGAGGGCCGCGCTTAATGCGCCGGCACCGCCGCCAAGGATACTGATGCGTTGTTTTTGGGGATCGGGCATAGAGAGGGAGTGGTTCGAGAAATCAGAGGACAGAGGTAGTGCGTGCACCCGCTTGTGCTCAGGAGCTCCTGGTAGCTCTCCGCAAAAGCCATTCCGCCTTGCATGAAGTGAGAAGTTGCTCGGCTGCAGATTGATGAGACTCGCGTTCTGTTTGGGGGCCGTGGAGGGCGAGGGCCAGGTGCAGCCGGCCTTGCTCGAAGGGCATACGCCCCTCCCTCGCAAGACGCAGTCCATTGCTCCAGCGAAGGAAGGCGTCGTTGGGTTTACCGGAAAACAAGAGGAGGAAACCTTGCGCGAAGGCGGCCTGCGCTCGAGCGAAGGGGAAAATCCACGCATACTGGCGCATGGTCCAGCTGTGTTTCCTGAGCTTTGGAAGGACGCGGCTCAGCGAAATCGTGCCCTGTTCGTAGGCGTCGATGTAGGTCTCTGCCAGAAACGACAAAGCGGGCGCGACAGTGAAAGTCGGCTGGGGCGATTGACTGACTACGGCAAGCCCGGCTTCTGCCTCGGCAAAGGCCTGCGTCCAGCTTCCCGCACGCGCCCACGCGTAGGCAGATGTGCCGTGCGAGTCGATGATGGAAAGCTGATCCCGAATCAGCGAACGCGAGGATTCCACGATGGTCCGCGGGCGCTCGACTTCTCCGAGGCGGAGCAAAGCCCTCACGATACCCTGCTTTGCCCAGCTCAAGGACTGCCTGTCGCCGCGTGCTTCAGCCCTCGTTTCCATTTGGCTGAAAAGATCTGCGGATTTCGAAAAGTCACCGGTGAAGAAGTGGTTGTAGGCTTGGATCAGGATTCCCTCCTCCACCATTCGGCGGTGGCCATAGCGCTCGTGAACGGCAACGGAGTGCGTCGTCTTGGAGTGAGCGGTCTCCCATTCTCCTCTGCCCATGTGGAAGACCGCCTCAATCTGTTCCACCCAAGCCCTTGTGGTGGGGCTTTTGACAAAGGCAGTCGTGACCTTGGTTCGGTGGAGGTAGTACTCCGAAACACGTCGGAAGCCGGGCACGGCTGCCGAGTTGAGC
>JBANFR010000097.1:0-13428 GCA_037975925.1 Verrucomicrobiota bacterium
GGCCGTCTCCACGGGAGAGGTATTGCGGTGTCTTCTGGAGGCCTTTCTTGGCTGGGGCGCCTCCGCAGCAAACCGCGCATCGCGGGTAAATCTGCCATCTCGCAGGCACGCACCCGCTTGGGCGCCGATCCATCGAAGGCTGTGTGGGAAGAAGTGGTGCGCGCCATCGCGAAAAAGGGGCAGCCTGGATGCTTTTACAAAGACAAGAGACTCGTTTGTCTGGATGGAAGCACTCTGGATGTCCCGGATACCGTGGAAAATTTCGAGCGCTCCGGCCACCAACACTCCAGCCGGGGAAGGCGTTTAAGATCCGGTTTCCATGGTTGCTGGCCACCATCACCAGCGGCACGGCGGGGGCGCTTTTATCCGGGCTTTACGAGGAAACCCTAGCACGCGCCCTCGTGGTGGCGTTTTTCCTCGCGCTGGCACTGGCCCTCGCGGAGTCGGCAAGCATCCATTCCATGACGTTTCCCGTTCAGTTTCTGCATGCCATCCCGCCCACGCGGCGTTGGTATCTGCAGGCGGCTCGGCGCGAGTTTCTCTCCGCACTGCTCCTGGGCGGCGGATGCGGGGGTAGTGTTTCTGATCGTGGCGGTCTGACCAGGCTGACAATCCCCTCGCTCCCGCATGCGCTCAAATGGGACGCAAAAATTGCGACGGGCCCGATCACACTGGTGGTGACCGATGTGGGCACTTTGCTTCTCTCCTTTAATTTGGCGAGTTGGCTGTTCTGAGCGCGGGCTCGCCGCCCCTTGGTCATGTCCGGCCTGCTGCTGGCCAGTGGCTTCGTTTTTTCTGAGATTTTTGAGGGCGAGTTTGGATTTTTTGTCACAACGGGGGGCGCAGCGGGGAGATAAGGGGCAATGAGAGTGCTTTACCAAAGCGATTCTGAGTTGCTGGGCCGGTATGTGAGGGAAGGATGCGAGCAGTCGTTTGCCGCCTTGGTTGCAGAGCACGAGCGCATGGTCGTGGGCGCCGCGCTCCGCCGGACCGGCGATGTGGAGCTCGCCCGGGACGTGGCCCAGCAGGTCTTTGCGCTGCTGGCGCGCAAAGCGGCGTGGCTTCTGGGGCGGGACAGCATTGCCGGATGGTTGCACCGCGCCGCCTGCCACTTGGGGGCCCGGGCGCGGCGGGGTGAAGCGCGAGCGCGTGCCTCCCAGGCGGAGGCCCTCGAGCATGCGGCTGCGGCGTCCCGCTCAGATTGCGCTCGTTGGGAGCCGCTCGATGAGGCGCTGAGCGCGTTGGCTGAAAAAGAACGCGCAGCGCTGTTGTTGCGGTATTTTGAGGATCGCAGTTACGAGGAGGTGGCGGCGCGGTTGGGTTTGAGTGAAACGGCGGCGCGGCAGCGGGTGTCGCGCGGACTGCGCAAGCTGGAGGAAGGTCTCCGTCGCCGGGGCGTGGGGGCCACAAGCGCGGCTCTCCTGACGGCTGCGGCAGCCATGCAATCCCAGTTGACCGCGCAGGCGGGTCTGGCGACCGCCGCTCTCGCCGCCCCCCCCGCCAGCATTCCCACCGCCCTTTTCATTACCACGATCATGTCCCACACCGCCTCCAAACTTGCCGTCGCCACCCTCGTTCTTGCCGCCCTCCCGGTGGCTGTTTTGCAAGAGCAGAAGTCACGGCTCCTTGCGGAAAGCCGTGTGCGCGCCGAGCACGCGCCGGCTGCGGTTCCTCCATCCCAGTTGCCTGTCCCCGGTGCGGACTCGGCTGCCATGCGGGCCGAGATGCAAGCGGCTTGGGATCGCCTCCGCGCCGAGGAATCCAAGCGTCTGGCGGCTGAGGAAAAGCTGGCCACGTTGGAACGGGAGGTCCAGCGGGCGGAAAACGAGGTGGTGATTTCGTATGGGCAGATCGAAGAGATGGCCGTACAGGCAGCCAAATCGCTGGGCCGATTGAGGTTAGCCGCCGGAAAACTCGAGGAAAGCGCCGATCCTGACCAGCAGGTCCGTTTGTTTTCCCAAGCGATGGCAAACTCGCTGTCTGGATTGGGCGGCCTCTTCTCACTCGCCAAAGAGGCTCAAAAACTGGAGTCCGATCTGGAGAAAGCCTCCCGTTTTTATGCAACCTTGTTCGTTGAAACCTACGAACTGGACGACCCCGGCAGGGATGCTCTTGAGCGCGTTGCCCGCGACCACCTGGCTGCGATGGGACGGGCGGGCCTAACTGCCGCTCTGCGTCCAGCGCTTCTTGATGAAGCCTGGAGCGAATCGCGAAAAACCGCTTTCAGGGAGCTTCAGAAGGCCATGATCGACGTTCTCTCTCCTCCAAATCGCGCCAAAACCAGAGATGGGAAGGACTTAATCCCGACGTTTTCATGCGAATTCATGTTCGGCCCCGCATTGAAGGGAGGTGCGAAGTGAGACACCGCCGCCCGCTGGGGCTTGTCGGGCTCCTGCTGCTAACGACCGGGGCCGGGGGATGGTTGATCCGGCACGCATGGAATCTGAGCGCTGAAACGCAGGCGTTGCGGGCCGCGAGCTCCGCGGCAGCAGAAGTCGGACGAGGGGTGCCGCCTGCGAGCCTCCCATCGGCGGGGAGTGCCCCCGGAGTTTTGAGGATCGAGGACCTACAAGCCCAGACCGCACGGGAGGTGACCATGCGCGAGGCTGCCGAGAGGAAAATCGAGGCGCTTCAGAGCAGACTGCCAAAACGGGAGGGCGAAGTCCTCGTGTCTTTCGGGCGCATCGATCAGATCGGTCAGCGCGCAGCAAAGGCTTTTGGAGCCTGGGTGGCGTCGGCCGCGATGACAGCGAAGAAACCCAGCTCGGAACCGGTGGTACATCCCGCCGAGGCGGATATGGCGATGAATTTTTTTGCCGAACTCGGCGCGATTTCCGAGCTCGAAAAAGTGCCTGTCGAGATCGCCCGTTTCCACGCGGAAACCTTGCGCGTTTTTCTCGGGCTCGACGCCCCGACGACTCAGCGAGTCCAGACCCTCCTGGACCGGGAGTTTGCCCGCCTGCAGACTCTCGGCCTCACCGCCAATTTCCGGCCGGCTGAGGACTTCGCGGATTTCGACGCGCGCCGCGATGCTGCCATGATCGAAGTCGCCGCCCGCCTGCGGCCGCTCCTGCCGGGGAACGATCCAAAACTCAAACTGCTGCCCGCCTTGCTCAGTCTCGGTGGCGGCTTTCGACCCGTACCCCTCCCCAACGGGCAGGGTGTGATCATGATGCTGCCGCTGCTCACGCCCGATTTGTTCGAGCGGTCGGAGTAGGAGTGGGGGACATTCCGCTGCGGGCCGTGCGGGATTCTGGAGCTCGGACAGGGGGCTGATGGCGCATCAGGAGGAAGCCATTCGCTGGCTGCTTGGGCATGCGCGCAGCAAAGGGCACCAAAGGGGACACACAAACTGCCTCTCCAATCTGTGCAAAGCGGCCGGGAGCACGGAACCACGCACTCAGGGTGATACCAAAAAACAAAATACCACAAAAGGCCTGTCCCCTGCGGATTGGTCCCGTGCGGATTGGTTTAATCCGGATGTGGTGTCGCGGATGGTGTCGGCGATGATGGAGAAGGCGGGATTATCCGGACGGGGAAGCTGCCACATGCTGCGGCACACGTGCGCCACGCACATGCTCGAAGGCGGGGCAGACATCCGGTACATCCAGCAGTTGCTGGGGCACGAGAAGCTGGAAACAACGGCGATTTATACGGAGGTAAACATCCGGCAGTTACAGGAAGTCCATGCACGATGCCATCCGTCAGGCCGGCTTGCTCTACCAGCAGTTACTGAGTAGAATCACCCGTATGAGCACCGTTGCTGAAATCGAAGCTGCAATCGAACAGTTGCCCACACAGCAAATGCTGGAAGTGGCAGGCTGGCTGGACGAACGCCGTGGGATACTTCTGGCTTCAGAAGGACTGTTCCAGCGGCTTGATGCGGAAGAAGGAGAGGCTGCGGGCAATCAATGGCTCGGCGAATAACACGCGGAGAGATCTGGCTGGTTGATCTTGGGATGGCTGCAAAAGTGCGGCCCTGTCTGATATTGAGTGTGCCGTTCCGGGACGATGAGAAGGCGGTTGTGACGTATGTGGCTCGGACAACCCAAGTGCATGGAGGCCGATTTGAGGTGGAACACATCGCCCATAACTTCTTGCCGGGCGTCTTTGATGCTCAAAATCTTGGCACGGTGCCCGTGCCAAAACTCGAACGGTTCCTGACTCGGTTGTCTGCGGATAAACTCGCAGAAGTAGAGGCAGCGGTGCAGCGGTGGTTGGGATTTACTCAGGAAGAAGACTCTTTGCTGAGCTATACGGCCCGCTAACGGCAGGGTTGAATGGGCGGCCCTTCTTCAGGGCTGCTTGTGGTCGGAGGGAAAAAACAATAGGTACTCCTCTGTGATGTCCCGCGCCGCTTCTTCCATTTTAGCCGCCAGAGCTGCCTGGCTGCTGGTTGCGGGCGTGTGGATGTGCGGTGTTCTCGCGCCAGCGCGTGTCGAGGCTGTCGTGGTCCCCTCAAAAACCGCGTCTGGGATTTTTTCGGATAATCAATCGGGTCGCCCTGACATTGAAGCGCTGACAACTCAAAGCCGCACTAGGGGTTATGAGGCTTACGGCTACGAAAGTGCGTTGGGTCGTGCTCAATGGCTATCCAGAGACCCCATAGGCGAAGAAGGCGGGATTAACTTGTACGGGTACGTAGGCAATAATCCTATCAACTGGATAGACCCATTGGGTCTTTATGAAAGCTATGCTTGGATGCGAGCTGCAATCCCGGGGCAAATATCTTACGATAATGCGAGGACTTCCTTTGAATACGGAAACTATGGCACGGGTGTCGGGTACCTTGGGGCAATGCTAGCTGAACAAGTAATGGCAGTGCTTACATTAGGAGAATCGTTCTCTGCTACGCAGGGCACCAAAGCGGCTAGCCAAAGCGTTCGATACTGCACCGCTACACGGTGGCAAGCACCAGCCTCAGAGGCGCTCGTAGAAGGAGACTGGGTTATCAAAGGCGGGAAAAACTGGTGGAACTGGGCTATGTCTGGAAAAATGAATCCGCTGCGCCCAAAGTTTCATGTTCCTTATGCACAGGGGAAGGAGTTTGTTGTTGAGTCGTCTATGTTAAAAAATCCAAGTGGAGTAGAAATGTTCAAGGCTGCGCCTCCATTTAATCAGCGTAGATTCTATCCATAGCCTTTGCTGATGAATGCAGTTGCTTCTATTTCGGTTGTATTGGTTGCTGTGGGGCTTTTCCTGGATGGATGTAATCTTGTGTGGGGTTATCAATCTGCTAGGGGAGGAAGCGGTAGATCTGGAATTGCGGTAATTCCGTTTTTATTGTACTTGATTGGGATTACTGCTGTTTGTTGGGGTAGCTTTTTCCCAAAGGGTTTAATGTGTGTTGTTCTTGCTGGTATGCTTCATGTTTTTTGTTGGCAGGTTATGCCGGCGGTTTTTGATAAGTTACTATCGCCAAAGTGAGGTGTCAGGGAATGGCTGGTTTTGTTATTCCTTCGAATGGGGCTAGATCTGAAAAAGGGCTGGCCCATTTTCTATTGTTCCGTGGCATAGCCGCCGAAAGTGGTCTGTCGCAACGGAATCCTTTTAATTTTTGATTATGTCTAGTAACGTAAGAAGTCCTGAAGAGGTTTTGACTGCGATGGATAAGGATGGCGTGCGCGACAATGCCAATCTTTTAACGCAGCTTAATGCCGAGTTGCTTGTTTCTTTGTCAATTGAAGCGGATAGGGTATCTAAACGAAACTTGGAGATCGCTCAGATGTCTCTTGGGGTTGCCGCAATCGCTTTGCTTGTTTCTGTTTTTCAGTCTATTTGCAAATAAAGGCCTGTCGAGATGGCGGGATTTAAGAAGAGCGTTGATTGCCGGATAAACGTTCCGTAACGGATAGATAAAACCTTTCAATTTTTGAAGATAAGGTTCTCTGAGGGCAATCGTCCCTGCTTCGATGAAATCGACAGTTACACGCGTGTCCTGCCCTCGGGAACCTGAACGCAGAGCCCGCCCTGAAGTGTAACGGCAGGGTTTACGTCAGCGACTGGCACGTAGAACGACCAGCGGGAGTGGTGACAGGAGAGCGGACGGCCGGGCGGTTCCGACACAGAAAAGGGAGTGGGTGAAGTATTGGCCGGTCTGAGAGCGATAGCGAACGCCCGGCAGACACAAAAGCCCAGCGACCTCCGAGCCGAAACGAGAGACGATCCTACGCCCAGTGAGATGCCGTTAGCGGGTGAAAATAACAATGGAACGCTTAACTATAAGTCTTCCGATAAAAACACACCATTTACCAAGTGCTCGTTTGCGATAGTGCTACTCTATCATTCCCGATAAATATAACGTCTGCGGCTGTCGCAAGTTACACCCTACGTGCTGCGATAACCGTTCCGTCACGGGTGCTGCTTACGGCAGCTCCCGCGCCGTCACTCGGGGCGTGGTAGATTCGAGGTTGGCGTGTCGTAACCGCCCGGCGCCCGCTCTCCAGTCACTGCGCTAACGCTTGTGCCTGCCGCTGGCGCAGACCCTTTCGTTTCGCGCAGCGCTGCACTTCAGGGCGGGCTCGGCGCTACGGCTTTTTTAGGGCGGCGCGCGCGTGCCAGCCGGCCTTCGGCCGGAACAGTACGACGCCCTCGCAGAGCCTTCGCTTCGACCTTTTTGGAGGTTGGCCGCAACGTGGAGGAACGTTCGCCAGTCTAATCGACGCGTGTTTAGCCCGACGCGTTTTGAGAAAGGAGCGCCTATCCGAACTGCTCGCCGCTCGCATGAGCGAGCGGAACCTCCACGCCCCAAACAAACAGACGGCTCAAACCCTCCTGAAGCAGATGGTGGAAAGTTATTCCAAAACCACCCCGCAGTTCGCCGCGTGGCTGCAAACCAAGGTTCCTGAGAGCTTCACGGTCTTTGACCTCCCCAAAGAGCATCGGCTCAAAATGCGCACCAGCAATAGGATCGAGCGGGTCAATCAGGAGCTGAAACGCCGCTCCCGCGTCATCCGAATCTTTCCCGATATCGCCTCCCTCTTGCGCCTGATCACCGCGCGCCTTTGTGAAATCAGCGACTCCTGGGAGAGCCGAAAAGTCTACCTCAACATGAACCCACCATCCCAACACCCAGCCGCCTGACCGGCCTCTCCACCCCACACAAATTTACAGAAAACAATTTGCGCGGCTTGGAGGAGCGGGTTCCTGAGCGGATCGGGCGATACGGACCACGTGGCCTGCAACGGAAAATGTCCAGCTACCCCATTCGCAGCGCGTACGGTCCGATCCAAACACGCGATCCGGTTGTGGTTCTCAAAAAAACCATCTCAGCGAAGAGCCTTGGGGCTCAGAGTCAAAGTCCGACAGACTCCCAGGCATTGGTCAGCACACGCCCGGGAATGTGCGCACTGGAGGGCGCTTGCCCTCGGCTCCGCCACGCACCCAGGGGACTCCTCCCCAGCTCCCCGCTGTCAGCTCGGGAGCCCGGGATGGCGCCATCAGGGATGGACGATGCGCGCCACGGCGGGGGGCTGCGTTTTGAGCGAAAATTTGACGTTCGACGCAAAAACGGCTCCAAGATCCGCCACGGGCTGACCCGGCTTTGAGGGGCGGCCGGCAGAAAGGTGCAGCACCGCAAAATCCGCTTTGGGATTGAGAGCACAACGGGTCGTTACCCGCTGCCACTGGTGCTGCGGCTCCGCCCCGCTGGTCATCACGTAATCAAAGCTGCTCGCGAGGGCGGACGAGAGGGCCATCGGCCATGCCCAGTGCAACTCCTCCGCACCCCCCTCGAAAAGGTAGAGGTGGCAACTGAAGCGCACGGGTTGGCTCCGATCCGCGCGACCATCCCAAAAGTCGGCCGAGAGAAAGAGCGTGGACTCCCCGGCAGCCCCGGACGCGGTGCGGCAGGCTCGCAGATCAACGATCCGGAACACGTCGCAGTAATCCGCCCGGCTCTTGGGGTCTTTTGCGTCCCCCTCTCGCTGCAAAAAACGGATAATCGCCCCGCCATCCCCCGCCTTGTTCCTCGGTTCCAAAACCCACTCCGAACGGTCGCCGGACCAGAGGTCCGTCTGTGCCGGAAACCCCGCCGGGACGGGACGGCTTGTGGTACCGAAACTGTTCTCGGTGAGCACACGCACCCAGGAGATGGCAGCGCCGCGGGGAGACGCAATTGCCCACGCGACCGAGGCACAAAACAGGCCGACCACCAGTCCCGCCGCCACGGACCGCCACTGAAATCTTCGCGGATGCAATCGTTTCGAGGCCACGGGCGGACCGCTGGGGAGGAGAGATTCCTCCTTCATCAGCGATTCGACGTGAGCGGTGCGCAGCTCTTCGGTGAGCGCCGCATCCTCCAACAGCCAGCGCGAGGCTTCCGCGCGCGCCTCCGGATGGCTGCGCAGAAGCGCGTTGAGCTCCGCCCGATCCACGGAACTCAGAGGAGCCGTCCGGCTCTCGAGGAGGAGTTCCCTCAGCCGTTCCAACCAGACTGTCCCGGGTGATTCTTTCATACGGTTTCTCGTTTGAGTTGTCGTTGAATACATTCCGCCAACGTTTGGCGCAGCCTCATCAACAGCACCTTGATCGCCCCCAGCCGCATCTCGTGCGCCGAGGCAATCTCCGCCTGTTTCCACCCGAACACGTAGTGCGCCGTCAGCACCTCCCGATGCCGCGGCTGCAACTTCTCTGTGCAACGCGCCAGAGCCTCCCGTTTCACGCTGAGCGTCTCCGCCTCCTCGAGCGACACATCGGCCATCGCCTCAGCCACGTCGTCATCGAACAAAAACCGTTCCCGCTCCCGCTGCCGGTCCCGGATTACCGAAAGCACCTCGTAACGCGCCACCGTCAGCGCCCAAGTCAAAAACTTGGTCGATGCGTCCCACTGCGCCGCCTTCTGCCACAACACCACATTCGTCCTCTGCCAGGCGTCCTTGGCCTCCTCAGAATGTCCTAGGGACGCCTCGCAGTATCCCCGGATGGCGGGCTGCGCCTCAGTCAGTGCCAGCACAAAGGCGGCGCCATCCGCAGGAGGCGTCGGTTCGGAAATGGGCGGCATACGCTGATTGACTCCGGGGGGCTCGGGAAAGGTTACAAAATTCTTTCAAAAACCAATCCCCAAGTCCCACCCATGAGACAAACCAGGGAGACTGCGGTCACTTTTGAATCCAACAAAACCCGGGATTGCATTTTTGAGAGTCCTTTCAAATGTTTTTCAAACTTTGAGACTCTTCCGGGGTTATTTCTCATAGAGCCCAAGCCTTCAACCCTTCCTCCCGCTATGGATCCCCTCCAACACACTCCCTCGATGGCGGATTTCTACGCCACGCGCCGCCAATTTCTCCATCGCTTCGGCATGGGCTTTGGTGCCCTGAGTCTGGCCGGCCTCCTCGAAAGCCACTCGCCCAGCGCACAGGCTGCCTCCCTCTCCCCGCTTTCCCCCAAACCTCCGCAGTTCCCGGGAAGCGCCAAACGCGTCATCCACATTTTTGCCCCCGGCGGCCCCTCGCACATCGACACGTGGGATCCCAAGCCCGCCATCGCCCAATACGCAGACAAGGAGGTCACACAGATCGGCGGAACCCCTCTCCCTTCCCAGTTCCGCTTCACCAAAAGGGGCCGGAGCGGCATCGAAGTGAGCGAACTCTTCCCGAAAATCGGCGAGAGCATCGATGACATCGCCGTCATCCGTTCGATGAACACCGACATTCCCGCCCATGAGTTTGCCACCGTGCTCATGAACACGGGCTCCGGGCGGCTCGTGAAACCCTCCCTGGGAGCTTGGACCCTGTACGGCTTGGGTTCTGAAAACCAAAATCTCCCGGGCTTTGTCGCCCTCGGCGGAGGCCTCGGGGGAGCCACGAATTGGCGCTCCGCATTTTTACCCGGCGCCTATCAGGGAACTCTCGTCAGCAGCGTCAGTGCGCCTGCCGAAAAGATCATCGCCAATATCCGTAGCGCCCACGCCTCTCCCCAGGAGCAACGGCAGCAACTCGACCTCCTGCGAGCCCTTAACGAGGCCCACTCCGAGCAACTCCAACGCGAATCCGTTCTCGAGGCCCGCATTCAGTCCTTTGAACTCGCCTTCAAAATGCAGACCGAGGCCACGGATGTTTTCGATGTCACCCGGGAACCCCAAGCCATCCGGGACCTTTACGGCGACTCGGAAATTGGGCGCCGCATGCTGGTCGCACGCCGCCTCGTCGAGAATGGCGTCCGCTTTGTGCAAGTCTGGGCCGGCGGCTGGGACCACCACACCGACGTCAAAACCAACCTCGCCAAACAAGCCGAGGCCGTCGACCAACCCATCGGCGCCCTCCTCCAGGACCTCAAACAGCGCGGTCTCCTCAAGGACACCCTCGTCGTCTGGGGCGGAGAATTTGGGAGAACACCGCGCCGGGACAAAGGGGCTCGCGGGGAACCGGGCCGCGACCACCACAGCCGCGCCTTCTGCGCCTGGATGGCCGGCGGCGGCGTCAAGGGCGGTCAAGCCTACGGCGCCACCGACGAATTCGGTTACGACGTCGTGGAGAACAAAGTGCACGTCCACGACCTCCACGCCACCATGCTGCACTTGCTCGGATTCGATCACGAAAAACTCACCTATCGATACAACGGCAGGGATTTTCGACTCACCGACGTTTACGGAAACGTCGTTCGCGACCTGATTGCCTAAAGCCCGCCCTCGGAAAGTCCTGCCGGCCATCCACCCCCCTCGGCGCCATGAAAACCCGCCTCTCCCTCCCAGTCTCCGCCGGCCTGCTCGCGCTTCCCCTGCTGGGCGCTTTTCACGCCTCCGCCGCCGCACCGTCGGATCTCTCGCAACTCGATTTCTTTGAAAAAAAGATCCGGCCAGTCCTGGTCGAGAGTTGTTACGAATGCCACAGCGCCGATGCCAAAAAGCTCCGGGGCGGCCTGTTTGTGGACACCCGCGAAGGGCTTTTGAAGGGCGGGGAAAGCGGGCCTGCACTCTTACCCGGTGATCCTCAAAAAAGCCTGCTGCTCGCCTCCATCCGGCACGAACACAAGGACCCGGACCTGGCCATGCCCCCCAAAAAGAGCAGGCTCCCCGACAACGTCCTCGCCGACTTCGAGCTCTGGATTCGGATGGGAGCCCCCGACCCGCGGACCGGCCCGAGCGTCGCCAAAAGCAGTGCGTGGGATGCCAATGCGGCAGCCTCACATTGGGCTTTTCAAAAAATCACCTCCCCCGCCATCCCCCAGGTCGCCGATCCCAAAGGCTTCATTCGCAACCCGATCGACCACTTCGTTCTCGCTCGCCTTGCGGAACACCAACTCCCCCCTTCCCCTTCCGCCGACCGACACACCCTCATTCGCCGCGTCACCTACGATCTCACCGGCCTTCCCCCGACCCCCCAGGAGGTGGATGCCTTCCTCTCTGATCAGTCCCCGGATGCCTATGAAAAGGTCGTCGACCGGCTACTGGCCTCGCCTCAGTACGGTGAAAGATGGGGCCGCCACTGGCTCGACATCGCCCGCTATGCCGACACCACCGGGGACCGTCCCAACGGCCGGCGCCGCCCCCCGCTTTACGCGCATGCGTGGACCTACCGCGACTACGTCATTCAGGCCTTCAACAAGGATCTCCCCTACGACCGCTTCATTCTGGAACAAATCGCCGCAGATCATCTCCCCGAGACCGCCCAGGACAAAGCCCCGCTGGCGGCCCTCGGCTTCCTCACCGTCGGAAAACGTTTCATGGGGAACGAAAACGACGTTCTCGATGACCGGATCGATGTGGTGACCAAGGGACTCATGGGGCTCACGGCCGCGTGCGCACGCTGCCATGACCACAAATTTGACCCGATTCCGACGCGGGATTACTACGCGCTGCACGGCGTGTTCGCGAGTAGCGAAGAACCCGCGACGGGCCCAGCGCTCTTCTCCCCCGAAGCCAACCCGGCCTACCAGGGCTACCTCGCCGAAATCGCGAAGGTGGAAGCGGAAGTTCAAACCTACAAACAAACCGAGGCGACCCGCCTCCTGGCAGGCATGCTGGAACGCGCCGGAGACTATCTCCTGGCGACCTACGAGACCGCGCGAACCACGGATCCCCTCAAGAAGGGCACGAATTTCAGGATCGCCGCCCGCGACATGGGCCTCCAGGCCGAGGTGGCTGCCGCATGGCTGGACCAGGTCAAGAAGGCGGAATTGGTCGCCAAAAAGAAAAAGGATCCCCTGCTAGGTCCCTGGCTGCTCTTCGCCGCTCTTTCCCATGAAACCTTCGCGAGCAGCGCGCCAGATCTTCTCACCCAAATTTCCAGCACCCCGGAATTCAACCCCACCCTGGTCGCTGCCCTCGTCGAAAAAGCGCCGCAGTCCATCAAAGACGTCGCAGCGGTTTATTCGCAAACCCTCGAGACGCTCCGGAAGGAAATGGCCCTGCCCGGTTACACCTATCGCCCCACGACCAAAAGCCCGCTCTCCCTCACCAAAATCGCGACTCCGCTCGCGGATCCCGCCCTCGAGACTCTGCGGAAGGATATCTTCTCGGAAGAATCCTGCATGATGCCCGATGAACGCACTCTCTCGCGGACTCTCGGTGGCCAATTCCAGAACGCTCAAGGGGCCATCAGCGCCAAGACCACCTCGCTCGAACTGACCCACCCCGGGGCGCCCATCCGCGCCATGGCCCTCGCGGACAAAGCACAGCCGAAAAATTCCGCCGTCCTGATTCGCGGCGAACCCACCAACCGCGGTGCCGTGGTCCCGCGCCGAACCCTGACCCTGCTGGGCGGCGACGACACCCGCCCTTTCACCCGGGGAAGCGGCCGACTCGAACTCGCACAGTCCATCGTCAGCAGAGACAATCCGCTCACGGCGCGGGTCATCGTCAACCGGGTGTGGCAATGGCACTTTGGACAGGGGATGGTACGCACCGTGAGCGACTTCGGCACCCGCTCGGAACCCCCCACTCACCCGGAGCTACTCGACTGGCTCTCCACCTGGCTCATGGACCACGGCTGGTCCCTGAAACAACTCCACAAACTCATTCTCACCTCCGCCACCTACCAGCAGGACAGCCGCCCCACCGATCAGGGAATGGCCCAGGACCCGACCAACCAGTGGCTATGGCGCTTTAACATCCAGCGCCTCGATTTTGAACAAGTCCGCGACAGCCTGCTCACGATCAGCAACCGCTTGGAAACCGCCCAAATCGGAGGCGTCCCCTTCTCCCTCACCGACTTGCCGGGAGCCAAAACCCGAGCCGCCTCCGGATCACTCAACCTCCAGCACGCCAACCCGAACCGGCGTGCCGTCTACGCGATGGTGGACCGTTCCATCCTGCCCGAAATTTTCACCACCTTTGACTTCGCCAACCCCGACCTGAGCACCGGCGAACGCGTTCTCACCACGGTTCCCCAGCAGGCGCTTTTCCTCATGAACAGCCCCATGGTGGCCCAACAGGTCCGCCATTTTGTGGAAAGACCCGATTTCCCGGGAGCGGGTTCCCACGAGGAAAAG
>JBANFR010000098.1:0-13401 GCA_037975925.1 Verrucomicrobiota bacterium
TGTCTCCGAGGTTGCTGCCGATTAGGACCATGGTGTGGTCCAGCAGACGCGCTCCCTCCTCCGGCCGTTGGGCCAAAGCCTCCAGCAGGCGGCGCAAAAGCACGATGTGGAGGCGGTCCGCCTTCTCCAGTTGCTGGATTTTTTCAGGCGACTGCCCGTGATGACTGAGGCCGTGGTAGCCCTCAGTCGTATTGCCCTCCTGCAGGAGGCTGAAGGCAGGCGTCGCAAAGGCGTCCGCCATGAGGGTCACAATCCGGGTCGAGTCGGACTCGATGGCGAGTCTGGCCATGGAAAGCATCAGCTCGAATTTTTCGAGGAAGCGCTTTTTGTCCTGAATGTCCTCGGGTTCACGCAGCATGGAGGCGGGTTTCGGGGTGAGCTCCCACTGGCGCGCGGAGTGGAGCCGTTCTTCGATTTCGCGGACGGAAGTGAAGTATTGTTCAAGGCGGGCACGGTCCGGGGCGCTCACCTGGCGGCTGAGGCGTTTGGCATCCTCCAAAAGGGTGTCCAGGATGCTCCCGCGTTCCTCCAGGCGATGGAGTTGGCGCTGGACGTCCTCGGGACTGCCTTGGACAAACATTTTTCGAAACAGCGCGGGGGCACTGTCTTCGGCGGGGAGCAGGACGCCGTCCTGCGTGAAGGACAGGCTGCGGTTGGCTTTGTCAATATTCACGCCGAGGTTCAGCGTGGGAAATCGGGTTTGGGGCCCGAGCTTTTCGGCCACGAACTGGTCGAGCGAGATCTGGTTGCGGAAGCCGCTTTTGGTTGGGCCCTTGGCCGCCGTCAGAAAGCAGTTCTCCGTGGTGTGTCCCCCATAGACGCCCGGGTGCGAGAGTCCGCTGAAGACCGTGAAATCGTTCCGGAAAGGCTCCAGCTCTGAGAGGGTGGTGCTCATCGCGTAATCGCGTCCGGAAGCCGTGGGGAAGAAAGATTTTGGGATGAATCCGATATTATTGGAAATGAGGATCATCCGCTTTGGTGCCTGGGGCGTGGCCGCCCGGGAGAAAACGGGACTCATGCATTCGAGAAGGGGCAGCGCCAGAATACTGCCGAGGCCCTGAAGGAGGGTGCGCCGCGAGAGGAGCACGGAGCGGGTGCAGAGGTGGGGGGCGTTCATGGTTTTAGGGAGTCAGCGTGGATCCGACAAAGATGGGACTTTCAATCAGAGCCAGGAGCAGGTCGCGAACGCGGTACCCACCGGGAGCGCATTCATTCAGAATCGCCTCAATGTGAGCGCGCTCGGAAAAACGCACGGGCGTGCCCGTGCCATAGATCGTGAACTGGTGGAGGAGATTACGCGCCAACTGGCGGGGGTTGCCTGCGAGAAGCCGCTTGAGGTCGTGGATGTTTTGAAAACGGCTGCCGTCCTGGAGGCTTCCGCTCGCGTCCACGGGAGCGGCGAGGGTGTAGGCAAAATCCTTTCCCGTGCGGTCGATGCCACAGACTTTTTCTCCCTCGCTCAAGCCGCGGTAGCGGGAACGCCAGGCCCCGAAGACGTCGAAGTTTTCGAGGGCCAGACCGACCGGATCAAACTTGGCATGGCAGGAGGCGCACTCCTTCGACTGCGTGTGAAGCGCGAGCAGATCGCGAATGGTCTTGGCACCGCGAATGTCTGGTTCCACTGCAGGCACGCTGGGCGGCGGCGGAGGTGGCGGCTGACCCAGAAGACGTTCCATGACCCACGCACCGCGGATCACGGGGGAGGTGGTGCTTCCGTTGGCACTCACTTTGAGAACGGAGGCTTGGGTGAGCAGGCCGCCGTAGGGACTCCCCGAGGGCAGCGACACCTTCCGCACCTGCGAACCTGTGACGCCAGGGAGGCCGTAATGCTCTGCGAGGCGGTCGTTCACAAAACAAAAGTCCCCCTGCACGAGGGCCGTGGCCGGGAGGTTCTCGCGGATCATCGCGGCAAAAAAGGCGCGCGTCTCCATCTCCATGCTTTCCACGAGGTAATCGTCCATCCGGTACTCGGGATAGAGGCGCATATCGGGTTCGTCGCGGCGGAGGTGGCGCAGCCCGAGCCACGAGTCGGTGAAATCGTCGACAAAGGCGCGGAATTCGGGGCCCTCAATGAGGCGCGTCGCCTGCTCTCGGAGGGCCGCCCGGGAACGGAGAGTTCCCTGACGGGCGGCCCGCAGGAGCGCTTCGTCGGGGCGTTGGTTGGTGAGAAAATACGAGAGGCGGGAGGCAATGGGGAAGGGGTCCGCAGCGGGGCCGGGCTCGCGCAGGTAAAGGAAGTGGCCGGAGCTGAGGAAGGCCTGGTAGGCCGCGAGCATGGCTTCCTGAAACGACACGCCTTTTTCCAGACGCGAGACGGCGAGGCCTTCAAAGGGGGCCAAGCTCTCCTCCGGAAGTGCATGCCCGAGGGCAAGAGCCACAAAGCGGCGCAGCAGCCGCCGCGCTTCGTTCGTGGGAGACTCGGGTGTTGCGCCGGGGGCGAGCTGATCCCAGAGCACGCGGTGCGAATGCGGCGGCCATTCGGCGGCGGGCAGCGGCCCTTCGATTTCGAGGAATTGGAAGGCAGCGCCAGGCTGGCCGCCCTCGGGAAAAGGCGGGAAACGGTACTCCGGAGCGGTGTTGGGCTTCAACTCGGTGACAAGAGGCATCGGAAGACCGAGCAGGCTGTACTCGATGGACTCCCCTTTTTTGAGAAACACCGTGGTTTCGTACACCGCCTTTTCGGGCTGGATGTCGAGGATGCCGCCCGTGGCCCGGACTTCTCCAAACACATCCACCCCTGTGGGTTTCCGAGCCCGGAAGGTCATCGGAATGGAGCGGTTGGCCGGTTCCATGCGCAGGCCCTCCAACTGGACCACCGCCCGCGCGCTGAAACGCACCCGGTATTCCCCCGTGGCCTTTGCGAGAAACCCCTTGGGGTTGCCCGCGTAGGGCCAACTGGCCGAGCGAAAGAGTGCCATCTCCAGTTCCGTGTCTTCCGCCGAGGGATCGGGCGCGCCCTTGGGAACCTTGGGGAGGCTGGCGATGCGGTTGTTTCTGGCGAAAAACATGGCCTTCTCCGTTCCAAAGGTGTGCAGGCCCGGAAAAAGCCGGGTGCCCACCGCCCGGTACTGCGTCAGAGGCGGTGGCGTCAGGGCGGACACGGTGGCCTGACGGAGCGCGGCGGCGGCCGCATCCAGGTAGGCCGTGAGTTGAACGCGAGACATGTCGAGGGCCTCGGCGGTTTTGCAGAAGCGCCGGCTTTCGCGGTCTTCTGGGAGCATCGAAAGCACCTCGAGATGAGGCAGCTGAAGCAGTTCACGCAGATTACGTTCGTACTCGATCCGGTTGAGACGACGCAGCGGTCCGCGCCCGGAGGAGGCGATCTCCTCTTGGTCGAGTGCGGTGAGGGAGGTGGAAAGGAGGTCGAGAAGGTGTTGCCGGTCGGCCGGAGAGATTTCACCGGAGCGAGGAGGCATCTCCCCTTTTTCGACCCGGTCGTGAATCCGGATCCAGCGTTCGCGGATGGAGGGATCCAGAAGGTTTTTGGAAAGCGAGGTGAGATCGAGTCCGCCTTTGTGCGACTTGCGATCATGGCAGTCCATGCAGCTTTCCTCCAGAAGAGGCGTGAGCGTTTCGGGAAGATGCGAAGGAGGTGTGGCAGCGTGGGCAAAGCCGCTCAAAAAGACGGAGAGGGCGAGCAGGCAAAAGGAAGCAAAGCCCGGGGGATTCATCGATGAGCACAACCCCGCCACACGGAGGCAGCTAGTGACATCTTTTGTGATCCATCGGACAATTTGTCGACCTATTGAATCTGATCCAGCGGGCCATTCTGACACGGGGAAAACATCCCCGTGCCAGGGAGATTCACTCTGGCAGGGCTGGGACCATCCAGAAAATGGCGAGCGCCGCCAGACACAGCCCAAGCAGCGCCCCTTGAGCGAGCCGTTGTGCCGGCCAGCGAGCACCCATCGCCGCACGGAAAACCGCGCCAAACCCTACGGTTCCTCCGAGAAGAAGAGGCTCTATCACCAGATTCGAGAGAGACTTGCGACCTGTGGAGACAAAGACCATCAGGAGAGCCCAGATCAGGAATGGCAGGAACAACGCAGGCCACTCCCACGCGACCCAGCGAACTCTTTTTCGCGAGAACCACACCACCGGCACCACCAAAATCCCCGCAGCCACCGCGTGCCAGCACCACAAAACCACGGGCATCCACACCCAAGAAATGGCACTCACGATTCCCCCTCTCCCCCATCAAGCGCCGCGCTTGTGGATTGGCGGGATGGGGCCACCGCCCTGCCGTCCCGCGCGGGATGCGCAGAGGTTCCCGCTCCCCGCTGCACCTCCACAAACCCGTCAAATTGCGTGACCAGATGCGGGCTTTGCAGCACGGCGGCCGGGGTAACCGTCCGGCGCTCCCACGGAATGCGGCCCCAATACCAGGCCCTCCAAAAACCAAGGCCGATCCCGTTTTGACGAGCCAGCAGTTGAGCGAAGGTCTCGATTTCTCCGACTTCCACCCCGGTGGCCTCCGCGAGGACCTCGCGCACAAAACGCGAACAGAACTGGCGAGGTGACTCCAGGTTGAAGCCGGTATCGTACAGCACGCCCAAACGCTGCTGGACCGCTCGGCGCAGTGCCCTTTGCTCGGCCACACCCAACGGTGCCTTGAGCCGGCTCACTGCCACCCGGCCTTCCCCGGAGCGCTTCACAAAAGATGAGAGAGACGTCCGGCGAGCGAATGGAAAAGTGCTTTCGGCCACCACAGCATTCCCCTCCTCCTCCTCCACAATGATCCCGACGTGATTGCTCCAGCACCCCGTGACGAGGGACACCTGGCGAAACGGGAAAGGTTTTGACTGGATAAAAACGAGGTCGCCAACGCGAACCCGTGAAGAGAGCTCAGCGGCGGTGAGCCGCAGACTCTGCGATTGGGCGGCGGCGTGGTAGGCGGGTGGCGGGTTTTCCCGAGGCGATTGCGAAGCGGTGGCAAAGAACATGAGCGGCAGCATGGGCATGCCGTGGATGTAAGGCATCCGCTCACGATTCGAAACCAATGCCAGAAAAGGAGCCTTTCCTGATCCTTAAAGTATCATTTTATGATCCCATCCATGTCTGAAGTCGCTCAACTCCTGGTGACCCTCAAACGGCACCTCAAACAACAAGGCCGAACCTATCGGGAAGTGGCCACCGCCCTGCGCCTGTCGGAACCCAGCGTCAAACGCCTCTTTTCTTCCGGACGCCTGAGCCTGGATCGCCTCGCCCGTTTGGCCGCGTTCCTGGGGTTCACCCTCGCGGAGTTAATGGAAGAAGCCCAAGCCACCTCGCCCCACCTGAACGCTCTGTCTTCCGAACAAGAGACCCTCTTGGTGGCCACCCCCACTCTCCTCCTCGTCGCCGTGTGTGTGCTCAACCACTGGACCATGGATCAAATCACGTCGACCTACCTCCTCAGCGAACACGACGCGCTGCGGCACCTCCTGCAACTGGACCGGATGGGTCTGGTGGAACTTTTGCCCGGCAACCGGGTTCGGCTCCGGATCAGCCGTGATTTCGACTGGATTCCCGACGGGCCCATCCGCCGCTTTTTCCGGGAGCACTGCGAGCAGGACTTTCTCGGGGACCACTTTGCCGGAAAGGAAGACGCCGAAGTTTTTGCGCATGGCATGCTCGGGGAAACGGCGCGCGTGGAGCTGCGCACGGAGTTGGAGCGCCTCAGGCGCAAGTTTGCGCAATGGCACCGGGAGAGCACCCGGCTTCCGCTCGAGAAAAGGCGGGGTACGGTTTTGTGGATGGCCACCCGGGAGTGGGAACCCGAGGTATTCCGGCGTTTACGCCGAAGCACGGCTTCGCAGGAGAAGACTTCTCTCTGAGGCTCAGGCGTTCGGGTGGATGCATGCCGTATGCGAAGCGGGGGCTTCGCGCTCCCGGATCTCTCGGGGCGCTGGCAGTTTTTCCGGCGAGTTACTTGCTCTGGAATTCGCGACTGTTGATCAGCGCGAAGAGGTACTCGCTGAGGACAAAGTTTTTCTGCTCCGCCGCCTGGGTCATCTGCTGAATGAGAGCCTGATCCGTGAAGCCCACGGGTCTGCCAAGTGCGTACTCCACCAAAGCTTCCGCAAATGTGGCGGAGAAACGTCTCGGGCTGTTGGCGATGATCTCTCGCAGCTCGGCAAAGTTTCGGAATGCCGGGCCTTTGTAAAAGGCGCCTGCGGGGTCGATGGGCCACTCCTTTTTGCCAACGCCCTTTTTGAAATAGCTGTCCTGGGTGCGCCATCTGCCGGAGGCATCGAAGTTTTCCAAGCCGAAGCCAATGGGGTCGATTTTGCGATGGCACTGGGAGCACTGGGGTTCTTCCTGATGAGCGGCCAGCCTTTCCCGGGTCGTCAGCAGCTTGCCTTCGAGGCGTGTGAGTTGGGGAACGTTGGCTGGTGCCGGCGGAGGCGGGTCATGCAGCAGTTTGCGCAGCACCCAGGCGCCCCTTTCCACGGGACTGCTTTCGCGGCCGTTACTGCCCATGGCCAAAATCGCGGCCATCCCGAGAAGGCCGCCGCGCTCGTGCCCCTTCGGGAGAGCGACGGGGCGGAACTCGTTTCCCTCCACGCCCGGGATTCCGTAATGCTGGGCGAGCAGGCCGTTGATCATCACAAAATCGGATTTCAGCAGCCGGGTGAGGCTGCCGCCGTTTCGGAGGAGATGTTCGAAGGTCTTCAAAACCTCCATCCGAGCCGCCTCCTTCGCCGCGTCGTCGAAGTTTGGGTAAAGCTCGAGGTCGAACTGGAAAAGGTCCAACCGCTCCAGGTTGAGCCATTGGGTGAGGAACCCCGAGGTGAAGGCGAAGGATTTTTCACTATCGAGCATCCGCTTAATCTGCTGGGCGAGCACGACGGGCTGGTTGAGTTGTCCGGCTCTGGCCAGTTCGAGCAGGGGCTCATCGGGGGGGGCGCTCCAGAGGAAGTAGGAGAGCCGGGAGACAAACTCGAGTTGTTTGAGGGGGCGCGGTTTGCCCTCTTCGCCCAGCTCTTGGAGATACAAAAAGCCGGGGGAAGCCAGGATGACGCTCAGGGGAGTACGGATCGCGATCTCGAAACTTTCCCCCGCCTGAATCCGGGTTTCGAAGAGGGCCATGAGCCGGTCGATAAATTCGGGTTCGGCTTTTTTTCCACGGAAAGCCTGAAGGGCGAACCGTTCCAAAATTTGGCGGGCCTCCGTCTGTCTGGCTTGAGGCGAGGCCTTGGAAAGGCCGGCGAGCTGGAAAAGCGGCTCCGGCGGCTTGGGCTTGGCGGCTCCGGCGACAGGCTTGTTCTGCACGGGACCTTCCAATTCCAACCAGTCAATCCACAGCGCGGGCTTGGGTCCTTTCCCCGTGCTCCTCAGTGAATCCGTAGTGAGTTTGTAGTCCTTCCCCCGGCCTGTCCTCTCTCTGAGATAAATGAGGCGTGGGGTTTCCGGATCGATGCGCACGGGAATCTCCAAAACCTGGGGGCGCTCCACCGTTCCGGTGATCTGGAGGGTCGTAAAGTGCTGGAAGGATGCCCCGGGACTGTTGGGATTTTTAGGATCCGCATGGCCCACCTGGAGAAAACGCCTTTCGGGAGCCGAATCTTCCAGGGCCCCGATTTTGACCCGCAACAAGTAATCGCCGGGAGGCCAGTCCTTTCCCGCCTCAATCTTTTCGAGGGAATGCCCCAGATTGAGAGTTAGATACGTTCCGGTATCCTTATGGGGTAGACTTATATAATCCTTATCGATCCGGATTTTAGCGTACTGGCCCGCTAGAAATTCTGCCTCGCTTGCGTCGCTAAATCCGAAGGCCTTTGGAGAAGGCTCAGGCTTCCTCACGGACCATTGAATATAGAAGCGACTCGGAACCGCTTTCACCGTGGGAAGGGCTCGAATTTCCGCGACTAGCGCCTGATTTTCCGGAAGCGCGGCTAATTGATCCACCGCAGCTGTCCATTCCAGATACTTCGCCTGCGTTGCATCCACTTTTTGGATTTTTTTTAACGTATTGATATTGGTCTCGGTTTCCGGCTCCCGGTGGATACTAAAAAATCGGGTTCCTGTATCGAGCTTGGCGAAGCAATGATCCAAAGCTTTCCGGCCTAATTCGAGATAACGCTCAAATTGATCCGAAGACATAAACAAGGCCGAGCCTACCGTATCAAAGGTCCCGGCTCCCCCATCGGCCGGTAAATCCTGAACATCCACCCGGACCCCGAGCAAATCGCGAATACTGTTCTGGTACTCGCGGCGGTTCAGGCGCCGCATGGTGATTTTTCCCTGCGTATCCGAGAGCGTCCGCCGGGCATGCACCAGGGTCTGGGACAGGTTGTCCAGGAAATCGGATTTGACGATCTTGGAGGGCTGGCGTGCGTCTTCGGGCGGCATTTCCCCGGAATTGATCTGGCCGAGAATTTTCTGCCAGCGATCGGCGGTCTCCACAGAATCCAACGCGAAGGAAATCTCGTCCAAACGCAGCTTGCCCTCCTGTTTTTTGGGCCCGTGACATTCCACGCAGTAATCGCGGAAAAAACCGCGATGCTTCTCGTCGACCCGGGCGGCAGGCGGCGTGGCCCCACCCGCTGCCGGGGCAGAGTGCCCCCCTTGAGGAATCACCCACAGCAACCACAGCGCGAGGGCCAGGGGGCGCGCCCCGCTTTGGGAACCGGTCCCGGAGCGGGAAAAGCGAAGGAGGAAGGAATCCGTGCAGACGGGTTTCATTTCGGGGGGAGGAATGGGATTGGGGGAATTGCGATGGGGAGCTAGGAGACCAGCTGAGACAAGGTGCCCGTGCTATCGCCGTGGCGCTCGGCGGAAACCCCGACCCCTTGGAGCAGGGTGAGCCAAAGATTGGAGAGCGGCGTGTCCTTGGGGAGAACGATGTGTTGCCCCAGACGGATCGATGCGCCTCCGGAAACAATAGTGGGACAATTATCCAGGGAATGAACGCTCCGGATATTGCTGCCGAAGACGAGGCAGGTGTGATCGAAGAGCGTGCTGCCGTCGGCTTCCTTGATGGATTTGAGCTTATCCAATAATTCGGCGAGCAACTTACTCTGAGCTTTATCCCGAAGTTGCGAGGCGTCTCCCGTGGATAAGCCCAGAGCATAGTGACTCATGGAATGGGGATCGACGGGATTTTTAAGGTCGAACCCCTTCAGGAGAGCGTTGACGGGTTGCCGATAGGTAATCACCCGAGTGCTATCGGTTTGAAAAGCCGCGAGCGCCAAATCATAAAAAGCCTTGATTTGCTGTTCGCCAGTGAGTCCAGCGGCAGGCTCAGGCATGGGAGCTTTCGCTTTCGGTGCGCCACTCCATTTTTCCTCCTTGGAAATCCGGATCTCAATGTCACGAATACTCTCCAGATACTCGTCTAATTTATCGGCATCGGTTTTGGTAATCCCGCGTTTAACGCGTTTTGCATCGACCAAAACAGCATCCAGGATGCTGCGTTGCTGGGCAAAGAGGGCTTTGCGTTCCGCAAGGGAGGTTTTTTCCTCCGAAAAGAGCCGGTGAAAGGCGAGCGTCGGGCTTTCGATGCCAGCGATGGGTTTGCCTTGCGCATTCCATGCCAGGGAAAGCCCCGGGCCGTGTCCGTCGCCGAGTCCGTTGTTGGTGCTGAAATGCAGGGAGCCGTAGCGGGTGTCCGCGCCGAGCACGGCGGCGGCGACCTGGTCGGCGCTGATGCTGTTGTGGAAGTTCTGCCCTGGTACCCCGTACCGGTTGGCGCCGGTGAGCCAGAAGGTGCTGCCCCAGTGGCCTTCGGTGTTGAATTTGTTGGTGAGCCCCTGAATGACCGAGAAGTTTTGCTGGTGGCGGGCCAGGGGTTGAAGCCCCTCCGGAAGCACGTAATGGGCTCCCTGTTGTTTGGGGTCCGGGTACCACGTCTCCCGAGTCACGCCAAAGCCCATGCCCAAAAAGAGCATGCGTTTGGGGGGGGTGGTCTTCTTTTCGGCGGCAAATGCGCGGTACCCCAGCGACTCCAGGGCGGGAAGAGCGATTAGGCTGCCTGCGGCTCGCAGGAAATGACGGCGCGGAATGGAGGGGTTCATGGAGGAAGGGGGTGGGGTTAAGGTTTGGATTTGGCGATCCAGTCGGTGGAAGAGGACCGCGTGCTGGCGGTGATTTGTACCTCTTGCACGGATTGTTCCCGGAACTCGGCGGCGGCAGTCCCGTCCGAGCCCGGCTTAAAGGCAATCAGGTGCACCAGGGCAAAATCCGTATCGGGGTGGAGCGTAGTGACGGTCCGGACATTTCTGCTCGGCGAAAGCGTACCTCCCTGGCTCTCGAATTGATTGGAGGCATAGGAAAGCGCCTCGTTTCGGCTATGGATAGACCACTGCTCGGCAATGCGTTCTGGACGTCCCGAGAAGGCGTAAAGGCGGGCGACAAAGATGACTTTTTCGCCGGACTGAACTCTCGCATCGAGGAACTTGGCGGCGAGTTCCAGAGTGACCTCCCCCTGAGCGATGGCCGCCTTCAGGGGGCGCAAATCCACCAGCTGAAAAACGTCGCACGCGGCAGGGACCTTGGAGGCAGCTTCGGTTTTTTCGCGTTCCGCCTTCTGAAAAAGCAGACTGAACTTGGGGGCATGGGAGGGGGAGCCCGGCTGCACAAACATGGCCGATTCGTCCCCGCTCCACTGCCCGAACTTCCTCGGGAACCCGGCGGGTAAAGGGCCGGCGGGAATTTCATTCTCCTCGGAGGCCGCCAGAAGAGAGGAGCGCGAGAGGATTCGCGGCGGCTTGTCCCCAAAACCGTGGGGCGCACACAGCAAAGTGATGGCGATGCCTGCCGCCATGGAGGCGAAGTTGCCCCATTTAAGCCAGGCGCGCCGCGGTCCAGACACTGGCGAAATGGCTCCCTGGGCAAACTGATCGGCGATCCCGTTCACCACCCATTTGGAAGCGGCGCAGTGCAGGAGGCCATGGAAGCGGGTGGCTTCCCGGAAACTTTCCCTGGCCTCCGGAGAAGACCTCAGGATGGCATTCAAGGCGTCCGCCTCGGGAGGGGTGAGACGGTCGTCGCACCAGGCTTGGATGAGGCTGTCCAGATCCGGGGTTTTCATAAGGTGGGCGCTGGGGAAAGACGGTCCGAACATTCCTTCAGAAAATGACGGGCCCGGTTGAGGGCGACGCTGACGGCATTGGGTTTCCAGCCGATTTGGGAGGCGATTTCCGTAGGGGACTCGGCGCGGTGATAGCGGCGGATTACCAACTCCCGGGCGGTGGGTGCCAGCCGCCCCAGACAGGTCTGGAGCGTGGCGATTTGCTGTTGGAGGCTGATTTCGTTGGGGACTTCAGCACCGTACAGCAGCTCCACCACGTCCTCATTCAAACGCGCTGCACGCCGGGAACGTTTCCGCTGAAAATTCAGGGTCTCGTACCGGGCCACGGTGCACGCCCAGGCGAGGAAGTTGGTTCCATCCGTCCACGCATGGGACTTCCGGCTGAGGGTGAGAAAGACCTCCTGAAGAATGTCTTGGACGTCGGAGAAATTGGGTTCGATGGACGCGACGTAAGCGAGCAGCGCTTCCCGGTGCTGAAGAAAGAGCTGCTGAACACGGAGCAGTTGGGGGTCGATGGACAGATCCGGTGCAAAATCCATACGCTTTTTGAAGGACAGCCGGAGGACGGCTGGAGTTAGCAAAAAAAGCATTCGGAAGGCCACAGACCCGAGAAGGAGCAAGGTCGGGATGCGGCAGCAGGGAACTCTGCCGGGATTGGGAATAGGCTCGCTGAGCAGCCGGGCATTCCGGCAGGCCGCTCGGCGGAGGTACTCCCTACGAACGCGGGGGCTCAAAAACTGCCGCAACCCCCGCTTGCAAGATAACGCAGTGGTCCACCCGGAGCACCCCTGGGGGTGCGGCAAAAGGGTGCATCCTACGCCGGGAATTGCTCCACAACATCAACCCGAGGCTGAGTTTGCGATTGCAGCTGGCTGCTGAAAACAGCCGCGCCGCTCCCACCGGCCCCGGGCGTGAGTTGGCGCGAATCTCTCAAGCTGCAGGACGCCTGCGGTGGGCCTACTTGCCCAGCGGCAAGTGCTCGTACTCTCTCCCCTTCCATCGCCACTCTCTTGGGAGTTCCATCGACTGGAAGCTCTCCGGATACACACGCACGATCCGCTTCGCACGAAACCCCTCCAGCAGAAGAGTCGAGGATTGAAAATCAAACTCGACCCCGCTCCCGCCGGGAGCCGGGGCAATCGATCGCACCGCTTTGATGATCCCTTTCCTGCCATCTCTGGACGGTTCAAAAGTCCCCAAATTCTCGCGTGCTGTGGCAACCGTCGCGGTCTTCTTCGCCTGAATTCCTTCGAAGAACTGCGAGTCCACCCCATCAAACAAGGTGACGGTGATCGTGCGGGCCGCATCGTCCACCGCAGTGATCCACCCCGGAAGCCCCCTATCCTCGATGTGTTGCCGGTGGACCTTCCGTTGGTGAGCCGTCGCCGCAGCGCGGGCTTCCTCATCAACCCAAACCTCCAGAAGACGCCCCGGGCCAAAGACCGTGGACCAAGTCAGATTGAATAAGACGGTCTGTCCCGGAGCCAGTACCTCGGGCGACTCAAAGCCCTTGCCCTTCCAGACCCGGGTCGAATCGAGCAGGTCAAAGACGGTGGCGGCCCCGCAGGGCATTCCCTTCTCGTGAGGAACGGCGGTGATCTGCCGCTTGGCAAAATCCACCGATTCAATTTTCCAGGATCTTCCGAGACGTTGATCCCGGCTGAAGTCGTCCTCGAGTCGCAGGCAACGGGTAAAGGCAGCCTCGGGGGTGATACGTCCGGCTTCGCCCGGGATGGGTTTGGCAGGATCGTCGGGGTGTTTGATGTAGAACTGTCCGTGAAGATGAGTGCCGAGGGGAATGTCTTCCAAAGCCGCCGCGGCGCCCCGGTAAAAAACCGAGCCGTAAGGGAGCAACTGCGCGGCAAGAGGCAGGTTGTCAAAGCCGCCGGGCAAGCGCGAGGATCCGGGACCGAGCCTGCGGTCCACACGGAGCACAAAGGCGCGCTCGGTGTGATCGAGCCCGATCAGGTCGCCCCCAATGGAGTGTTCAGAACCGGGCGGAGGGAATGCGCCCTCCACCAGCTTGAACCAGGGTAACTTGGGGTTCTCGGAAGTATCGGTGCGAAACGCCGGAGAAGACGACTGCGCAGCGCAAACGGAAGCCCATCCCGCAAAGGCGAGGGCAACAACAGCCCTGGAAAGAACGTGTTTCATGCAGGGGCAAAGCGTTTAGAGGACCTCGGAAAGGGAGCGCAGACTGTCGTTGAAACGGTCGATCTCCACACCCGCCGCCCGGCACATGGTGAAGAGCAGGTTGTTCAGGCGGGCCGCGTCATCCACGGGCCGTGTACAGATGCGGTAATGCTCGAGGGGCTCCGTGAGGTTGTACTGGCCAATCGTGGGCAGATTGAAGTCGACGTGTTTGCCGTGTTTGAAACCGAGCGCCT
>JBANFR010000099.1:0-13148 GCA_037975925.1 Verrucomicrobiota bacterium
GAGGGCGTTTTCCTCGAGGCCGGTTTGTTGCCGGAGCGTCTGGCGGTCGGGATCTCCGGAGAGGGCTGGCAGCAGCGCCTCCAGTCGCGCTTTTTCCCCGGGAGTGGAGGCGTCGGCTCTGAGAATTTCGAGGACTTGGCGCAGGACGCCATGCGCCCATTCCCGGTCAAAATGGGCGTCGGGATTTGCGGTTGCGGAGTGGAGTTGTTCGACCTGCAGGAGTTCTTCTGCGGCGAGTTGCTCGAAGGAAGCGGGCCGAATGGAGCCACCGCGGCGCTGGGAGATGTCGCGTTTCCACTGGTTGGCCAGAAAGTGCTTTAGGCACGAGAGAAGGAAGGAGCGGAGGCGTCCCCGCTCTGCCCTGGCACGTTCGAGAAGGTCGAGGTTTAGCAGGTGGGCGAAGAAGGATTGCGTGAGGTCTTCCGCATTTTCGGGGGAAGCGCCTCCGCGCCGGATGAATGCGTAGATCGGGAACCAGTAGCGGTTGCAGATTTCGGCGAGGGCTTTTTGGGCGAGATGGGGGTCTGCGTTCTGTTGGATTCCTTGGATGAGTGACCAGCGCGTGGTTTGAAAGCTGTGGTGGCGCGAAGGGCTCATGCGGGGAGGGGATGCACGAGTTTCGCAGGAAATGGGCGTCGGGGAAATGCGTTTGGGGCGTCAGGCGCGGGGGCGGTTTGGAGCCAGGGCAGTGGAAAGCGGGCGCAAAGGGACAGACCCTTTGACTCTTTGACTGACTGAAGGCGTATCGGGGGGGATGCCAGAGCCGAAGACTGGGACCGGGAGTTGGCCTCTGGGAGCGCGCAGCCCTTGCTGCGCATGGGCTGTCATGCGCGTTGTGCGCGTTGTGCGCGTTGTGCGCGTTGTGCGCGAGTCATGAGAGGAGAAGACGCGACGCCACCTTTGGCGATCGCGGGTGGCCCTGCGAAATCCGGCCGGTGGTTTCCCCCAAAAAAACGCCGGTCCACCCAAGGCCTCGATCCTTCCGGGATGGCTGTTGTTTCACCCCGACTTCGGCACAACGCACGAAGCGCCGCCGGGCAAAGATGCACCGGGCAAAGGTTGGCCGGGCAAAGGTTATTCGTCCTCCGTGAAATTGATGTGCTCCCCTCCCTCGAATCCCCATGACACTCCCGCGGTGCTCTCGGAGGCGGCGGGCTCCCTGAGAGTCGAAGGCGTCGCCGAAGCGAATCCCTGCCCGGGCTCAACGGCGTTCCGTTTGCACTTCCGCACCGACGTCGAAGTTCAGAGCGATCGCCACGCTTTCACAGACAAATTTGGCGATGATCGGGTGAACGGAGGTCTTGTACCGGATCAAAACGTCTTGGTTTTGGGGAGCGCTACAGGTCGATCTTTTCCAGTAACTCTTCAAGGCTCAGTCCATGATGGGCGGCCACATGTCTGAGGATTCCGCGGAGTGCGCCTGTTTTGATCCGGTGATGGTTTGGAACCACTTGGTGATTTTCTCCGTCTTGCTGCGTCGTGATGCGAATGGGAGACCCTTTTTGCCTGTCCACCGCGTACCCCAGCACCCTCAGAGCTTTTACAAGTTGCGGCCCGTCTAGGTCGCGGGGGGTTCTCACCGGGCTAAAACTTCATCCCTGACGAAGTGTAACCGAATTACTCGAGGTGATTCTTCCGTTTCCTCAAAATAACAGTCTACCGCATCCCTGACCATGGCGCGTAATTCTTCAAGGGTATCCCCCTGGGTATGGATGCCATATCCCAATGCAGCCGCAGTATAGCCACCATCCACCTCGTCTTCTCGCACTTCGAAGATGATCTCCTTCATGGGGTGAATTTATCCCCGATACCCTTTTCCGACAACGCTCCCTTCAGCAACCGGCTCGGATGCCAGTGCGATCCCGAGAAACTGAAACGCCCATTGTCGCATCACGTGCGGATCAGTGAGCTGCTCTCTTCCTCCTCTTCTCCCGGAGGGTCTGTCCCTAGTGGAACTCGCGACCGGGTGGAGGCGCTGGCGACCGCCCCGGGATGAACGGGGGCTACGGCTTCGGGAGCGGCTTGCCTTCTTTGATGGCTTCCGCGTACGCGCTGCTGAGTTCCTGAGCCTTGGCAACCTGCTCGGGAGTCATCAATTTTTCGAGAGCCGTTAGAAGTTCTCTTGAGCGCAAAGCCTCCTGAGCTTGAGCAAGATTTGCCCATATGTATGCCTTCACGTAGTCTTTTGGCACGCCCTCGCCTTTGGCGTAGGCCACCCCGAGGTTTGTCTGAGCGTCGGCGTATCCCTGTTCGGCGGCCTTTGTGAACCACTCAAAGGCTTTTGCGGCGTTTTTTGGCACGCCCTCGCCTTTGGCGTAGGCCACCCCGAGGTTTGTCTGAGCGTCGGCAAGTCCCTGTTCAGCGGCCTTGGTATACCACTCGAAGGCTTTTGCTGCGTTTTTTGGCACGCCCTCGCCTTTGGCGTAGGCCACCCCGAGGTTTGTCTGAGCGTCGGCGCGTCCCTGCTCGGCGGCCTTGGTGAACCACTCGAAGGCTTTTGCGGCGTTTTTCGGCACGCCCTCGCCGTAGGCGTACGCTACCCCGAGTTTGTACTGCGCTAAATCGTTTCCCTGTTCGGCGGCCTTGGTATACCACTCGAAGGCTTTTGCGGCGTTTTTTGGCACGCCCTCGCCTTTGGCGTAGGCCACCCCGAGGTTTGTCTGCGCCCAAGCGTTTCCTTGCTCGGCGGCCTTGGTATACCACTCGAAGGCTTTTGCTGCGTTTTTCGGCACGCTATTGCCGTTGCCGTACATCACCCCGAGGAGGAACTGCGCCAAAGCGTTTCCCTGCTCGGCTTGGGTTTTGAGCTTGTCGAAGGATGGATCCGCAAACGCGGCAGAGGTCAGAACCGTGAGAACGAACACTGAGAGAGCGGCGACACGCATCCGAGTCTTCTGACTGCGGCCTGTGGGCGTGACAAGTCCACAGGTTGACACGCGGGGGAGCGGTATGGCTGCCCCTTCTTGGCTGAGGATTTACCGCTCTTATTCAACGCCGCTCCTTCAGAAGGAACTGGCGCGCCTCCGGGAGCAGCTTCAGAACCCCTACGGTTCCACCGGGTCCGGGGGCATCTCGGCTTCCCGAGACCTGACCCTTTTACAAAACCAGCTCGACGGGGCCACCCGCGCCATGGATGAGCGCAACGGGAGAAGCCGCCGCGTGACGAGGGCGACTTTCGGCGCATGAAACTCGGGCACCTTGTCGACAGCGCCTTTGCGGTGGTGGCTCCGCGTTACGCGCTCAAACGCATCCAGGCGCGGGAAAGCATCACCGAGTTTGGACACCGTGCAGCACGGCCCGGACGGGAGAGAAGAGAACGGGCGTAAAGGGACAGCCCCTTTGACTTCCTCAAGCGCCTTTTGGACCGGGTGAAGGACGCGGTGATCGCGTATGGGATTCAGTGCGACGGGTTGCCGTTTTGCGCCGGCGGGAAGGCTGGCAAATGGCGGTTCCCGGCGTGGCTGCGACGGAGTTCTCGTGGGACTCGAACAAACACAAGCGGGACGGCAGAAATTAACCGGGGGTAGATTACCGGGTGGTTCGAGCGAGGTAGTCCATTTTTTTTGTTGGTCCGGCGGGAGGTTCGTATACGGCTATTTTAGTAAGAATCCTAATGAACAAAGACGACATACTTTCAAGATACAGACAAAATGATGGTGAAACGGCCTGTAGTATTATCACGCCCAAGCTTGTAAAAGGGCAGGAACTGTCAGACGAACAGAAGGAAATGGTCGCCAGTTTGGATGAACTCTTAAAGTCATCGTCGCCTTGTGAGCGTGAAATGGTGGTCTACCGTGGCTGCAGATTAGATGAATTCAGAGACGGTGAACCTTATCGAGCATTTATATCTACGTCTTTAGAAATCTTTGAAGCCTTGAGATTCTGTCAGGGCTGTCTAGTGAAAATTGTCGTTCCCAAAGGGACGCAGATTCTGAAGGTGTCGCCAGAAAGAAGCGAAACGTCTTCTTTGGAGAGAGGTGAGTATCTTCTTACTCGAGGCCTCCGTTTTAAAATAAAAAGCTGGAGTTTGTCGGAGGAGGAAATTTTACATGTGGGGTTCTGTTCTTACGATGGCGTGACCTTTAATGAACTGGTGATTCCTTGAGGTTTTTTGTTCAATTGGTTTGGAATGGTTGTTGTTTATGTATTCGCCTCGCGCAGGTAGTCTCTTTCATTTTACGAAGAATTTAGATGCGTTGAAGTCTATTCTTAAGGATGGATTTTGGCCTCGCTATTGCCTGGAGGACATTCGGTGGCAAAATTTTGATCAATTCGAGTATGTTGCCTTTCCGATGGTGTGTTTTTGTGATATTCCCATTGGTCGTATTGTTCAGCATGTTGAATTTTATGGTTCCTATGGAATTGGTGTAACAAAAGAATGGGGTCTAAAAAATAAGTTAAATCCCATTGTATACCTTTCTGGCCCTGAACCACTTGGGGGTGCTTTTAATGCGCTCTCGAATGTTGTGTTTAGCCATCCGGATAAAAAGCAGGTGGAAACAGGTCTTGAGCACTTTCGCCACTTGGTCGCACATACGAAACCGATCTCTGGTAAAATGATGGTTTCTGGCAAAGAGATCGATAAAGAATTTTATGCGGAATCTGAATGGCGGTTTGTTCCTCGACAGACTGGTGTTGAGGCTTTTTTAAAGTACGATGAGTTTGATTCTATGCGTCATGAGTATGACAAGGTGACGTGGCGTGATTGTCTTATTAAGTTGTCTGGAGTGGATATTCGATATATCTTTGTTCCAAGTGATGGGGATATCCCTGATGTTATTAAGTTTTTGCAAGCAGAGCTCGATCATTTTTCTTCCCGTGAGTTGAACATCTTGATGTCAAGAGTCACCTCGCTGGAGGCAATTAAAAGTGACTTTTAGTTATAGGTGATTGTTGAAATTTCCAAAATACGGAATTTGAGATTTGCCTTCAGCGTGAAAATTGCTGGCAGACCGTCGAGATTCTAATTTTCGGGAATTTGCGAAACACTTTGCTGCGCATAACCACGATATCCTAGGGGCTCCCAACAGCGAAGGGTGTATGTACGTGGAGCGATAGTGAAGCTGTCAATACACCTGTGGTTGAAGCCGAAGGAGGCCCGTAAGGGACAGGCAATTTATGCAATTCAGAGTTCCCGATAGAAGCTCTCTGTCCCCATGAGCCTTCCGGGAGTCTTGAATGGAGGCTCGGTCCCCTATTGGCTCCCCTCATTTTGCAAACCTCTCAAGACCTATGAACCCGACCCAAAGCGATGCGTTCTCCGAGCCAAGTCCCGCGCTTTTGACGGATCTGCGGCAAATCATCCAGAGCGGCAAGTCGCAGGCGGTCGCCGCCGTCAACAGCGCGCTCACGCTGACCTATTGGCACGTCGGCAAACGGATCAACGAGGAGGTTTTGCAGGGCGCACGGGCCGCTTACGGCGAACAGGTGATCGCTTCGGTGGCCCAGGGGCTTGTCGAGCAATTCGGTCAAGGGTTTGAAGCCAAAAACCTGCGGCGGATGATGAAATTTGCGGAGATCTTCCAGGATCCGGCAATTGTCGCACCGCTGGTGCGACAATTGAGCTGGTCGCACTTTTTGATCCTCCTCCCGCTGAAAACCCAGGAGGCGCGCTTGTTTTATGCCCGCCAATCCATCGAACACCTCTGGAGCAAGCGGGAGCTGATCCGGCAGATTGAGCGCAAGGCCTTCGAACGGGCGGAGATCGCCGACAGCAAACTGGAGCTGGCCGCGGCGCCCGAGTTGGCGGGGGCGTTCAAAGACTCCTATTTCCTCGATTTCCTCGGTCTGCCCCAGGGCTACCTGGAGGATGACCTGGAGCAGGCGCTCATCCGGGAGCTGGAGCGGTTTATCCTGGAACTGGGCAAGGGCTTCGCCTTCGTGGAGCGGCAAAAGCGGATGATCATCGACGGCGAGGATTTTTACCTGGACCTGCTGTTTTACCATCGGCGGCTCAAACGGCTCGTCGCCGTCGAGCTGAAGATCGACCGTTTCAAGGCGGCGCACAAAGGGCAGATGGAGCTCTACCTCAACTGGCTGGATAAGTACGAACGGCAGCCGGAGGAAGCGGCCCCGATCGGCCTGATCCTGTGCGCCCAAGCCGGCGCCGAGCAGGTGGAGCTCATGAACCTGCAAAAAGACAACATCCTGGTGGCGGAGTATTGGACCGAGCTGCCTTCCAAGGAGCTTCTGGAGAGGAAACTGCACGCTGCGTTGATCGAGATCCGGGAACGCTTGGCGGCACGCAAAGCAGCCGAACGCATTCAAGAAACATGACCCCCTTTGCCAAGGAATCCGACTTTGAAGCCGCCGTCGTCCGCGACCCGAGCGTGGATCCCTGCGGGGCTCGGGCTGCCGCAACCTCGCCCTCGGGGACGTTTGTGAATCAGCTTCTTGGAAAAGACGTTTGTGTGCCCCAGACAGAAGGACGAGGAAACGATGGCAACTGAGAAAGCAAGAGAACTCCCGCTCTTTGACCAAGCGGCCTCCCGGCCATCGCCTCCGGAGCGACTCGCTCTCGAACGCGATCCCACGGGAGCGAACCAGCCCTTCAGCAAATACATCGTTTACGTGGATGAGAGCGGGGATCACGGCATGCAGACCATTGATCCGCAGTTCCCCGTGTTTGTCCTCGCCTTCTGTGTCTTCCACAAGGGGCACTACAGCGAGAAGGTGGTTCCGGCCCTCGAAATGTTTAAGTTCAGGCACTTCGGCCACGATCAGATCGTTCTCCACGAAAGCGAGATCCGCAAGGAACGGGGCAGCTTCCGCATTTTCCCCACAAGGGAACACAAGAAGAGCTTTCTGGAGGAGCTGACATCCATCATCGAGGAGTCCAACTTCATTTTGATCAGCTGTGTCATCGATAAGGAGCGGCTGCGCGCACAGGAAAAGCCGCCGAACCCCTACCACATCGCTCTCCGCTTCTGCCTGGAAACTCTGCATGAGTTCCTTGAGGAAAAAGGGGAGGCGGCGAAGCTCACCCACGTCGTGGTGGAGCGGCACGGGCACAAGGAGGACAACGAACTGGAGCTGGAGTTTCGTCGGATCTGCGATGGCCAGAACCGCGCTGAAAAGAAGCTCTCGTTTGAGATTCTCTTCTCCGACAAAAAAGCCATGTCATCCGGTCTGCAACTGGCGGATCTGGTGGCCCGGCCCATCGGCCTCAACGTGTTCCGCGGCAACCAAGGGAACCGGGCCTTTGACGTGCTGAAGAAGAAATTCTTCTGTCAAGGGGGACGGGAAAACGTCGGGGCAGACTACCAGGAATGGGGCCTCAAGATCTTTCCCCAGCCAAAAAGCGAAAGGCCCCGGTGAAACTCACCGAGGCCATAACGCCGACCGGGTTCTCCCAATCCACTTGCGGAGGAACCTCCGCCTGCCGGCTCACAAACGCAATCCAAATTTCGCTGAATCACCCCCTCCGATGACCCCCTTCGCCAAGGAATCCGACATTGAAGCCGCCGTCGTCCTCGAGCTGCGCCAGCGCGGCTGGGGCGCGGCGGAGGTGATCCGCAACCCGAGCGAGGCGGACCTGCTGGCGAACTGGGCGCAGATCCTCTTTGAGAACAACCGCGGCAGGGACCAAAGGGACAGACCTTTTGACTGCTACCGTGCAATCGAAAAAGCGATGGGAGGTTGAAAGGGATTTGCCTCACAGGAAAACACCATGCTCCACGAGATAGCTCACTGGCAGCACCTCCAAGCGACTGGAACCAACGCAATGATGGCGATGAACCGGAATAAGTGGATCTTCACCCGGAACTCAAAAAGATCGCCCTGACGGTGTCGGAAAGAACCACTTGCGATCCCTTTGAGTTTATCGCCGAAACCTACGGGGGCCACGCGGTTGGGTAACGGTATTCGAACGAGGTCAAATCCTTGTTCCACATGCTCACAGACGGTATGCCCGTGACATGATTTCCGGAAAAAAGACGAACATCGGCATCCCCGTCGAACTCGATCCGCTGATGAGCCTCGCTGATTCTTTCCGGTGGACTGGCCGGACTCCTGAGGGGCTGGAGGCGCACATGGCTGAAAACCCGGACGTGTATAGCCCCGAAGAGCTTGCCGAGTGGCAGCGCTTCAAGGCGTCTTCCTTCTACCCGGACCAGTTCAACGAGTGGGCTGACGAGCGGATGAAAGAGCTCGGCTTCGAGAACTACGACGGGCCACTCTACGAGTAGGGGAGGGCGTGCCGAGAGCCGTTACGGCTTCTCAATCTGTCCCTGAAGATCCTCTGGCAAGAGGTCCCAGAGGTGAGGGTGGGACTCTACCAGGCGGGCAAGGTCTCCGAGGTCCTTGATTCGCTTGCTTTGCCTTCGCTGCTTGTCGCGCCACGCTTTCAGCATCCCCTGAAACGTGTCTTCCAAGGACGCAACCCGGAGAAGAATCCCATGCACGTCTGCAGGAGTGCAGTGATTTTGATCCTGGAATCTTCGTTCAATGCCATGCCTTCCGTGGGGTAAAACGTGGGTGCCTGATTCCAGCAATGCCTTATACCGCTCGGAGGTGGTCCAGTGTTTCGGGAAACTTCTCCACCAACTTGATCAGAAGAGCCGCGTGAGCGTTGGGTTTGCTCCGGCCTTGTTCCCAGCTCTCCACGGTTCGTGGGTTGGTACGGATTGTCCGGGCAAAGAGGGCACGGGACAGGTGAAGGTCTTCCCGAAGTTTACGCAGTTCCTCAGGCGCGACGGTCGGAGCCTCCTGTTCCGCGATATGGACACGCTTGAGAGTCAGTTTTCCTTCGCGTTCGGCAGTCAACGACGTGATGCCTTCCTTCAATTCACTGAGCAGGTTGCGCTTTTTCATATTATGGATTCCCACGTTGGCTGGGGCGTTTTATTGACGGCTTACTCGCTTGAGAGCGGTTTAATAATTCATTCTCCAACAACGCTTTAAACGCTTTGCGTTCAGCTGCGGACAGGTCTGCCATCTCTCCTTTGCCGTAGAGGGTGAACATCCAAAATTCCTGCCCTCCGTCCCAAAAGTAATAGATGATGCGTAACCCTCCGCGCTTACCCTTGCCGCGTTGTTTGTCTTCAAATCGAACCTTCCTGAGTCCCCCGGATCCCTGAATCACGTCGCCAGCTTCAGGATTCACCAAGAGAAGATTTTGCAAAGCTCGGTAGTCTTCATCGCTCAAATAGTCCTGACGCCAGCGTTGAAACGGAGGCAACTCGACAAAAGTTGCCAGTGGGCGATGAGGAGGTGAAACGAATCGGGAAACCATATCGCGGCGCTGCTGGAAACTATACGATTTGATCGTATAGTTTCAAGGCCCTCGCGAAGCTCACTCTCGCAGCTGACACACCTGCGACCGCCCGCGCATCAGGATCAAACTCCAAGCCAGCGAAATGAGGATCCCGTGTCGGAGGATCGTCCGGATCATCCGCTGGCAGAGGGTTTCGGGGCGCTGCCGCAAGCGCCGCCGCCCCCCCACAGCCATCGCGATCCTCCCATCGCCCCCAAGCTGCTTCAGGACCGCGGTCCCGCGCACAAGAGAGCCCTTGAGGACCAAGGGGGACAGACCCCCGATGCATTTCGATGCGTTTGCGGGAAGGAGGCGCAGGGGATCGAATTGTCAGTCTCCGGAAAATTTTGGGTAAGTTTTAGCCCGGCGGCGCCGTTTCTCCCGTGATGAGTTTTCCCACCGAACTTCCTCCGGGGTCCATCAGCCGCTTTTGGCGGACTGGATTTTGCTCCTGTCGGACTGCGTGTCCGACGCCGCCCGGTGCCCTCACTCGTGGGGGCTCTCCATTTTCCAAGTCTCCGCAAGTCCCGCTCCGTTAGCCGTTCCTGAGCCTGCAGAGCCCCCTCCAATCTCTCACATCCTACCGCACTTCAACCCTCTATGAACCCCAGCCGTCGCGCCTTCCTCCGTTCCGCCGGAGCCCTCATTGCCCTGCCAGCCCTCGAATCCTTCGGATTCCGCCGCTTTGTTCATGCCGAGCCCACCCGTGGAAATCCGCCCCCCAAGCGGATGATCGCCATCACCTTCGGGTACGGCATCACCAATGAGACGTGGTACCCCGACCCCAAAATCACCGGAGCCGCCTACACTCTTTCGCCCGGCCTGAAACCGCTCCAGCGTCACCAGAGCCGCATCACCGTCATCCAGGGTTTGTCCAACAAGTTCTCGAATGAAGGCCACTGGGGCAGCACCTTTTACCTCACCGGAGCCAACCGGTATGCCGTTCCGGGGCTGAATTTTTTCAACAGCGTTTCCGCGGATCAGGTCGTTGCGGAGCAGTTTGGAAAACAGACGCGCTTTGATTCCCTCCAGCTCAACAGCGCGGACAACAAGGAGAGCGGGCACGGACCGGGCCTGTCCCTCGCGTGGAACCGGCAGGGCAAACCCATCGCCGGGATCGAAAAACCACTCGCCGTGTTCCAACGCCTCTTCGGCGCCGAGGAAACCTCCCTTGAAGAACGCCAGCGGCAGCTCGCCGAAAATCGCAGCGTCCTCGACACCGTGCTCGTCCAGGCCAAGGCGCTCGATCGCAAACTTTCCACCGAGGATCGCCGGAAGATGGAGGAGTACTTTGAATCCATCCGGGCGATTGAGACGCGCCTCTCCAAAGAAGCCTCCTGGATGAACCGGCCCAAACCTGCGCCCGGAGTCCAGCCGCCCGGCGAAACGCTCAACGGGGTGGAAGAAACCCGGATCATGCACGACCTCATGATCGCCGCTCTGCGCACCGACTCCACCCGGGTCATCACTTACCGTCAGCCCCACTGGAATTTGTGCAAGGCGCTCGACATCGACTACCACCCTCACGACATCAGCCATTATGGGCCGGGTTCGCGCATGGAGGCCTCGCAGAAACGCGACGTGAAAATGAGCGAGTTGCTGGCTGAATTCCTCGACAAGCTTCTCGCCGCCAAGGAAGCGGACGGCTCTTCACTGCTCGATCACGTCTCGCTGTCCTTTGGGAGCAACATCCGCAGCACGCATTCCCTCGACAACTGCCCCACCATTCTCGCCGGAGGCGGTGCCGGGGTAAAACACGGACGCCACCTCGTGTTGGCTGCCAAGCAGACTCCACTGTGCAATCTGTGGCTCACCCTCATGCAGGGCCTGGGTGTGGACGTTCCATCCCACGGCGATTCGACCGGAACCCTCTCCCAGTTGTTCTCCGCCTGACCCGCACTTCGACTCTTGGCATGAAAACCGCCCGTCTGTCGCCTCGTCTGCTCTCGATCATTTTTTTCGTCCTCGCCGGTGACGTCGCCCATTGCGCCGGCACGGGGGTTGTTGCGCAACTCCCCGGCAATCCTCAGGCTTTCCTCAAGGAATACTGTTTGGAATGCCACAATGCCGAAAAGGCGAAGGGGGAGGTCCGTCTCGACAACCTTTCGCTGCGCATCGATTCGGTGCCCACGGCGGATCTCTGGCAGAAGGTGCTCAACCAGATGAATTCCGGAGAAATGCCCCCGGAAAAATCCAAGCAACCCACCCGCGAACTCAAAGCGAACTTTCTCGGAGCCCTCGCCGAAACTCTCATGGTGGCGCGCAAGTCCCTGGGCGATAGTGGCGGCAAGCTCACGCTGCGGCGCCTCAACAAACGCGAATACCAGAACACCGTGCGCGACCTGCTCGGAGTCACGGTGGATGTGACCGAACTGCCGCAGGACGGCAGCGCCGACACTTTCGATACGGTGGGCAATGCTCTGGGCATTTCGAGCAGCCAGTTTGAGAGCTACCTCGCCCTCGGCAAAAAGGCCGTGGAGGAGGCTCTGATCCGCGAAAAGGCCAAATCCCAAATTCAGAAATACCACCGGGATTCCGAGGAGTTCGTCAACAAGCGGCAGAATGTCCTCCTCGAGCAACATCGCTCCGCCTTCTCCAAGTACCAGCAGTGGATGGCTCAAATCGACGAGATGGCCCGGCTCCCCGAGCACGCTGCTACTGTGCAAGATATCACCCAGCGCATGGGACAGCGCGGGGATTTCAAGGCGGCTTACTACACCGAATGGCATCGTCTTCTTGGAAAACCCGCGACGAAGGACTTCGGCTACAATGACGCCAGTTCGATCACCTTTTTTGGGAGAGCCGGTAAAAACAACGCCGAGGCCATCGAGGACTACTACAAACGTCCTCAGACGGAGAGTGGCGTCTACCTCGGATCGCACCTGGTCCACAACCAGGAGGGGCACAGAATCCCGGATGCCTGGCCCCCGGGAGAATATGTCTACCGCTACCGCATTGCAGCTGCCGACGATGCGCCCTGGCACCGGCGCTTTGTCCAATTTGGCGTTCATCGGGGAGGCTTGGACAACTTCGATCTGGTCAGCACCCACGAGGTGACCGGCACCCTTGCTCAACCCCAAATTTTGGAGGTCAAAGTCCGGGTCGGCAGCGAACCGAACCGGACCTTTTCGATTCGCGAAAAACGCCGCACCAAACGGGGCACCGACAACGACTGGGTGAAGGAAGCGGTCGCTGAAACCGGGCACGCCCCCATTCCGATGATCTGGGTGGACTGGACGGAGATCGAAGGACCGCTGCCCCCCAAACCCGGGACGCCTGCGCCGGTCTCGCTGCTGACCTCGCGTTCCGATGCCCAGGGAGCCCGGGAGGTGCTCGAACGCTTTGCCCAAAAAGCGTTCCGGGGCGTCGAACCCGACAAGGAATATCTCGACCGTCTGGTTTCCCTTTTTGAACAGCGCGTCGCGCACGGGGACCGCTTTGAGGCGGCGCTCACCCGCGTCCTCTCCATCGTGCTCGCTTCGCCGCCCTTCCTGTATCTCGCTGAGGATGGTACGGCCGAAAAACCCCATCTCATCACCGACATCGAACTGGCCAATCGGCTCGCCTATTTCCTGTGGAGCGCCCCGCCCGATGAGGCGCTGCTGACCCTCGCCAAACAGGGCCAACTGCGGACCCCGGCCGTGCTCCAACAGCAAATCGACCGCATGATCGCAAGCGACCGCTTTCAGGCCTTTCTCTCCGGATTCCTGCCTCAATGGCTCGGCATGGACCGGCTCGATTTCTTTGATTTCCCCACCGACAAACACCGCCACTTCGATGACAGCATGAAGGTGGCTGCCCGTCAGGAGGTGTACGAAACCTTCGCACACACCCTCCGTTCCCGGGGCTCTTTTGCGACCCTGCTGCGCTCCAACCAAGTCGTCGTGAATGGGCT
>JBANFR010000100.1:0-13072 GCA_037975925.1 Verrucomicrobiota bacterium
CTCTCACCAGCGCCGCGAAAATCTTGAAAGAGCGTGGCGCTCGCGGAGTGATTGCTTGTGTGAGTCACGCGGTTCTCTCGGATCTTGGGATCGAGCGGTTGTTGCATTCGGACCTCCAAGAGTTGATCACCACAAACAGCGTGCCGGTGCGTTCCGTGCCAGGCGTTCGGTTGAGCGTTCTGTGCATCTCGGAACTTCTGGGCGAGGGGATCAAGCGGATCCACGACGACGAATCCGTCAGTTCACTTTTTGAAATCAGCAAAAACGAGAAGGTGTAAATAGATTATGGCAAAGCAAATTAAACTCTCGGCGCAGACCCGTGTTGGTGGAGGCCGCATCTCAGTGAATAAAATCAGGGCTCAGGGCAAAGTTCCGGCCGTCATCTATGGTGCGACGGTCCCCGCAATGAATTTGGAGTTGGTGGCTCGTGAGTTTTCTGAAGTGCTGGCGCACGCTAGCGGAGAACAGATCTTGGTGGAGTTGCAGATCTCTGGAGCTGAGGGGCAGTCAAGCAAACTTGCTCTGATCCAAGAGGTCCAGCACGACCCGGTTCGACGCAACGTCCTGCATGTTGATTTCCACGCGGTGAACGAAGACGAGAAAATCCACGCGCACGTTACAGTGGAAGCCGTCGGGGAAGCCGTTGGGGTGAAGACTTACGGGGGCCTTTTGGTGATGCTTCTGCACAGTGTGGAAGTGGAGTGTCTCCCGAAGGACTTGCCAGAAATCATTCGCGTCGATGTCTCCGCTTTGAACGTGGATCAGTCTATTCATCTGCGCGATTTGCAGCTCCCTGCGGGCGTGAGTTACCGTGGTGACGGGGACATTACAGTCCTGCGGATCGCGCCTCCTACCACGGGTGAGGTGGTCGCGGCGGAAGGGGCTGCATCTCAGCCTGAAGTGATCCGCGAAAAGAAGGTGGATGCTGAGAAGAAGTAGGCTTGAGAATCTTGAAAAAGCCGCCTCTGGTTTCCAGAGGCGGTTTTTTTTTGCGGGGGAGGACGGCGGGCTCGCCTCTGATCGACAAGGATTCGAATCGCAGGGTTAGATTCAACGCACATCGATGAACGCAAGGTATCGGCTGATCGTGGGGCTCGGAAATCCAGGCCCGGAGTACGCGGCCACGCGCCATAATATCGGGTTTATGCTGCTGGATCGCATAGCGATGCGCCGGGGTGAATGGCGACGGGAGAAAACGTGGAATGCCTTGGTGACCCAGGTGGACGGAGTGCTTTTGGTGAAGCCTCAAACGTATATGAACCTCAGCGGCGAGGCGGTGAGTGCTGTCATGCGATTTTACAAGATCCCGGTGGAATCTGTGTTGGTGGTTTTGGATGACATGGCTCTTGGATTGGGGCGGATCCGGTGGCGGGCGGCAGGTTCCTCCGGAGGGCACAATGGGTTGCGTTCTATTCTCCAGCAGCTCGGAACCGAGGCTGTGGCGCGGCTGAGATTGGGAATTGGGGGTTCGGCCCCGGGTGAAGCGGTGGGGCACGTTTTGGGGAAATTTCGCAAGGATGAATTGGAGCGACTCGAAGAGCTTCTGGAGCGTGCAGAGGAGTCCATTCGCGTGGCCCAAACCGATGGATTAGAGAAAGCGATGAACGCTTTTAATTGACCCGAGGCGCGATCCGCATCAGAACGGCTGACTCAAATTTACAAGCGATGAAGAACCGTTACGAAGGACTGTTGATTTTAAACGTGAATGGCAATGAAGAGGGCGCCAAAGAGATCATTGAGCGCTTGGAGGGGGAGTTTAAGAAGGCTGGGGCTGTTGTGGAACAGGTCCAAAAAATGGGCACCCGTCAGTTCAGTTACGCGGCGGGGGAATTGAAGAGTGGCTACTACGCAAATTTCATTTTTCAGCTGGATCCTGCTGCTCTCGAGGGATTTCAATCAAAACTCAAGCTGGACGAAGACGTGTATCGTCAGCATTACCTCAGAATTAGTTTCAAGAAGGCGGCCTAAACCGTTTGAGAGTTTCCTTTGCCTGAGTGGGGGGAGGCTCCCACGGAGCTGAACAAGAGGAAGTTCAAAATCTTATGCCAAACCTCAATAAGGTGATGCTCATGGGGAACCTAACTCGGGACCCCGAAATCAAGTACACGCCGAAAGGGACTGCTGTGGCCGATATCGGCCTTGCGATCAACCGGGTGTACTCGAGTGACCAAGGGGAAAAGCGTGAGGAGACGACGTTTGTGGATGTCGAGTTGTGGGGGCGTCAGGCTGAGATTGCCGGAGAGTTTTTAAAAAAGGGGCGTCCCGTGTACATCGAGGGGCGCCTCAAGTTGGACACTTGGGACGACAAGCAAACGGGGCAGAAACGCTCTAAAATGCGTGTGGTGGGAGAGACTTTGCAACTGCTTGGCAGTCGTGAGGGCGGAGGCGCTCCGGGTGGGGATCGGGAAGAGGGAGGGGCTCGTCCTCAGTTTCAACGGTCCGCCCCGCGTCCCAGCGTGGTGCGGAAGCCTGTTGATCCCGACTTGGACGTTGACGGCGACGACGTGCCTTTTTAACGCGGCTGCGCGACCTGCTGCGCGGTTTCTGTCACCGTGAGGGCCCTGTCGCTGGTGCGTTCTAGCGAACGGTACCGTTTTTCACCTCGTCCGCATTTCTGAGGTGTTCGTGAGAACCGAAAAGAAGCACTCCCTTGTTGGGGTGCTTCTTTTCTATAAAACCTTTTTTACTTGAGGGTTTTATTCCAAGCAGCGACGAGGGATTTCTCTGATTCGAACAGGGCTTCGGGAGAGTCGAGGATTTCAATCGATTCGATTTTGTCTCCCTGACGAATGGAGTTTACGACCTCGATTCCTTGGGTGACCTCGCCGAATACGGCATGTTTGCCGTCCAGCCAGGGGGTTGGGACGTGGGTGATGAAGAATTGGCTTCCGTTGGTGTTTGGGCCGGCATTCGCCATGGAAAAGATGCCGGGCTTGGTGTGTTTGAGGGACTTGTGGATCTCGTCGGGGAAACGGTAACCGGGGCCGCCGCTTCCGGTGCCGGTGGGATCGCCGCCCTGGATCATGAAGTCTTTGATGACTCTGTGGAAGGTGATGCCGTTATAGAAGCCTCGTTGGGCGAGGTTCAGGAAGTTGGCGGCGGTGATGGGGACTTTGGAGGCGAAAATCGTGCCTTCGATGGTCCCGCGGGAGGTTTTGAGGATGATTCGAATGTCTTCCATTGGAGGGGCACCTTAGCGGCCCCGTGGGGGGAGGGGAATCTCCGCGTGACAGAACGTGTGGATCGGGGTTATCCAGCGGGCCTATGTCGAAAATGTTCCTCCTCTCCTCGATGGCCGCCTTCATGGTGGGTTCGGTTTTGACCTCCTCCGCTCAGACTCCGGCGGCGCCGGGCGCAGCTGCGAAGGAGGTTGCCGTGATCAAGACCTCCAAGGGGGAAATGACGGTGGAATTCTGGTCTGATGTTGCGCCGAAGACGGTGGAAAATTTCAAAAAGCTCGCGCGGGAGGGATTTTACAATGGCACGGCTTTTCACCGGATCATCAAAGGTTTCATGATTCAGGGGGGCGATCCCTTGACCAAGGACGTGGCGAATGAGGCGCGTTTTGGCACTGGAGGGCCGGGCTACAAGATCAAGGCCGAGTTCAACGCCAAGAAGCACGAGCGGGGTGTGCTTTCGATGGCACGCAGCGCGGATCCGGATTCCGCCGGTTCGCAATTTTTCATCTGTTTGGACACTGTTTCTCACCTCGACGGGCAGTACACGGCCTTCGGCAAGCTGGTGAAAGGTGAGGACGTATTGATGAAGATTGGGAACACTCCTGTCGCCTCGAGTGGGCGGGGGGAAGCGAGCAAGCCGGTGGAGCGGATCGTCGTGGAGAGCGTGACGGTTCAGGCTGCTCCGTAACCGTTTTGTTGCAATCGATGCGGGCTTTCTGATCGACACGGGAGTCGGTTGTGAAAGTTTCGGGGGCGGGCTCGCGGGCGAAAGCAGGCGGGCCCCCTTTTTTTATTCCAGAGCCCTATGTCCCAATTACCGAGAACTGTGAAGGTTGGGCTGGTGCAGATGAGCTGCTCCGCCGACCCGAAGGAGAACCTTTTGAAAGCGATGGAGCGGACGCGCGAGGCGGCGGCTCGCGGCGCACAAATTATTTGTCTGCAGGAGCTTTTTACTTCGCAGTACTTTTGCCAAGTGGAGGACCACAAGTATTTTGAGCTGGCGGAGGAGATTCCCGGGCCGAGTACTGAAGCTTTGGGTGCTCTGGCGAAGGAGCTTGAGGTGGTGATTGTGGCTTCTCTTTTTGAGAGGCGCACCGCCGGGCTCTACCACAACACGGCGGCGATCATTGATGCGGATGGCGCGTATCTCGGTAAGTACCGGAAGATGCACATCCCGGATGACCCTTTGTTTTACGAGAAGTTCTATTTTACGCCGGGTGATTTGGGGTTTCGGGCCTGGAAGACCCGCTACGCAAAGATCGGCGTGTGCATTTGCTGGGACCAGTGGTACCCCGAGGCGGCCCGGTTGACGGCGTTGAGGGGGGCCGAGATTTTGTTTTATCCGACGGCGATCGGTTGGCATCCGTCCGAGAGGGAGCAGTACGGGGAGCGCCAGCACGGTGCCTGGGAGACGATTCAGCGCGGGCATGCGGTTGCGAACGGTTGCTACGTCGCGGTGCCGAATCGGGTGGGTCACGAAGCGCCGGATGGCGGGCCTGGTCTGCAGTTTTGGGGCCAGAGTTTTGTGGCGGATCCGTCGGGTCGAATCATGGCGAAGGCGTCTGTGGATTTGGAAGAAATCCTCGTCGTGGAGCTTGATTTGCAGGCATTGGACACGCAGCGGACGCACTGGCCATTTTTTAGGGATCGCCGGATTGATGCGTACGAGGGATTGGACCAACGGTTTTTGGAGGGGAACGATGTTTGAGCGCCGAGGAAGGGAAGGGGTCATGCCGGGGGGACTGGGGTATCGGATGCCGGCGGAATGGGAGTTGCATGCGGCGACGTGGATGTCGTGGCCGCGGCCGGAGGGGATTTCTTTTCCGGATGCTTACGAGAGGGTGATGCCCACGTTTGCCCGAATGGTCGATGCGCTGGCGGATTCCGAGCCGGTGTGCATCAACGTGTGGGATGCGGCGCATGAGGCGGAGGCGCGGCGGCAGATCGTTCGGCACGGTGCGCGGGATGGCCATGTCCGTTTTTATCGTCATCCGGCCTACGAGCCTTGGTGTCGCGACCACGGGCCCATTTTTTTGAAGCGTCAGGACCCCTCCGACACGGTGATTGTGGACTGGGCTTACAATGCGTGGGGGGGGAAGTATCCGCCTTGTGATTTGGATGATGCGGTTCCGTTGCGGGTGGCGGAGGTGCTGGGGTTGCCGGTGTACGAACCGTCGATGATTTTGGAAGGGGGATCGATTGAGGTGAATGGGGCGGGGACCCTGTTGACGACCACGAGCTGCCTGCTCAATCCGAACCGGAATCCGGAAATGACCCAGTCCCAGATCGAGGATCATCTGCGCGGTTATTTGGGGGTCTCCAAGATCTTGTGGCTTGGGGATGGGATTGAGGGGGACGACACGGACGGCCACATTGACGATTTGACCCGGTTTGTGAGCCGGACGACGGTTGTGACGGTGGTGGAGGAGGACGAGGGGGATCGCAACTACGGTCCCTTGAGGGAGAATTGGGACGCGTTGCAAGGGATGTCTGTGGAGGACGGGACGCCCTTGGAGGTACGGGCGCTGCCGATGCCGTCCAAAATCGAGAGGGAGGGGCTCCGGTTGCCTGCCAGTTACGCGAACTTTTACATTGGGAATCGGGTCGTGTTGCTGCCGGTGTTCAGCGATCCACGGGATTCCGAGGCGGTATCGGTACTGGAGCGTGCTTTTCCTGGCCGTCTGGTGGTGCCGATTGATTGCCGGGAGCTGATTTGGGGGTTGGGAGCTTTTCACTGTTTGACGCAGCAGCAACCGATGTAAGTCGGTTTTTTCTTTTGCCCGGCGGGCTTTTGGCTCTGGGTGAAGGCCTATGGCCCGCACGGAAGCTCTTTCTCTTGGACACTCTCCTGACCCCGATGACGCATTTATGTTTTATGCCCTTGCTGAGGGCAAAATTGACACGCGGGGTTGGAGTTTTCGGCACCTTCTGGAGGACATCCAGACGCTAAACGAGCGGGCGACGCGTGGAGAGTTGGCGGTTTCAGCGATCTCGATTCACGCTTACGCTTATGTGCTGGATCGGTACGCATTGCTCCCTTGCGGGGCGAGCATGGGGGATGGGTATGGCCCGATGCTGGTGGTGAATGAGGGGGTGGAATTTCCCCAGGATGCCGAGGCACTCAGGGAGTGGCTGCGAGGCAAAACGATTGCGGTTCCCGGGCTGATGACGAGTGCTTATCTGAGCCTTCGGCTATACCTCGGCGAGGCCAACCACGTGGTCGTCCCGTTTGACGAAATTTTTGGGGCAGTGCGATCGGGGAAAGCGGAGGTGGGATTAATCATCCACGAGGGGCAATTGACCTACCGACAGGAGGGGTTTGAGAAGGTGCTCGACCTTGGGGAGTGGTGGAAGGCGGAGACGGGCTTGCCTCTGCCTCTGGGAGGCAACGTGATTCGCAAGGATTTTACTCCGGAGGAGAGGAGTGAGATTAACGGGGTGCTTCGGGAGAGCATCCGATACGGCTTGGAGCACCGTCAGGCTGGAGTGGCGCACTCGATGCCGCTGGCCCGTGGGATGGACGAGCCCCTGGCGGACCGCTTTATCGGCATGTACGTCAACGATTACACGTTGGACTACGGGGACCGGGGGCGCTTAGCGATTCGCGAGTTTTTGGGCCGCGCCCACGCGGCCGGTTTGATTCCCGCGCCGGTGGAACTGGAGTTTGTGGAGTAGCGGCGAGGGCAACCCCTCCTACGCCCCGAGCCTCCCAAGGAGGGAGGTTCGGGAGGGGCGAGGATTTTGGGTTTACAGGTCGATGGAGCGGCCGGTGCGGAAACTTTCGTCCGCGGCGACCACGATCCGCATGGAGTGGAGCGCATCGTCCATGTGGCTGGTGAGGTCGAGATTCTCCCGGATGGCGTGCAGGAAGTATTGCTGCTCGCGGTAACAGAGGGCGTCGTGGTTGGGTTCGTCGTCGAGACGGATGGTTTCGTCAGCTTTCACGAATTCGCCTTCGGCGTTGAGTGCTGCGTGGTGGAGGAGAAGGGATTGCGTTTGGGTGTGGGCATCCACATTGGCGCTTTGTCCTGCGGCGGCGGCCTTGTCGGCCACAATTGAGACGCAACCCTTCGGGCCGACGACGTCTTTGACGAAGAAGGCGACCTCGCTCATCATCGGTCCCCAACCGGCCTCGTACCAGCCGACGGAACCGTCGTCGAAGGTGACCTGGAGTTGGCCGTAGTTGAGTCTGCCCTCGGGGAGTTCGTCTGTCAGCCGGGCTCCGATTCCGGAGACGCGGACTGGTTTTGCCCCTGTCATTTGACACATGACATCCACGTAATGGACTCCGCAATCGACGATGGGCGGGAGGGACTGCATAAGCGCCTGATGGGTTTTCCAGGCGGCTCCGGAGCTTTGTTGATTGAGGTTCATGCGCATGACCAGCGGTTTTCCGAGGGTCCGTGCGATTTCGATAAAGCGGATCCAGCTGGGGTGGTGGCGCAGAATGTAGCCGATGACCAGTTTTCGGCCGGTGGCTTTGGCTTTGGCAACGATGCGTTCGGCCATGGGCACTGATTCCGCCAAGGGTTTTTCGATAAACACGTGGCATCCGGCGTCAAATGCCGCCTCGGCGTAGCTGGCGTGTGTGTCGGGATAGGTGGAGATAGAGACGGCGTCCGGTTTGGTGATCCGGAGGGCTTCTTCGTAGTCAGAAAATTCGGGGTAATGGCCTCCGAGTTCGGCATTGAGTTTCGCGCGGGATTCGGCCGAGCGCGTGACGATGCCGGCGATTTCGAAACCCTCGATTTGGTGGTAGGCGAGAGCGTGGGAGCGGCCCATGTGACCGGCGCCGACGCAGAGAATGCGGATAGTGGAGGACATTCTGCCACCTATAAAAGCAAGCGGGATGGGTGGGGAGTCGGAATCCTCAAAAGAGGTGCATTTGCAGCCTGCCGTTTTTTGGGGATTTGGCGTAGCGTGATCCCTTCTGGAAACGATCCAGCCCTTCCATTCTTAACCCAGTGTTTTCCGTGTCCACCCCGGCTCCCGCATCTCCCGTATCCACGCCTCCTGTTCGTTCCCGCTCGAAGCGGCGGTTGCTCCGATGGGGGGGCGGTATGCTTCTCATTTGCGGGTTGCTTCTGATTCCCCCGGTTTTTCGTGGGGCAGTTTGGGTGGTCCTGCAGGAGGAGATCTTGCGCCAGGGGGGAGTGTTGCGGGTGGGTGAGATGGAGGGATCGGTCTGGGAACCTTTGGTTCTCCGCGGGGTTCGCGTGGATTTACCGGACGTTTTGGGGGGGATTTTGAGGGCGGATGCGGAGCGGGTGGAAGCGCGCTGGGAATGGGCGAACTTATTGCCGCGTTCCTCCGGGGCGCGGTTTTGGGATGTGTTGGGGGCGAAGGGGGTGCGGGTACGCTGGACTTTGCGCACGGAGCCGAGGCGGGGAATAGCTGGGGCGCTCTTCTTGCAAAGGCTGGGGAGTCCTCTGCCCATGCCTCTTCCGGCCAGGATGGAGATTGGGATTAGCCAGTGGGAGGTGGAATCCCCTTCGACTTCGGTCAAAGTCGAGCAGGCAGAGGCGATACTGAGCGAGTTGGCGCCGGGGACCCTGAAGGCGGCGAAGGTGGAGTGGAAAACTTCGGGTTGGGAACGGAGTTTTCGGGACGTCTCGGGACGGACGGCGCTTCAAGGGACGCGCCTTCAGCTCGGAGATGTGAAGTTGATGGATGGGATGGAGGTGGTGAGTTTGGTTGCGGATCTGAAGGCGGTGGGTTCTGGGAGAGTGGATCTTGAAATGCATGCCCGGGCTTTTGGGGGCGAGTTGCGGGTGCACGGTCAGGCGGTTCCGGGTTCGGACAGCGCTCCTCTGGAGGCGAGCGGAACGTTTTCAAAAATTGGAGTGGCGCCTCTGGCTGCTTTCTGGGGGGTGACCGAGGCGGCAGGGGGGACTTTGGAGGAGGGGAAGTTCAGCTTTCGGGGGTCGCCGAGCTTTCCCGATCGTGGGACCGCGACGCTGCGCTTGGAGGCGCGTCATTTTCAATGGGAGTCGCGTCAGTGGGATTCCCTCGTGGTGGGTGCGTCCCTGCTGGAGCGGCGGGTGCAGATCCCGGAGTTTTCGCTGCAACAGGGACACAATCTTTTGGAGATTCATGGAGACATGCAGTGGCCCGGTGGGGGGCAGCCGTGGTGGAAGGCGGATTTTGGAATGAATGTGACGGCGAGGATTGGCGATTTGACGGAGCTGTCCGCACTGCTTTTGCCGGAGTTCAAGTATACGGCGGGAGGTTTGACGGTGGACGGGGCCATCCGGAGTCAGGCCGGGGTGCTGGGAGGTGCGCTGATTGTGACGGGTTCCAAGTTGAAGTGGCGCAATGCCCCGATTGAGGAACTCAATGCGGCCGTGAAGTTGGAGGGAGCGGATATTCGCGTGCTGAATGCTGAGTTGGTGAACCGGGCTGATTCGGTGCGGGCGAAGGGAGTGATTCACGTGGGGGATGCCTGGTGGTACCAGGGGGAGCTGCGGGCCTCGGTCGGGGATTTGGCGAATTATGCGGATTTGTTTCAGCCCCCGCTGGTTTCGGAGCCTTTCGCCGGGGAGGCCCGAGGCGAGTGGAAGGGGCGAGGATCTTCCGTCGACTACGAGGGGCATATTTCTGCGAGTTTTGAGGGGGTGCGCCCGATGAAGCCCAGGGGGAGTTGGCCGCGGCCGTTGCAGGGGCGTGTAGAAGGGAAATACGGGGTGGGCGGGGTTGAGTTGGAGTTGCTTCAGGTGGGGGATGAGCGGGTTTCTTTGCGCACCCGACTCGTTTTTGACAAACAGGGGGTTCGCTTGGAGAAGGGCCAATTTTTGCAGGAAAACCGGGTGGCCTTGGAGGGGAGTCTTTTGCTTCCGGAGGCGCTTTGGAGGCGATGGCCGTCGGTCGATTGGTCGCAGGTGTTGAGCTTGGATTTGCCTTTGGAGATGAGCTTGCACGCGGACGGTTTGACCCTTTCGGAGTTGGGGCGACTGCCGGGCATGCCTGCGGGCTGGAAAGGGGAGCTCTCTGGAGACTGGGTTTCGCAGGGAACTCTGCGGGATCTCAAGGGGGAAGGGGCGTTGACTTTCCGTGGAGGGGGCTGGCCTGTGGCGTTTGGAATGGCGCACGATTTTTCTGGGAAGTTGGAATGGCGTGGCCGCTCGCTGAAGGCGTCTGAGTTGGGGTGGACGGTCGGTTCTGGTCGCTACCAGGGCGCCGGCGAGCTGGAATGGAAAGATGACCCCAAAGGGCCGACTCTTTCTCTTCAAGTGGAGTGCGCTCAAGCCCGTTGGGAAAACCTCGGCGGGTTGCATTTTCCCGAGGCTTTTCCCAAACCGGGAGCCACTCCCAGAGCTTTGGGCGTGGCGGCGGTGGGACGTTCGGACTGGCGGGTGTCGGGGCTGTTGCCCGAACTCCGTCTTTCCGGCGAGGTGGCTGTGAACGGCTTGGAAATCTCGGCGGTTCCGGACCTGCGGGGATTCTGGGCCGAGGCTCCGGCGGGGCGCCGTCTGGTGATGGAGCCGGGACCGATTTTTTTGCGGAACGCAAAATTGCAGGTTCGGGTGAGTTCCCCCGAGACAACCCGATTTGCAGGGACGGAGGGCACTGCCAAATTGGACCTCCAAATCGGGGGGACCGTCGCCAAACCCGACTTGAAGGGGGACATCCGGCTGACCGTGGGGGGAGGGGTTGCAGGAAAGGCTTTGCGGGTGGATCCGCTCGTGTTGCGTTTCCAGTCGGGGCAGTCGGAGCCGGAATTGGAAATCCGCAGTGAGGGCAAGGTGGGGGAGGCCGTTTTTGGTGCGTCGGCGGTGGGGCCCCTGAGTCGTCCCCTGCGGGACTACACGGCGCAACCTCCGCTGACCTCGGAGGCGGTGCGTGCCGTGTTTGAAGAGGGCAAGGGGTGGTGAGCGCCGGCTTGCGGCGCCGATTTTGGAAACTGGCGCGTTTGAAAATTCGGCACTAGCATCCCAGTCATTTATGCAGTTGACCCAAGAGCAGAAGAACCGAGTGGCAGGCTGGATTTCCGAAGGACTCACTCTGGCGCAGATCCAGGATCGCTTAGGCACCGAGTTTGAGATTCGGATGACCTACATGGAAGCGAGGATGCTGGTGGACGACCTCAAACTGCTTCCAAAGGAAACCGCCGTGCCGGAACCCGTGAAACCGGCCGAGCCGATGGTGCCTCCCCAAGAGGCGGGAGCGGAGTCGGGCGAGGCCCCTCAGCCTGGAGCTCCCGCAGGATCGGTTCAGGTAAAAGTGGACACTCTGACGCGTCCCGGGGCGATGGTGAGCGGAAGCGTCACCTTCAGCGATGGCGAGGTAGCGCAGTGGTATCTGGACCAGACCGGAAGGCTCGGGATGGTTCCTCCTTCTCCTGCGTATCGTCCTCCGCAGCAGGATATCCCCACTTTTCAGATGTTGCTCGACAATGAGTTGTCCAAAGTGGGCTTCTAGGAGTCTGTCGGTCCGTTCCGGGCTTTGATGAAGGATACCAATCCATCGTTGGAGAGGTTGCGGCTGGTGTTTGGCTTGGTGCTGATTGTGGTCTGCGCCACCTATCTCTGGCGTGACAGTCTGCGGGCGATTTTGCAGCAGAGACAGTCAAACCTCTGGGAAGCCCGCCTGAAGGTGCGAGATCGCGTTTTCGAATGGGTTCAGCAGCGCCGGGCCGAGGAACAAAACCAGCGGAGGGCACCGCAAGAGCAAAACCCCGGGAATAAAGATGGCGTTCCCTCGATCGGGGAGGGCGAGAAGTAGACGCTCCGAATCCTGGGGGCCTCTCTTCGAAGGGGACGCTGTCCGCCGAAAGAGGGCGAGCAGAGCGCCGTGGAATTGGCGGCCGCCCCGGGCTCGGGGTCGCGGTGGATGCCTCGGTCTTTTCCGCCAAAAAAAAGCGGCCCCCCCTAAGGGAAGCCGCTTGGCTTTTGAAACTGCGCTGAAGGGGCTATTTGCGGAATGCTTTCACAAATTCCACGTAGGACACGACGTCCGGGAGATTGTCGTCCCAGTTCGCCTCGTGCTCGATCGAAATCGGTCCCTTGAATCCGACTTCCTGGAGCGCCTTGAGGGCCTCGGTCAGGTTGGCACGTCCCGTACCCGGCCGGACCACGGATGTCCCCCCCTGAGCGATGTCCTTGAAGTGGCTTGAGAGGACGCGGTCCTTCAGAAGTCGGATGGAATCGGCCGCAGAGAGCCCGGAGTTGGTCCAATGTCCGACGTCTGCGGTGCAGCCGATGCGGGCGTCGCGGCCTTTGGTGAGTTCGAGGATGTAATTCGGGTCCCAGACTTTGTAGTTGGGGTTATCGGGTCTGCGGGGGTGGTTGTGGAAGCCCACCTGGATATCGAACTCCTTGACCATGCGCTCGATGACGTCGATGGCGTCGGCGCTTTCGGTGACGATGACGCGGATTCCGAGGCCTTTGGCGAACTCGAACACTTTTCTGGCACCGTCGTCGTTGTTCGGAATCCCGGTGACGCCGAAGGCGACGGCTTGGACGCCGTTTTTCTTCAGGATTTCCTTGATGGCGTCTTGGGCCTTGGGGGATGCGGCTGGGCCGACTTTTTCCGGGATCTCTGCGGAGATGGTCTGGCCGGGGTAGAGTTCGGTGGTTTTGAGCCCTGCGGAGGCCGTTTTTGCGCAGGCTTCCTCGAGGGTGAACTTACGGAAGGTGTAAGATTGGGTTCCGAGCGCGAAACCGTTGGTTCGGAGCTCGTCTGGAATCGGGGAAGCGGCATGCGCCGTTGCGGACACGATGAGGGCGATGGCGGGGAGGATGGGGAACCATTTCATGGGGACCATTGGGGAAACCGGGGGTTGGAGTGTGGAATGGAGCCGAAGCGGCCGGGAAACCGGCAGCGGAGGCCGTACGACGGGTGTTTGCCTCAATTTTTGGGAGCGGGCGACAGGATTTTGAGGGGGGCGGACGTGG
>JBANFR010000101.1:0-12959 GCA_037975925.1 Verrucomicrobiota bacterium
CACGTAATCGCGTCCCGGGAATTGGAGCGCCTGATAATACCCCGCCGGTTGATAGGGCTTTGCAGGCGGCCCACCCAAATCGCGATTCAATAACCCGGCGATCGCCAAGGCATTGTCACGGACAGCCTCCGCCTCCAAACGGCGCGGGTTCTGGCTGGCGAGCAAGCGGTTGGCGGGATCGATCTCCCGAAGCTCGCTGCGCAGCTGCGCCGACTGACGATAGGTGTGGCTACTCACGATCAACCGCACCATGTGCTTCACGTCCCAACCTTTCTCGCGAAATTCCACGGCCAGCCAGTCGAGCAATTCAGGGTGGGAAGGAGGCTCCCCCTGCGATCCCAGCTCATCGGTCTGCGCGCTGAGACCCGCACCAAAAAACTGACGCCACAGCCGGTTCATCACCACCCGGGCTGTGAGCGGGTTGACGTCCGAAACCAACCACCGGGCCAGGTCCAAACGACTCTTGCGCTCTCCATTTCCGAAGAGAGCTGGCAAAAATCCAGGGGTTTCAGGCGACACAACCGTCCCGGTCTCGTCCATCCAGTTCCCCCTGGGGAGCACGCGAACCGTCAGCGGATTCTCCACAGCCTTCGTCACAAGCACCGGAGTCTTTCCATCACGACACTCTAGCCAGCTCCGCTCGAGCACCTTGACCCGCGAAAAAAAGTCAGGCGCAATTCCCGTCGAACGCAAATAAGCCAGCCGCAGCCCTTCTCGGCTCGAGGGAAGCGCTTCCGGAAAGCGCGTCCGGCTCAAGTGCTCCGGGATCAGGGGGGAAACGCCCGCGCTCACTTTGCATAAATCCATCGAAACCGCCTTGGAATCGCCCGTTTCAAGCGTCACCTCCAAGACGTCACCTGCCGCAAAACGGAGAGGGGTGTCCAAAATAAACACCGCCTGGTGCGGCTGGTCCGGCCCCAGGGTCCTCCATGCGTTCTGAACCCCGATCACCTCGAAACCATTGCTGAAGCTGGGTTTCCAGCGATCTGCGACTGCATGACGTATCTTGATGGGCTGCGGTTTTCCTCCGCGAATCATCCGAAAACTCGTCCGGACAGTCGTGTCTTTGCCCGAAAGGGTGATCATTCCTCGGTGCGCGGGATCTGCCTCCAGATTGAGAACAACCGAGGCCACCCAGCCTTCCGACGGTCGCAGCCCCAGTTTCATTTTGACCGGTTTTGCCGCAGCCTTGCCCGCCGCCTCCGACCCAGCCGCCTCAGTCTCCACCGAGCCCTCCAAGCGCTGCCAGCCCTCCGGGGCCATCTTCAAAAATGCCGTCACCTCCCGCCTCCAAGGCTCAAGCACAGCTTCCGACACCGGAGCCTGCTTGGCCTCCTCGAGCATCTGATTTTCCAAGAAGGCCATCCGCTTGAGTAAAGCCGGACTTTCCACCGTGATCTCCGGGGGGAACGGATGGTCGTTATTCACCCCGACAAGCTCCGGCTCCTGGATGTAGCCGTACTGGGCGTAGACACCCCATTGCTTGATGTCGGCGAAAAAGGCACCCAGGGAGTAAAAATCCCGGGTCGCGATTGGATCAAACTTGTGATCGTGGCATTCCGCACACGCAAAAGTGCTTCCAAGCCATGCCGTTCCCACGGTCCGGACGCGGTCTGCCGTGTACTTGGCGAGGTACTCTTTGGCCTGGGCCCCGCCCTCCCTTGTGACCATGTTCAGACGATTAAAACAGGTCGCCGTCAACTGCGCCGGTGTGGGATTGGGCAACAGGTCGCCGGCAAGCTGCTCGATCGTAAACTGATCAAAGGGTTGATTCGCGTTAAAGCTCGACACCACCCAGTCGCGGTAGGCCCAAACATTCATGTTCTGGTCGCCATGAAACCCGACGGTGTCGGCATACCGGGCAACATCGAGCCAATGGCTCGCCATCCGCTCGCCGTAATGCGGGGAAGACAACAGGCGATCCACCTGCCTCGAATAGGCGTTGTTGTCGACATCCCGCTCGAAGGCCAGAAGCTCGTCCGCTGTCGGAGGTAACCCCGTCAGATCCAGACTCAAACGCCTCAGCAAAGCACCCCGGTCCGCCTCCCGGGACGGGCGAATCCCGTGGGTCTCCAACTTTTCCTGAATGAAGGCGTCGATTGGATTCCGGACCAACGCCGAATTTTTGTGCGCCGGATACGGACGCCGAACCGGCGGAATATAGGCCCAATGCGGCTCGTATTCCCCCCCTTGCATCACCCAGCGTCTCAGCGTCTCTCTTTGGGCCGGGGTCAGCTTCTTGTGCGACTCGGGCGGCGGCATTAACTCGTCGGCATCGCCGCTGAACACACGCTTGATCAACTCGCTGCCCTCCGCATCCCCCGGTTTGAGGGCAATCTCCCCGCTTTTGCCGGGCTTTTGCGCCTCCTCGCGCGAATCCAGACGCAATCCGCCCTTACGATGTCCTTTGTCTGGACCATGGCAGGAGAAACAGTTGTCGGAAAGAATGGGCCGGATATCGCGATTGAACGAGATCTTAGGAGCGTCGCCCAAGGCTGCTGCCGCCGGCAGCCAAAGCAGAACCGCCAGCGAACAGACCAATTTTTCTCCAGATTGAGGAAATACGACGGGGGTGCTCATGAGGGATGGGATAACTCCGGAAAGCAGACGCAAACGCGGGGGCGTTTCGCGGGACGTTAGGGGAACGCCGTTGGCGTTTACTACCCTCTTTTTTTGGGGGGGACCCGAGCCGGCTCCCCGTTTTTCACACTGAATTCAGCTCGCTGATCACCGTCAAATGTGGTCGGGGCGATAGGATTCGAACCTACGACCTCCTGGTCCCAAACCAGGCGCTCTACCAAGCTAAGCTACACCCCGAAAAGCAAACGCAATGTCTGCGGGGAGAGACTAGGGCATGCTCTCCGAGCGGCAAGGCTTAAAACGCCTTCGACCCGGAGAGCAAGCCAGAGTGTATCAGCCCCCGGTCCTCGCCAGGTCTCAGCCCACTCGCCTTCGCCAAAGCGAGGCCTCCGCAACGCTCCACTGAAACTTCCGCGCGTGTTCACGAATCAAGAACGGCAAGTCCTTCTTTCCAACATACTCAAAAGCCCCGCCCAAAACCTCCTTCAACCCATCGAGGGTTCCGCACCGCTTCCCACCACTTTCCCGCCCACCCAACCAAGCCTCCTCCTGCGTGTATTCCGCCATCCAAGTGTATGGGGAGGTAATCACCAACTGTCCCCCGGGTTTCACACGCTCGCGCAACCCCTCCAAACACCGGCGAGGATCCGATAACCGATCGATCAGGTTCGCCATCAGCACAACGTCAAAGACTCCGAGTCCCTCCCTCAGCGCCATCGCATCCCCCCTCTCAAAGCGGACCCTTTCGGGATTTGCGCCCCCGGGAAGACGCGCCTCCAGAGAGGTCCTCAAATGGCCTTCGTCAACACGCTCATACCCCAGCTTGCCACACACCCGGATTGTCTCCGCGGCGTCGATGAAGCTTTGCGAAAAATCCACCCCCACCACCTCCGCGCACTCCCGGGAAAATTCAAAAGCCGACCGCCCCACGGCACACCCAAGATCCAGAGCCCGGCCGCCGGCCGCCAACCGCAAATCCACGCACTCGAGAACACACCGCACAGCATAATCGAGGGCCTCCTTGGGACCGAAGGGGTAGGGCAGAATCTCCTCGGGGCTCCCGTAGTGAAAAAGCAAATACTCACTCCGCAAACGGTCCGTTTCGTAGGGGTTCACCGGTGTGGCTCCGGAATTTCGAAGTGGAGGGAGCCCTGGGGTTGCGGTCTGCATCCCCCATGAGATAAACACCGGAACCCCTTCCGGCAACGGCTCAACCCGCTGATTTTCTCCCGGAGGCCCTCTTTCCGATGCTTTGGAGTCTCACCAATCGAGTTGTGGATCTGAGCGACCATGCCCTGCTCATGGGCGTGCTCAACGTCACTCCAGACTCGTTCTCCGACGGCGGATCGTGGATCCGTCCCTCCGAGGCCGTAGCGCACGCCCTTCAGATGGAGCGCGCCGGCGCTGACATTTTGGATATTGGAGGCGAATCAACCCGCCCGGGGGCGTCTCCGGTTTCCGAGACGGAGGAATTAAGCAGGGTCATTCCCATCATTGAGGAACTCGCCGCCAGCAGCAGTGCATTGATCTCCATTGATACTCGCAAGGAGGCTGTCGCCCGCCGGGCGATCGAGGCTGGGGCCTCCATCATCAACGATGTCTCCGGACTCCAGGACCCCGCCATGCGCGCCCTCGTCAGGGAGACCCGAGCAGGAGCCATCGTGATGCACATGCAGGGCGACCCGGAAACGATGCAGAAATCCCCCTCCTACACCGATGTCGTCACAGAAGTGCGGGATTTTTTCGAAGCGACCCTCCACCGCTGTGAATCCGAGGGCATTCGGCCCGAACAGCTCTTGTGGGACCCGGGCATTGGTTTTGGGAAAACTCCGGAGCACAACCTCCAACTCCTGCACGCCCTTCCCCGGCTTTCCGTAGGGAAACGCCCGCTCGCAATCGGAACTTCGAGAAAATCGTTCTTGGGGAAAGTGCTGGAGTCGCCCCGCATGGACGACCGATTCTGGCCCACCGTCGCCCTCACCAGCTACTCCCGAAGCCGGGGAGCTTCCCTGATCCGGGTCCATGACGTTTTGGCCAATGCGCACTCGCTCCGGATGACCGAAGCCATCCTGGGAGGAGTCGCGTGAGCGCCGGAAGTTTCCTCCAGTGGGCTCTGGCGCACTGGCGCGACGCGCTGGAAATCGCCGTCCTGTGGGTTCTGATCCATCAAGGCTGGGTTCGTTTCCGGGAAAACCGCGGCATACGCACCTCCGTCAGCCTCGTGCTGGGAGCTCTGGGCGTGATGGTTCTCTCCGAGATGCTCGAACTGAAAGTCTTGGAGTGGTTGCTCAGAAATGCTTCCACCCTGGCGCTTTTCGCTATCGTTGTAATTTTTCAACCGGAACTGCGCCGACTCGCAGCCAGCCTGGGAACCAACCAACTTTTCTCCCTTTCCCAGCAAAACCGGGAAACCATCGAAGTGCTCAGCGAACTCACCTTCGATCTCGCCAACCGACAACTCGGCGCCCTTCTCGCAATCGAACGCGATCTGCCCCTGGATTCCCGGGCCGAGAGCGGAGTGGAGCTCGATAGCAAACTGAGCGTGGAGCTCGGGGTCTCGATTTTTCACCCCAAAACCCCCCTCCACGACGGCGGTCTCATCGTACGCGGAGATCGGCTTCTCGCCGGGGCCTGTATTTTCCCCATCAGTCAAAGAGTCGATCTCGATCGAAATCTGGGGCTGCGCCACAGAGCCGGACTCGGGTTGAGCGAGGAAACGGATGCGGTGGTGATTGTCGTCAGCGAGGAAACGGGCGTGGTCTCGATTTGCCACGACGGCACCATTGAAAGGAATTTTGACCCCGAGAGTTTCAAAACCCGCCTCGCTCGCCTCCTCAACCCCGTCGGCAATGAAGACTCCGCCGAATAAACGCTGGCCCGCGCTTGCCGGGACTTTCCTGATCGCACTGGTGGTGTGGCTCCTCATTCGCCAGCACGTTCGCCCCCCGCAATTCCGAAAATCTCCGGATCCGCAAACGCTGCTCCGCCCGCCGCTCCAGACGCGCGACTCTCCCTAAGCGAGAGTCGCGGCCAGCCGCTCGAGCACCTCGGGGTAAAGGGCATGCTCCGCGACTTGAATCCGGGCGTGCAACGTTTCGGGCGTGTCCCCCTCGAGCACAGGCACCTCCCGCTGGGCGATGATGGGACCCGTATCCATCCCTGCATCCACCCAATGGACCGTGCAGCCGGTCACCGAGACTTTCGCATCCAACGCCTGCCTCCACGCCGCCAGTCCTGGAAACTGAGGCAAAAGAGAGGGGTGAATATTCACGATCCGCCCCGGAAAAGCCGCGAGCAGAGGCTCTTTGACCATCCGCATGTAACCCGCCAGCACCACCAATTCCACTCCCGCTTCCTGCAACCAGACCGAAAGCAGAGCCTCCACCTCGGCATCCAGCCGAGTTTTGAAACGCGAAGGCGGTAATTCCCGCGCAACAAACCCCTTCTCCCGGGCAAACCGCAAAATTCCCGCGCCCGGAACGTCCGAAAGCACCAGACGCACATCGACGGCCAACCCCTTTGCTTCCATCGCTTCCACGATGGCCTGAAAATTGGAACCCTTCCCCGATCCTAAAACACCAATGCGGAGCTTTTTCATTCCATTGCTCCGCTCAAGAAACCTTGCCAGCCGCCAGCTTATCCACCACGGCCGTCGTACTTTTCCCGGGCACCAGCGCAAGAATTTCCACTCGCGCTCCCACCTCCTCCAGTGCGGCTCTTTCCTCCGCATCCAAAGACGCCACGGTGTAGTCGCCCCCCTTCACATACACCGCAGGACGCACCGCCCGAATCACCTCCGAAACACGAGGGGTAAAAAACAGCGTCACCAAATCCACGCACTCCAGCGCCGCCAAAACCTCCGCACGATCCGCCTCCGGGTTGATCGGACGCTCCGGCCCTTTCAGCGCCCGAACAGATGCGTCTCCATTGACCGCGACCAGCAGAATGTCGCCGCGCTCTTTTGCAGATTGCAGGTAACGCACGTGCCCCACGTGCAGAAGGTCAAAGCAACCGTTGGTGAACACTAACCGACGCCCAGCCGCCCGGTGGCCCTCCACCGTCGCAACCAGGTCCTCCAGCGACATTATTTTGGAAACGGACATCCCCCACCCTATCGCCCTGGGCCTCGATTGAGCAATCCGGCTCAGTGTTTGGAAAGACGGACCCAGTCGGCCAAAACGGCCAACGTCTCCGCCTCCACCGCAACCGACTCCGGATCATGACTGGCCAAGGAGTCCGCCTCACTACCTTTGAGTCGTTTGAGACCCACATCCTCCAAAAGAAGCCGGAAAAAACGGCCCTTCACCGCAAGACTTTCCAGACGCCCTAACCGCTCACCATAACGCCTCTGGCTTTCGGCAATCTGAGCGCGCCGGACCGCTTCCTGGAGACTGATCTGGTTCTCCTTCCACTCTCTCCGCTGGCGCTCTCTCTCTTCGGCAATCGCCCGAAATTCTTCCGAGTGATGCACCCGCTCCCGGGAGCGAACGCGCAGCTCCGCCAAATGCTCTGCTGAAAGGAGAGAACGCTGCGGCACGGTGAACCCTTCCAGCACGTCGTGCGCAAGCGGATCCACCAGGGCGCTCTCCCCCTCGCCGGGAACGTCGTAGGTGGACGGCAACACGATATCCGGCTGAACTCCCTGCAACTGCGTCGATTGGCCGCTGACGCGGTAGAATTTGCCCACCGTGAGCGCAAGTCCGCCGGCCGGTTTCCGGCTCTTTCCGCGCAAGTACTCCCCAAGCTGGACCGTTGTCTGTACGGACCCTTTTCCAAACGTTTGTTCCCCCCCAACAATCACCGCCCGGCGGTAATCCTGAAGCGCGCCGCCCAGCAACTCGCTGGCCGAAGCGCTCCCGCGATCCACCAACACCACGAGCGGCCCCTCGTACAAGGCCCGCCTGATCCGCACGGGAGCCAGGGACTCCACCCCCCCGTCCTGGGAACGCACCAAAGCAATCGGAACCCTTCCTAGAAACAAACCGCCGAGCTCCACCGCCTCTTCCAGCAATCCGCCAAGGTTCCCGCGCAAATCGAGCAGGATCCCCGACACCTTCTCAGCCTTCAGCCTCCCGACCAACCTCGCAACGTCCGCAGAGACACTGGACCGCCGACGGCCCGCACGCTGTCCGTCGTCCCCGTAAAACCCGGGAACCACCACCCACCCATAGCGCACCATCCCGGTCTCGGTGCGCTGTTCGATGATCTTCGCGTAAGCCTCCCCCTCGCTCGAATGCAACTCATCCCGCTGAATGGCAATCACCGTCCGCTGCGCCAAATCCCCGCCGCGCGCGGGCTGCACCTTGAGCTTCACCAACGACCCCTTTTCCCCCCGCAACAAGGACAACGCTCTGGGCAAAGGGAGCCCCTCGATGTCCCGGAAAGGCCCATTACCCTCTGCCACAGCCACGATGCGGTCGTTGATCCGCAGACGGCCATCCCGGTGAGCCGGCCCGCCCGGCAACAAACCAGCCACCCGAACCCCAGAGGCGTCTCCATCCAAAGTCACCCCAATCCCCACCCGGGTCAGGTGCAACTCCCCCACCTCCTCCTCGAGTTCCTCCTGAGTCAAATAGTCCGAGTGCGCGTCGCAAGCCCGCGCCATCGCAAGCAAAGCCGACGCACAGCGCTCCTTTTGCCCCGCTTCCTCGGCGCTCCGTAACGCCTCTTTCTGACGCTTGCGCGCTCGCTCGCGCGCCTTCTCCACCGGCACCTCCTCCAAAATATCGTTCAACAGCTCCGCCCCCAATTGCTCACGCCAAATCCGGTCCGCATCCCCCCGATTCTCCGGCCAAGCCGCCCGCTCCCGCGTCAGCTCCACCGTCCAGGGCTTTGAAAAATCCCACGGTTCCGCAAGCAACCTCTCAACCGTCTCAGATCCCTCGCGCACCCGCTCCCTCAAGCGCCTGTGGACCACCTCCACCGCACCCAAATTCCCCTCTTTGAGATCCAAGGCAAAAGAATCCTGAAAGCGCTCCCGGAACTCCTCCAAATCTCCGCGCAAAAAATACAGCCTCGAAGGATCCAAAAGCTCAAAATACCGCTCGAGCGCACGCCTCGAAAAATCACGGTCCACCGCTCTGCGCAGGTAATGCTCATTTTCCATGAGCCCCACTGCCGCCACACACACCTCCGACCACCAGGACGTGACTGGCTGTACCTGCTGCGTGGCGACCTTTCTGTGGGACTGCGCCGGTTTGGCCTGTGCCGGAAGTGGAACCAGCAAAAGCAACGGGAAAAACCACCGGAACCAAGCGAGTTGGATACGCATCATGGGTGCAGCCCGATACCCAACGCTTCCTCCCGGCGCCGTCAACAGCGATCCTCATTCAAAACAAAAATCCTCTCCCCGCAGCCTCCGCAAAACCCAAACTCCAAACAAAATGGACTCGATCCCGCCACCGAGGCGGGCAACATCGCGCCCCTATGGCGTTTCGTCCCTGCACGGTGGTCATCGAAAATTTGACTCCCCTCATCGAAGGCGGTCGCTACCCGATCAAACGTTCGGTGGGCGAATCAATGCTCGTGGAAGCTGACATCTTCAAAGATGGACACGACACCGTGCGGGCCCGTCTGAAGTGGAGAAAATCGGGTACCACACCATGGCATCACATTCCGATGGAACCCATTCCCAATGGGAATGATCGCTGGACCGGCAGCTGTTCCTTTTTTGAAAACGCCGCCTTCGAATTCACCATCGAAGCTTGGGGGGACGCTTTCTTTTCCTGGCAGCATGAATTCTCGACCAAATTCAAGGCCGCCCTCGCCGACTTGCGTAGCGAAACGCTGGAGGGGGCGGCTCTGGTCCATTCGGCCTCCCGGCGCGCTCTCGCCGCCGGCCATCCAGCCGACGCCACACGCCTCGAAGAATTTGCAGCCATGATCCGGAGCGGCTCCAAGGAGGAAGTGCATGACCTGTGTCATCTTCCGGAACTCGAGGCCCTCATGGCCACCTACCCCGATCTGTCCGAAGCGACCGAATACGTGCTGCACGCCCCCTCCGTAGAGTCTGTTGTCACCGACTCCGCGCCGCGCCCCTCGGGACCTTTTTACCCCCGCGTGTTCGTCGACCGGACCGAGGCCCTCTTCGCCGCTTGGTACGAGTTTTTCCCCAGATCGGCGGAGGGACGCGGCGACCGTGGCTCCACTTTCCGAGACTGCCTCGAGCGCGTTGAGGACGCTCGTCGGATGGGTTTTGATGTCATTTATTTCCCTCCGATCCACCCGATTGGTCTCACGGCTCGCAAAGGAAGAAACAACACCGTCACCTGCCAACCCGGCGAACCGGGGGTCCCTTACGCCATCGGAAACCGGCACCAAGGCTGCCCCAACGGTGGCGGACACCGCGACGTGGCCCCGGAGCTCGGCACCTTGGAAGACTTCGACTGGCTGGTCCAAGAAATCGAGGCACGAGGCATGGAGGTGGCCCTCGATTTCGCCATCAACTGCTCCCCTGATCACCCCTACGTGGCGGAACACCCTGAATGGTTCTTTCAGCGGCCCGACGGCTCCATCAAATACGCCGAAAATCCGCCCAAAAAGTATCAGGACGTTTATCCCCTCAACTTCCACAACCCCAACTGGCGCCAACTCTGGGAGGAACTAACGGACGTCGTTCTCTTCTGGGCGCGCCGAAGGGTGCGCATCTTCCGGGTCGACAATCCACACACCAAACCAGTGGCGTTCTGGGAATTCCTCATCGGTCGAGTTCAGTCGGAGTTTCCCGATACCATCTTCTTATCGGAGGCCTTCACCCGCCCCAAAATGATGCGGGTACTGGCCAAAGCCGGTTTTGGCCAAAGCTATACCTACTTCACTTGGAGAAATAACAAACACGAGCTCACCGAGTATTTCACCGAACTCGCACACACCGAGAGCGCCGAGGTCTTCCGGCCCAACCTCTGGCCGAACACTCCCGATATCCTCCCGTTTTTCCTCCAGCACGGCGGAAGATCTGCCTTCCTCATCCGGGCGGCGCTCGCGGCCACGCTCTCACCGGCCTACGGCATCTATTCTGGATTCGAACTGTGTGAAAACGCCGCTCTCCCAAACAAGGAAGAGTACCTCGACAGCGAAAAATATCAGTGGAAGGAGCGTGACTGGAATGCTCCAGGGAACATCAAAGCCTTCCTCACGACCCTCAACCGGATCCGCCGCGAAAACCGCGCCCTCCAGCAGTTCCGGAACATTCGCTTCCACTGGGCCGAAAACGAACGCGTGCTCTTCTTCTCTAAAACCACGGAGGCACGCGACAACCTCCTCTTAATCATCGTGACACTCGATCCATGGCACCCCCACGGATCCTTCCTCCATGTGCCCCTAGACATTCTCGGTTGCACCGAGGACGAAACCTACCAGGTGCATGATCTCGTCACCGACGAGCGCTTTCTCTGGAGCGGCACGCGAAACTACGTCGAACTCGACCCCAACTCGCGTCCCACGCACATCTTCCGTGTTCGGAGAAAAACCCTCCGGGAACAAGATTTCGAGCAGTACATGTAAGGCGGCCTCCGCCGTCAAACATGCGCGAAGGCCCGTTCCTCGCAACGTCACGGGGCGAGCATTTCTCATCAGACTCACCAAAGCGCAGACTCCCGACCCAGGTAAGACCTGAATTCGATTCCATCTCCACGCCCGTACCCGAGCACCGCTCCACAGCGCTTCTGCGAAAAAACGGAAATCCCCTCCTTCCTCCGCCTCTCAACCCATCGCTCAACCCCATCGGGGTCGTTCGCGATCCGCGGGGCCATCAGAACAATCACTCGGGGACTAATGGACCGGACAAAATCGTCCGTTCCCGTCATCTCCCGAGGGTGCCACCCCCGGATCCACACATCCGCCCGCAGCTTCTCGGGGCAATGCTCAAGCAGCCAAAGCTCCGTCGGAAAACCGGCCGCCGCCGTATACAACAACGAATAGCCAGGAGCGCGCCAACGCAGCACGAGCCCCTTGTCCTGGGCCAACGAACCCCCACTCGAATCCGGCGGAAACAGAATTTCGAGGCTCGCCTCAGTCCCGAAACCAAAACGATCGCCAGCACGAACCACATCGGGAAATTTGCCCCGCGCCCCCAGCCACTGTCGGAACTCGCGCCGCGACCGCGACCGATCCTTCAAGACACCTTCCAATACCAGATCGGGACGAAGCGCCTCATAGATGGTGATTGCACCTCCAATGTAAGGAGCACTCCCGTGAGAAAGGAGAAGGGCATCAATCCGCCCCATGCCAAAACTCCGAAGCGCGGGGAGTACGACCGCGCGCGCCTGCGTCTCCGAACCACAATCCACGAGACAGGCCTTGTCCCCTGAGCTCAACAACACACCCCCGCCCCCCGGAAAGTTAAAACACAAGACCTCGGGCCGTCTTTCCCAAGGCGAGGCCAACGGGATATGCCCCCCGGGAACCCGGCTCGCAAAATCCACAAAACAGTACAAACCTTCCGCGACCGAGGCATTCAGTCGATTGAGCCAGGGACTCACGGCTCCCAACGGAGCCAGCATGAGAGACACAAAACCCAGCGCCAAATTGACGTAAGCCAGGGGAACCGCGACAAGGTTTGCGATCAGCGCGACCGGCGTGATTTGATGAAACAAAGTCAGGCTCCAAGGCACACTGGCGATCCAAACCGTGAGGGAGGCCGCAATCCCCGCCGCAAAAGGACGCCAGTAGCGGACGCGGCGCTCTTGAAAGCTACTCCAGAGGCGCCTCGGCAGCAGAGCATCGGGATAAGCCCACCTTTCAAAAAAAGCGCCTATCCGCGGAGCCACCAACGTCAGGGCAAGCACCAACACGAATGACAGCTGAAAACCTGCTTCAAAAAGCGTGTTGGAATTCCACAGCAACAGGAAAACCGCTGCCGCCCCGATGCTGTTGAGGGCCACCGCCGGGCGATTCACCCACGGCACCAAAACCACGATGACGCTCATCACCAAAGCCCGGATGCAGCTCGGTCCCAGCCCTGTCGCAACGGCATAAGCACCCAACACAGGTAAAACGCCCCAGGGCGCCACAGCCGGCCCGACCCGCAAACCACGCAGCACCAACCCCAAAAGCCCGGCCAGCATTGTTAAATTTAGTCCGCTGACCGCAAAAAGATGCAGCGTTCCCGTGTCACGAAACGCAGGCTTCGCCTCCAACAAACCGTCACCATGAATGCCCAAAACCATGCTCGAAATGAGAGCGTGCGTCTGCGGACGGTCTTCAATCCCACGCCTTAATTCGGCCGCGATCGCCTGACTCAGAGCCGGCCCCATCATTCCAATTCTCCAGCTGCGACCGTGTTCCAAAATCTCCGCATCCATCGCATCTCTCACCAACGCCTGAATCCAAATCCCCTGCCGACGCATCGCCCGAGCTAAATCAAACTGCCCAGGATTTCG
>JBANFR010000102.1:0-12951 GCA_037975925.1 Verrucomicrobiota bacterium
TATTCGCCAAAATCTCGGTCAATGGCGCGTTGGAGCTGTAGTTCACATTGCAGCCCTGAAAAATACCGGGGAGAAAAGCGGCCTGACGGAAGGTGGAGTCCCCTCCCATCGTGATGAATCCGGGCAGATTCTGGTTTTCAGTACCCAGTCCATACACCGCCCAGGAGCCAAGGCTGGGCTTACTCAGCTGGGGTGAACCCGTCATCAGCATCTTCGCGGCAATCCCATGGTCGGGAATTTCGGCAAACAGCGAGCGAATCACCGCCATGTGATCCACGTGCTTCCCGAGCTCAGGAAAGACCTCTGAAACTTCAATTCCAGATTGGCCCCTCTTCTCAAACTTGTAAGGCGATCCCAGTGCAAGCCCCTCGTAACCGGGGATCTTTTTCTCATTGTTCTTCGCAAGCTCAGGCTTCGGATCCCAAGTATCCATCGTCGAAGGCGCGCCCCCGGCAAAAATCTGGATCACCGCCTTCGCCTTCGCCTTGAAGTGGGGCTGCCTCGGAGCCAGAGGGCTGCTCGCACCCACCGCCGCGTTCAGATCAAAAGGATTAATTCCGAAAAGCGCCGCCAAACTCAGGCCCCCGAATCCGATCCCATTCCGGACCAGAAAGTCGCGCCGGGAAGAAACCCCGAGAGAACCAGGGTGAAGCAGAGGAGAGCTATCAGCGTTGAAGGAGCAGTTGAATGTGGAGTTGGGGTTCATGAGGATTTTTGGTTTTGGGGGTTTGGGTAATGGAAAGCGTTCGGAGGGAGCGTTCAGGAACGGATGATCGTCAAATCAACCAAGGCAACTGAGACGGGCGAGGAATCGGTCATTATCCGGCAAGACCGTCGGAGGTTCGGGAGAGCATCTCACTTTCATGCAGCTGTACTGAGGGGATGTACGTTCAGGAGCATCATTTACTCCAAAAAGTTACCTAATTTAGCGGGCGCCCTTTTCCAGAGACTCCGCGTACACATCAAACTCGCCAAAAAATGTGCTCACCCCACCGTCGCCCTCGTCCGCTGACGGCGGTAACACTTCCCAGAGAAGGTAACGAAATTCGCCCAAAGCGCCCGCCGAGGTGATCGAGGACGCCTGCTGTTCCGGCTGCAGGACGGAGGATTCGCCGCCAAAATAGTCGTAGGTATTCACCCGAGCGATCAACTCCCACCCCAGCTCCGCCAGAGGAGCGTCACTCGCGGGGAGCACATTGTCAGCAAGCCCGTACAGGTTGAACTTCTGCGACGCCCGACGACGGTCACCCGCATCGTGAGTGTTCTTGTGCCACGAGTAGGTGTTCACCTTTTGAACGGACACGCGTTTGCCAAGGTCCACCAGAACAAGACCGCGTTCCTGGTTTTGGAGAAACACCGACTCGCCCCGGACGTCGGAACCTGTCTGGACAGCTCCATCCAGCAGGCATGCCAGCGGGGCGCTGTCAGCACTGAGCCTCCCACTCAGGAGCGCCACCGATGCGACTCCCTTGGAGATGTCGGCATAGTCGCCTCTGGAGGGCGGCTCAATCGAGGGAAACTCAAAGTCGGCATTTCCAGCCCCGCTCTCCACCCGAACCATCACCTGACGAAGGCCAGCCGCGACCGAGAGGCTGTCTCCCTGAAGGAGACGCTTGGCGACCTTCTCTCCCGCCACGTGGACAAACACCTCACCTCTCTTCACCTCGACCCGACTTTGCCCATCCTCACTCGTGGAAGTCACGAACTCGGTTCCAACGTCCACAACCCGCGCCGTGGGCGTTTGGAGAATGAAACCCTTCGCTTCCTGCGTGTCCGCTACCGTTCGAGCCTGTCCAAAAGACAGAAACCCTCCGTTGCGGGACGTGACCTCGAAGATACAAGGCCCCACCAAGGTTACCTGGGCGCCGCTGGTAAACCGCACCACAGCCGAACCCGAGAAAAGCTCCAGCACCTGACCTATTCGGATTCCATCACCCGGGTTCAGGGCAGAATCGGGAGAGGACCAGAGAGCCGACTGAACGGAAACACATTCCGCGGCGTCCCGCGAGGCGAGCGCAGCCGAAGGGCCTCTGTGGAGAATCAACCCAAGAGCGACTGCCACGGAGGCGGCCAAAGCACCCCAAGCCATCCACCCCCTTTTCGAGTGGGATGAGCCCGACTGCGGTGTCGCAACCGCCTGGGGCGCACTTGGACGCAGTTCACTCAAACCACACTCCATGTCCTGGAATTCAAACCACAGCTGCCGGGCTTCGGGATCCTGCTTCAGCCTCTGCTGGAGCATTTCCATGCCGGCCTCGCCCAAAGTTCCGTCCGTGGCTCCGCAAAACAGGTCCCACAGTTCTTCTAAATCTTGCTGAGGTTTTTTCATGGGGACGGCGTCACAACTTTGCGACGCATGCACTCGGTCAGCATGCGTCGGATCACGTTTAAACGGTTGTAGAAAGTTTGGGGTGCCCGCCCCTCGCGTCTAGCCAAGTCCTGGACCTCCTCTCCCCGGGAATAAACGGCGTCAATCAACCCGCGGCTCGATTGGTCCAGCTTCTGGACACAGTCCTCCAGAGCATCCAGACGCGCATCACAATACTGGAGATCCGGAACCCGCGAATGGGCGAGCGTTTGCATCAATTCCTCGTCAAAAAGCACCTTGGAACGCCCGGAAACACGGTGGAAATTTTTGACCTCGTAGGAGGCAATCGTGGTCGCCCAGGCGATAAAATCGGTCCCGGTCTCGAACTGATGGAAACGCCTCCACATGGTCACACTTGCTCGCTGCAGGATGTCTTCCGCGTCCTGGCGACGCGCCACCAGCGACACCACAAAACGCAAGAGCCTTCCGTGGGCGGCGTTGAGCAGGCATACAAAATCCTCCTGCTGGCGTGGGGACAATCCAGCGGGAGAGGGCACCTCGGCATCGGCACCGGGTGGGTTGTCCTGGGGAAGGATCATACAAGGAGGATGTACGGCAGGGGCGTGGATTTACCTGCAAAAAAAGTCCCATCGAGAGACTGCTTTCACCCGCCACCCGAAGCGCGTACGCGCAGAACCACTCGCTCTGCAGAGATCTGAAAGTCACTGAGACGGTCGAACAAAACGCGCTCACGACGGAGCGCAGGTAGCATCTGGAGGAAGGATTGTTCGAGGCGAGACATCCAAAAGGCACTCAATTCCAGCCGGCCCAAACTCCCAGAAACCAGCTGGAACCGAATTTTCCCAGATTTCATCGCGACCTGATAGGTCGCATTGAGGAACAGATCCCGCCCGCGCCACTGATGGAGGGTCCGAACGTGACATCGGCCGGGCTCCAACTCCACGGACACCCGTTGGAGACTAGAGTTTTTTGAGGTTGGCCTCGGGGCAAGGAGAGCCTGGGAGAGGTAAAAGTTGAGCTCAGGGAGGGTGAACTCCACCGTCGATGGCTGAGGCGACGAAAGCGCGGCGACCCAAAGGGGCGTCAGCGGGCGCTGCACTTGCGGGGGGGGGAGGGCGTAGCGATCGGGGACGCGGTGCGCCTGAATGAGCAGCGCAAAAATCGGCGCCAGAAAGGCGACCAGGATCGTGGGGAATAAGAAGCCGAAGCGCTTGGGGGGAGCGGCCGCCGGCACGGGCCCACGCGCCGGGCGTTTGACGGGACGATCTGCAGTCGCCTTACTCGGTTTTTTTGGCTTTTCCAGAGTCAGAGGCAGAGCTTTTTGTGGCTGGAGTCGAGGGAGCGGACGAGGCCCCGGGCGCGGCGGCGTCCGATTTCGCGGCAGACTTATAACCCTCCGATCGATAGTCTGTAATGTAAAATCCGCTGCCTTTAAAAATCAAACCGGCACCGGTGCCGATCTGGCGTTGAACCTTCCCCTTGCCCCAGCTCTTCATGCAGCACTGCTCCTTCGGGCAAGAGGTGAGCGGGGCGTCCTTCATGGACTGGAAAACCTCGAAGCTTTTTTTGCACTTTTGGCAGAAGTAGTCGTAGTTCGGCATAAGGGACCAAAGACTGGGGGTATGGGAATACCACACTCGCCCGAATGCGCAAAGAGAGCGGGAGCCGAGGAAGTCAGAAATTCCGGCGAGGCCGCGTCTCGGAATTGGAATTGAGCAAGGGAGAAGGCAGCGCAGGTCCGGAGCCGGTCCACGCCCAGTTTCTCACCGGGAAAAGAGAGGTGACCGCATCACCCGCCCAAAGGGGGGGATGCCAAGCCACCGCGGCGGGCTAAGGTCGCTTTATTCTGGAGGATTACTTCTCCACTGGCACATTCCTCCGCTCCTGCCCGTTTCACGTCGCATCTCCCTCCCGCGCTCATGACAAATCGTCTCTGGAAATTTCTGACGTCCCTCAAAGTCACGGTGGTGCTCTTGCTTTTGTGCACTCTGTTGGTGTTTTTGGGAACGATTGCGCAAGTGCACGAAGGATTGTGGGAGGCTCAGGAACGTTGGTTCAAGAGCTTCGTGGTTTTCCGCCGATCGGACGATGTGTGGTGGGTACCGGCCTTTTTCCCGGGCGGCTACACCTTGGGCTTCGGGCTGCTGATCAACCTGATCGCGGCGCACATCAAACGCTTCCAGTTCACGTGGAAAAAGGCGGGCATCCACCTCACGCATCTGGGAATCATCCTCCTGCTAGCCGGACAACTGCTGACGGACCTGCTCGCCCGCGAAAGCTTTCTGAGTTTCGCCGAGGGCGAAAAACGTTCCTTCTCCGAGGCACACCGCTCCGTGGAACTGGTGGTCAACACCTCCGCCCCGGACGCCCCAGGACAAGACAGGGTCATTTCGTTTGCAGAAACGAATCTGAAAAAGAAGAGGCCCCTGCGCGGGGGAGGGCTGCCCTTCGAGTTGCGTATTTTGCAGTACGGGGAAAACGCCGAGGTGCTCTCCCACGAATCAGTCCGAGAGGCCGGAACCCAGCTTTTGACCGCTCTCGCGACGCTCGAGTCCAATTACGGCTCAGCTGAGGGACTGATCGCGCAGGCGGAGAAGGCCGCGGAAGTTCCAGGACGGAGCGCGGTTTGGAAGGCAGCGCTTCAATCCGTGGGGGAAACCGACCCCGATCTTGTCGCCGCGGCCAAACGGGTGGTCTCGGATTCAAACAGGGAGGCGGGTTTTCGGGAGGATTTGAAACGCCGTTTTCGCGAGCAAATGTTGGAAGCTTTCCAGAAAATGCCTCGGAGGCAGGCTGCCAGCGAAAGGGCGCAGGCCATGGCCTACGTGGCGAAAGAAACTGCCTCGGGCAGACCTCCGAACTTGGAAGCCCTGCCCGCAGCCGCCACTCACGGAGCCGGGCCACGCGTGCTGCTTCTGCCTCTCCCCGCAGCCCGCGGGATGGATGAACGCAATTTCCCCTACGTCTCGGCTGAGGTACTCCACGAGGGGCGCAGCATCGGCACCTGGTTACTTTCCCCCTGGCTCAACCCGCAGGAAATCAACGTTGCCGGGAAGGTCTTCCAGCTCGCCCTTCGCAGCGAACGCTACGTGCAACCCTTCTCGCTGGAGCTTCTGAAAACCACCCACGAGGTGTACACCGGCACCGACATTCCCAAGAATTTTCAAAGCCGGGTTCGAATTGAAAATCCGCAGACCCAGGAAAAGAGGGAGGTGGACATCTCCATGAACAACCCACTGCGTTACGGCGGACTGACCTTTTACCAGTCTCAAATGGGACGCACCGAACCCACCGGAGGTAAGGGAACCAGCGTGCTGCAGGTGGTTCGGAACCCCGGATGGATCACCCCCTATTTGGGGTGCGTCATCGTCGCCCTCGGGATGCTCTGGCAGTTTTTCTACCACCTCGTGGGCTTCCTCACTCGTCCTCGGATCACCCAAGCTTCCTCACCCTCAGTCACCTCCCCTTGACCCCTATGAAACAGCGGATTCCCAAGATCGTTTTCGGCCTTCTGGCTCTGTGGGTCTTGAGCGGATGGCGGGTTCCTGCAGACAAATCTTCCTCGATGCCTTCTCAGGAATTCGGCCGTCTCCCCACGGTGGCAAATGGCCGAAACCAGCCGTTGGACTCGGTCGCCCGCAATGCACTGCTTCAGCTGCGGGAAAAACAGGGTGTGAATGCCGAACCCTGGAAGTCTGTCTCCCAGCGCCCGCGAATGCTTTCTCCCTCGGAATGGCTGATGGAGATGTTTTTCCAACCATCCCTGGCGGACACGAGGCCGGTTTTTCGACTCGATCACCCTCAGCTCAAGGGACTGCTCGGCCTGCCAATGGAAGCAGACCCGGAAAAACAGACGGATGGCAAACACTTCGCGTGGGCGCAGATTCGTGAAAAACTGGAGGTGCTTCAGAATGAGGCGCGGCGCGCCCAATCCACAAGCGAGTCGGCGCGTGACGCGTTTGATCGGGCGGTTCTTCACTTGTGGAACGGCGTGGGAATCTACATGCAGCTCCAAAACGCAGTCCAACCGCAGAACGCCAGCCAGTGGGACCGCGAACTGGAGGCATTCGTCGCGCAGGCTCCTGCGGGACGAGACGCAGCCAAGGCCCAACAGGCCGGGCAGCCTCATGATGAGGAAGCGCTCGCTCGTCTCATCGCGCAGCTCCAGCGCGCCTCGGCCATGAACGATCTCAAGCCGCCGCTCATCGTTGCGCCCACCAGAGCAGATCAGCCCTGGACACGAACCGGGGACGCCCTCTTTGAAATAGCCCGGGGAACCCCCGTTCCGGCCTCGGTGCAGGCCTACACGGCCATGGGGGCCGCTTTCCGAAAGCAGGACGCAGCGGCATTCCGCGGGGTTCTGGCCAGCTACACGGAGCATCTCGGCCCCCTCTTCCCAAAAGAGCTGGCCAAGGCGAAGAAAGAGCAGCAGTTCAATCATTTCTCCCCCTTCTACAAAGCGCTCGTGTTGTATGTGATCGCCGGCCTGCTGGTGCTGATTTACATGCTCGCTCCACTCCGACTCGAGATCCTGCGCGCCTCCGGGCATTGGACGACGCTCCTGGCCCTGTCGGTCCATACGATGGGACTGGTGTACCGGATGACCTTGGAGGGCCGCCCGCCCGTCACGAACTTGTATTCGTCCGCAATATTCATCGGATGGGGTGCCTGCATTCTCGGGCTGCTCCTGGAACGCCTGTGGCGCAACGGGATCGGAATCGCCGTCTCCGCGATTCCGGGATTTTTGACCCTCATCATCGCCCATCACCTCTCCCTCTCGGGCGACACCATGGAAATGATGCGCGCCGTTTTGGATACCAACTTCTGGCTCGCCACCCATGTCGTGGTGGTGACCCTTGGTTACTCCGCTACATTTGTCGCGGGCTTCCTTGCCATCTTGTACGTGGTGCGAGGCGTCTTCACCTCCTCGCTCACCCCCGATGTGGCCAAATCACTCTCCAAAATGGTGTACGGGGTGGTGTGCTTCGCCACCCTCTTCAGTTTTGTCGGAACGGTCCTCGGCGGCATCTGGGCTGACCAATCTTGGGGACGTTTTTGGGGTTGGGATGCCAAGGAAAATGGGGCCCTCATGATCGTCCTTTGGAATGCCGTTTTTTTGCACGCCCGATGGGGGGGCCTCTGCAAGGACCGGGGTCTGATGGCGCTCGCGCTGGGCGGGAACATCGTGACCGCATGGTCGTGGTTCGGGGTTAACATGCTCGGGATCGGTCTGCACTCGTACGGCTTCATGTCAGCCGCTTTCACCTGGCTCATGCTGTTTGTCCTGAGCCAGCTAGCGCTGATGGGGTTCGCCGGTCTTCCAAAGCGCTTTTGGCGGAGCCAGCCTGCATAGCGCGCCCCATTCTCGAAGACTCCACAGCGCCCTTCCCGAAAAGCCCCCTCTCCAAGAGCGCGCCGCCGCCTCCCGCGGCTTGCAGGCCCGCCGCCTCAGAGTACCTTGACGAGACCCCACCACCATGGACGACTCCCTCTCCACCTATAATCTCGCCACGCTCCCCTTTGAGATCTCCCGGGACCCCATGCCCTCGGATCCTGCCGCCAATCCTTTCCGACTGGTGGTAGACCCGCTCATGCGGATGCGCCTGCGCAAATCTTTGATCGATCTGATCGATAGCCACGACGCGGAGCTGGCCCGATACGTTTCCGACGGGGCGCTAGCGCTGGATAGCTATAAGGAGTACGTCGAGCTTTTCGCCCGAAGCCTTCGGGAAACCATGGCCTCCAAAGAGGGTGTCGCTTACCTGCTCGAATCCTGCGGCTTCCTCATCGACCCGGAAGAAATCAACATTTATCCGGAAACCCGCTGGCGGGTGACTCGAGAGGAGTAACCGCTCTCCCCAATTTCACTCCGTCTGGGCCCATGCGGCCCCAACTCCTGCGCATTCATTTATGGAACAGTTTGTCACCCTCTCTCGCTCCGTGGAGGCCACGCAGATCCCGAGCGGCCACACGGTCACTCTGGGCGAAGGCACCCCCGTCACCATCACTCAGTCTCTGGGAGGAAGTTACACGGTTCACCCGGCCACCGGGGGCGGCCTCTTCCGGATCGCGGGGAAAGACGCAGATGCCCTGGGGATTGAAAAGCAAACGAAGGCCGAAGTCATCGAGGGTCCTTTCGACGCCGAGCACGTATGGGCTCAACTGCGGGAGGTGTATGATCCGGAAATTCCCGTCAACATCGTGGATCTGGGACTCATCTACGACATGAGCGTGGAGGATCTTCCTGCGGGGAAAAAAGTGGTGGTCCAGATGACCCTCACAGCACCGGGCTGCGGCATGGGGCCTTCCCTCGCCGCGGATGCCCGACACAGGATTAGTTCGCTGCCCGGAGTGTCGGAGGCGGATGTCCTGTTGGTATGGGATCCCCCGTGGGGTCCGGAACGGATTTCGGCAGCAGGTCGGACAAAGCTCGGCCTGGACTAGACTCCTCGAAAAGCAGGGGAGCCTGAGAAGGCGGCGGTTCTGCTCCAGCGGAACGCGCCGCAGCAAGGCGCTTGCTCGCCTGAATCTTGATTCGGCGAGTGACCAGCAGCGAGGCCGCAATACCCACGCAGGGCAGAACTCGGTTCCACCCGCCTGTAGGTCCTCCATTGCCGGAAAGAACCTCGAACCCGTCAGAAGCGGAGGCGCCGATCCCGACAAAAAGGACGCTTGGGAACAACACCCCGAACAAAGTCGCGACGAGGTAGGGGCGAAAGGCAAGACGCGTGAGACCGTAACCGTAACTCGCCAATGCAAATGGAATCGGGCAAAAGCGAAGCATCAGGGCCATCCGGAAACCCTCTTGGGCGAGCAGTTGGTTAAAATCCTCGAAAAAGGGGAGTCGGCGGGTGAGCCAAAGCGCAGGAACGCGGGCAATCGAACGGGCGAGCCCAAAATTAAGTGTCGCGGCGAGCATCTTCGCACCGAGGAGAACCGCGAGACCCTCCGAGAAACCGAACAGAAATCCGCCCAACACTGCAAAAGGGGTGATTGGCAACAAAAACACCTGCGAGGCCGCGCAGATCAGCGCAAACACCCAAGGGGCCGCCCCGGCGGTGGAGTCACCCCACCACCCACTGGACTGAAGCCATTTCAGGGACTGATCCAACATACCGGTGCCTGGGAGGAGGATTCACCCGATTCCGTTAAATCCCCCGACCCTACGCATCCGAATTCACCGCCATTGCATTTCTGGACCGCATTCCCTCTCCAGAAAGCCCGAACCGTGACGCTCTCATCATACTGCATCCCCATCGGCACCGAGACGCCCTTCGAGGCGGATGAGCTGTTTTTTAACCACCTCGACCTGTTTAGTGAGTTCAAAAAGTGCCTTCAAAATTTCAGCCTGCGTGGTCGGCTCCGAGAGAGCAGGGACGCCCTGGTGCATCTGCGTCACCTGGGCCGAGATTTGATTGCAAGCGGCCCTCAATTGCTGTTGCGCCGTGGATCGATCCATAACGCATGGTTGGACAGTCCCCCTTTGAGCGCAAGTCGCGGGATTTCGCCTCGCCCGGCAGCCCGGAACTGATCATTCTCTCCTCTCATGGAAGAGAATCCCCTCATTCCGCACGCCATCGTGACCTGCGGTCCCGCCATGGTTCCCATCGATGATGTCCGTCGCATCACCAACTTCTCCACCGGTGAGTTGGGAGTCCTCCTGACGGAAAGGCTCCTGGAAAAAGGATGGCGCGTGACCTGTTTCAAAGGACGTGGAGCCACTTACCGGGACCCCGTGGGACTCGGGTTGACTCTTCAGAAATTTGACACGAATGGGGACCTCTTGGAGGGGTTGATGGAAGTACCCTCGCCAGACGACGTGCGATTTGTTTTTCACGCCGCCGCACTGAGCGATTTTGAAGTGGACGCAATTTTTGGCCCCGGTCAGGAGCCCCTTCCGGAGAAAAAAATCCCCAGTTTTTACGAAGAGGTGCATTTGGTCCTGAAGCCCGCCTTCAAGTTGTTACCAAACTTAAGTGAGTTGTTTCCCCATGCAAAAGTGGTGGGCTGGAAATTTGAACTGAGAGGCAGCCGGGCCGAGGCAATCACGTGCGCCCAAGCCCAGCTGGAGCTCAATCACTCGGCACTCTGCGTTCTGAATGGGGCAGCGTACGGGGACGGATTCGGGATTCTGGATCACCAAGGCCTGATTGCGCAGGTGGATACACGCAGCGAACTTGCCTTTTGGCTCACGCGTTGGGCGGGGAGACTCCTTGCCTCCGGAGGAGTGCAGAGCTGTTAGCCCGAAAACTGACGCCCACTTGCCAGCACGCGCGACCCCACCTAAAAATGAACGGTCCCCTGAGTGGACCGCAACTCAGCGCCGACCATGAAAAGACTCCTCCTGCTCCTTCTCTGCCTCTCCTCCCTCTGCGCACCGGCCCGCGCCGCAAGCACCACCCCTGAGGAAGCCATCAAAGTCACGGACGCGGTATTTCAGTTGTTTGATGCCAAATGCAACGACTGCCACGGGGCGCACTTGGAAAAGCCCAAGGGTGACTTCGGATACGTGATGGATTTTCAGCGGATTGCCGCCAACCGCGAATACATCGTCAGCGGGAATCCGGAAAAATCGGAGTTCTACCAGCTGGTGAATAAGGACGAGATGCCCGGGAAAAAAAGCAAGGTTGAACCCGCGACCGAAGCTGAGAAAGCCGCCCTCAAGCGTTGGATTGAGATCGGTGCCCCGGCCACGCTTTCAAAGGAAATGGAGGCCAGGCGGGTGGCTCTCTTGGGAAAAAAGGAGAGCTCCGGGCAAAGCGAACCCGCATCTTCGGCAGCGAAAACTCCCCAACCTTTCCTAACCAAACTGCTCGCTTATCTTGGGAGGTTCCACGCCGCATCCACCCACTTTCCCATCGGCCTGCTCACTGTCGCAGTGCTCTCCGAAGCATTGGCTCGTGTGACCAAGAAAGAATCCTGGCTCACCTGCACCCGTTTTCTGCTCTTGGTGGGCGCGGCTGGAGCCGTAGGAACGGCCATCCTCGGGTGGCTCAACGAATACGCAGGCGTTACCCTCACCTATAAGACGCACAAATGGCTCGGGACGGCGACCGCCATCTGGGGAGTCATCTCTGCGGGCTGCTCAGTCCTGTTTGAGTGTCGTGAAAATACACCAGAGCGTAGCCGGCTCAGGGTCACCTTGGTGATCGGCGCTCTGATGGTCGCCCTCACCGGATTCCTCGGAGGAACCATGGTCTACAAGTGGTCCCATTATTACTGGAACTAGTGCTGGAATTGGGGGCAGCTGAGCGCAAGGAAGGGTACCAGCGGGCCGCGCGCTCAGCCCCGGCGGAACTCGGTCCCTCAGCCCATCACCACTTCCAGAGGAATGTGACGGAGTTGGGACTGCGGCAGTTTCGGAAGCCGGAGTCGGAGGATTCCGCGGTCGAGCTTGGCTGAGATGCGGGCGGTATCCACAGTGGAGCCGAGCCGGAACTCTCGCGCCCAGTCCCCCTGACTGAGCTCGCGCACAAGAGCCCTGCCCGGATCCGGTCCCGCCCGCCTCGCGAAGAGGCGCAGCTGGCCATTTTCCACGGTGATGTCGAGGTTTTCGCGGGAAACCCCGGGCAATTCGACCACCAACTCGAAAGCCTCCGGGGTTTCGGTCAACTCGCTCAAAGGCAAAGCGGGAGTCGAATAGGACTGGGTTTCAGCGGTCTTGGGAGGGGAAGGAAGGGTCAGGCTCATAAAAATTAAAAGTGTGAATTGGAGTTTCAGGCGGGCTGCGAGGAAAGGAACCGGGCGCGATTTGCGCCCGGCTCGATTGGGACTCCCTAGCTGACGGAGACCTCCACTTTGTGCGGCTTTGCCTCTTCGCTTTTTGGCATCTCGATTGTCAGAACACCGTCTCTGTAGGTGGCGTGAATTTTGTCCACCTCGATGGGCAGCGGCAGGGTGAGCGTCCGCTGGAATTTCCCCGTGAAACGCTCCGTCCGGTAGGGCTGGGGCTCTTTTCCGGTGGAAACCTCGGGCTTTCGCTCCCCGGTGATGCTGAGGACGCCCTCCTGATAGCCCACGTCGATGTCCTCGCGCTTCATCCCCGGCAGCTCCACCTTGGCAATGAGGCGGTCCTCCGCATCGAAGAGGTCCAGCGCAGGACTCCAGCCGCTAAAAAAGGCGGTCGTTTTGCCTGGGAAGGTGAGTTCCCAGAGCCTGTCCATTTCCTGCCGCAGGCTGGAAAGCCTCTCCACAGGCGACCATACGGCAGATTCCGATCCAGGATAACGCAACGTCATCATATTCAATTATTTCCTCCATTATTTTACTTACTGATCACAAAAAAACCCTGGGGGCTTTCAGCCGGACACTTGGGCAGTCGGCACCCTCCCCGGAAGGGCGGAAACGAAGTGACCGCGCCCGGGAAGCCACGCGCCCCGGACGGCCTTCCGCACCGCTCCAGCATCGCTCCCGCATTGCCCTCCCCACCGCTTCCACTTTCCCGCCTCCCTCGTTTGTTGGTCCCTCATGTCCCCTCCACCAATTGTTACGGATGAAGGGGGTCAAAGGGCCGGGTGGATGTTGGAGTTTTTTGAGAAGTGAGGCTAAACACCGCAAGATGTCCCATGTGCGCTTCATGCGGGCCGCCCTCCGGGAAGCCCGAAAGGGAGTCGGCCTCACCA
>JBANFR010000103.1:0-12928 GCA_037975925.1 Verrucomicrobiota bacterium
AATCCAGCATCTCGAGGAAGGAACAGTCCTCCGGGATGTTCCGAGCCTCGTAATCCACGAGACGGCCTTCGCTCTCCCCGTTTTTCTGGCGCCAGACTTTGAGTTGGAAGTTCATTTGTAGCTCCGAGTTGCGAGTTTGATATTCTCGTAAATCAACGGTTCCGTGTGGCGTTTAGGTTCACGGCCATCCCCCTGATACTCCCAAGCCGCGACGTGCGCAAAATCGTCGTCATTGCGCAAGGCCTCCCCATCGGGTGTCTGGTACTCCTCGCGGAAATGTCCCCCGCAGGATTCACGGCGTTCGAGCGCATCCAGACACATCAGTTCGCCGAATTCCAAAAAGTCAGCAACGCGCCCAGCCCGCTCGAGCACCACATTTAACGACTCATTTTCCCCCACCACGTTGGCGTTTTTCCAAAATTCCTCCCGCAACGTCGGGATCCGGCTCAGCGCGCGCGTGAGACTCTTTTCGGAGCGAGCCATGCCGCAGTTGTCCCACAGCAACAATCCGAGCTCGCGGTGAAAAGACTCCACCGAACGACGCCCCCGGATCGCCAGTAAACGCTGGATCCGCTCACGCACATCCGCCTCCGCCTGCTTGAATGCCGGATGATCCGTTCCTGGCCTCTTGCCCGTGTTCGGCACCAAGTAGTTGCCGATGGTGCTCGGAATGACGAAATAACCGTCCGCCAACCCTTGCATGAGGGCACTGGCCCCGAGGCGGTTGGCCCCGTGATCGGAGAAGTTCGCCTCACCCAACACAAACAAACCGGGCACATTGGACATCAAATTGTAATCCACCCAGAGCCCTCCCATCGTGTAGTGCACGGCTGGGAAAATCCGCATGGGGGTGTGATAGGCGTTGTCGCCGGTAATTTGATGGTAGATGTCGAAGAGGTTCCCGTATCGCTCACGTATCTTATTCTCACCCAAACGCTTAATCGAATCACCGAAGTCTAGATAAACCCCAAGCCCGCCAGGTCCCACCCCCCGGCCCTCATCGCAAACCTCCTTCGCCGAACGCGAAGAAATGTCACGGGGCGCCAAATTGCCGAAGCTCGGGTACTTCCGCTCCAAATAGTAATCGCGCTCGTCCTCGGGAATCTGGGACGGAGGCCGCGTGTCACCCTTCTTTTTCGGGACCCAAACACGCCCATCATTCCTCAAAGACTCGCTCATCAGGGTGAGCTTGGACTGATGATCTCCGGACACCGGAATACAGGTAGGGTGAATCTGGGTGTAGCAGGGGTTGGCAAAGGCCGCCCCCCGCTTGTAGGCCCGCCACGTAGCGGTAACATTACAACCGATCGCGTTCGTGGAGAGGTAGAAGGCATTTCCATATCCCCCCGTCGCCATCACCACACAATCGGCCGACCAGGAGCGGATCTCCCCAGTCACCAAGTTTCGGGTCACAATCCCCTTCGCATGGCCATCCACAATCACCACATCGAGGAGTTCCGTCCTCGGAAACATCTGTACTGATCCGGCTGCAATCTGCCGGTTGAGAGCGGAGTAGGCCCCCAGCAACAACTGCTGACCGGTCTGCCCACGCGCGTAAAAAGTCCGGGAAACTTGCGCTCCGCCAAAGGAGCGGTTGTCGAGTAGACCGCCATACTCGCGAGCAAAGGGCACCCCGAGCGCCACACAATGGTCGATGATCGAGACGCTGATCTCGGCGAGGCGGTGCACGTTGGCTTCGCGGGCGCGGAAATCCCCCCCCTTGATCGTGTCGTAGAAGAGCCGGTGCACGGAATCACCGTCGTTCTGATAGTTTTTCGCAGCGTTAATCCCCCCTTGAGCGGCGATTGAGTGCGCCCGCCTCGGGGAATCCTGGAAACAGAAAGCCTTCACCTGGTAGCCGAGTTCCCCCAGCGTGGCCGCTGCAGAAGCACCCGCCAGCCCCGTCCCCACCACAATCACCTCATATTTCCTCCGATTGGCCGGGTTGATGAGCTTGGACTCGAATTTGTGACGCTCCCACTTTTTTTCCAACGGACCCGCCGGAATTTTGGAATCGAGAATGAGGCTCATAACAAGTCTTCGAGGTTCAGTTTACTTCAAGACACCCAACAGGACGGACGCAGGAATGGAGGCGTACCCCGCAAAAATCAGGGCGGCGATCCATCGGGAATAACAGGCGACCTGCGAAATGGACTTCTTCGACTCGATCCCAAGCGTCATGAAGACGGATGAAATTCCATGGCTCAAGTGGAGGGAGAGGAGTCCCACGCTCAGCAGGTAAAAGCCCGAGATCAGGGGGCTTTGGAATCCCAGAATGACCATCTGGTACACGTCGTTGATACTCTGGAGGGTGCCACCCTCGGCGACCGTCTTGAAGCGGGGATCGGTCACGCGGAAAGTGTAGTGCAGGAGGTGAAACACCACGAAGGCGAGCACCGTCAGCCCGCTATAAATCATGCTGCGAGTGGAGGCCTTCGCCTGCACGTGACGCTGGAGAGCGTAACGCTCGGGACGGGCAGCGCGGTTCTGGCGGACGAGGCTGATCGTCGTCACGATGTGACCGACGAAGCAGGCAATGAGTGCGATGCGCATCACCCACAACACATTCTCGTTGTGCCGAAGGAATTCCGCGTAGGCGTTGATCTTCGCAGCACCGGCGAACATCTGAAGGTTTCCGGCCAGATGTGCCAAGACGAAGCATAAGAGGGCGAGGCCGGTAAGGGCCACCAGCCACTTTTTTCCGATGGAGGAGCGCCAGAGTTTGGTGAGGAGATTCACGGAGATTTTGGTGGTTGGAATTCGGATCCCGGCGGGGAGAAGAGGGGGAGCTGCCGCCCAAAACTTTTCGCACTCTATGAGATTTTCTTACTCAAAGCAAACCAAGAAGCATTCAGACACTCGATAAGCCCATCTTATACAAGGCAAAAACCACATCCATCCCGGCGGAGCTCCCTTCATTCCGATCCCGCCTCTGCGCTCGGGACGGCATCTGCGCCTCCCGGCGGTGGCGCCCCCAACAACTCCGCAACCTCCTGCTGGACAGAGGCCACCTGATCGAGGCGCAGCTGGGGATCCGGGATCACAAACACCTCGCCGCTCTTGGTGTGCACATAAATCCGCGTCAACTCACCCCCGTTGCGCCGGGACTCCACCTCCTTGAGCACTCGCTTGCGCTCAAGCATCAGAGCCAAAATGTAGCGCGCATTCGCATGCTGCGCAGAGGCCTCCGACATGTACCGACGCAACAAATCCTCCGCCGTCTGTTTTCCAAGCGGTTCCGGTGGTTTCGCCGGCGGAACCTCGAACTTTGAGCGCCAAAAGTAGGCGGGCTGCGGAGCCGTGTCCGGGCGTTCCCGAAAGACAGCCGCACACAAATCTTCGCGCCGGTAAGAGCCGCCCTCCTCAAAAAGCAGCGTGTAGAAAAATTGCCCGTCCACAAAGGGTTCACCGGAGACAGCGCACCGGTCGCCCCTGGCTTGAATCGTCCACTCCTGGTTCATGATTTCCGTCCAAACAGATGAGAAAGGTCACGGTTTCCGGCCCGCATCCAGAGCAGGAACAACCCGATGAGCCCAAACAGGGTCTGAGGCCCCCACGCCGCGAGGGCTGCCGGGATCCGCCCCCCCTTTCCGAGGGCGAGGCCGAGGTGACGGGTGATCATCATCAGAAAAAACAACAGAATCGCCCACCCGATTCCCTGAATGGCCCCCCGACGGGCATAGACAACCGCCAGGGGAGCGGCGATTAACACCACCACAAAACAACTCCAGGGCAGCGCCCAACGGTCTCCCAACAAGGTCCGGTGATGGGCTAACTGGGCGTCCGGAAAATCCGCGTTCACCCGCAGTGTCTCCTGCAACTCGGGAACCGTCAGTTGCTGGGGGTCGAGGTTCGCCGCCACAATCTGCCCGGGCGTCTCGCTCCAGCCTTTCTCGACGCGCTGACCGGCCGCGCCCGCTGCGCCATCGTACGCCTCGATGCCCTGCACCTGTCCCTCCTTGTTGAGATCCACCACCCGCCCCCGCTGGAGAATCCAGTGACCAGTGGCAGGCTCATGGATCGCTCTGTTGGCGTACCATTTGCGCACAATGTTTCCCTCCGCATCCTGCTGGAGAACCTGGACGCCCTCGAGCACGGGGCTATTCACGTTCATCGACCGAATGTACCAAGTCCGCCTGTTCTGCCGGTCCCGGAACAGCCTCGAATAGAGCTGCCCTTCGTGCCGCTCGACGCTCCGAGGGTTTTTGATCTGCTCCAGAATCGCTTTCCGGGTCACCTCGGAGCGGGGAGCCAGCTCGTAGTTGAGGGCGACGCAGGCCAGGGAAGCCAGCATTCCCGCGCCCCAGAGCGGCAGGAGGACCCTCCACAAACTGCGTCCGGAGGATTGCATAGCGATGATTTCATTGGAGCGCGACATCCGCCCCAGGCTGAAGAGGACGGCCCAGAGCAGCCCCCAAGGCAGGGAGATCATCAAGACCTGCGGCAACTGGTAGAGGTAATACTGGGAGGCTTGCGAAAGGGTCGCCCCGCGAAGCAAATCGTCCCCATTACTTCGAAAGTCAAAAATCAGAGAGATTCCCAACAACGCGCCAAAGCACAAAAAAAGCGGCTCCAGAAAGAGGCGGAGCACATAACGATCGAGTAGTTTCATCCAGTGGTCGGGCGCAGGGGAACATCACCGGTCCGTATGGACGACCGGCAAGACCTCGATTAAATCGAAGAGCTCGCTTCTTTCCAGTTCATCCCATGATCTCCCTCTCTGAACACCTCGGCAGCGACTTCTCCGAGAGGGTCCACCAGTTTTTTTCGCCGGAGGGCACCCTCGGCAAGGTGCGCAACTTTGAGTACCGCCAGGAGCAACAGCACATGGCCCGTGCGGTGGCCGAGGCTCTCGAGAATCAGCGCCACCTCGTGGTGGAGGCCGGCACGGGGGTCGGAAAATCCCTCGCGTACCTGGTCCCGGCGGTCCTGTGGGCCGTGGAAAACAAAAAGAAGGCGCTGATTTCCACCTACACCATCAACCTTCAGGAGCAGCTCGTCTTCAAAGACCTGCCCATCCTTCAGAAAATCCTCCCCATCGAGTTTGACGTCATGCTCTGGAAGGGACGCGGGAATTACCTGTGCCCCGCCCGTCTCCAGCGTGCCCTGGCGCAGGCGGACGGACTGTTCACCTCCCCGGAACGCGCCGAACTGGAGCGCCTGCGCATCTGGGCTGAGCGCACCGAAAACGGCTCCCTCTCCGACCTCCCAGTGGAGCCGGATCCCCGGGTTTGGGCCGAAGTGTGCTCCGAAGCCCACATCTGCACCACCAAGTCCTGCGGCAACAATCCCCGCTGTTTTTACCAACAGGCCCGCAAACGCCTCGTCTCTGCGGATGTGGTTGTCATGAACCACACCCTCTTCTTTCTGAACCTGACCGGCCAGTCCGACCCCGAGGACGAGGGCTCTGGCTATTTGTTTGGGAACGATTTCGTCATTTTTGACGAGGCCCACACCGTGGAGGGCATCGCCGCCCGGCAAATTGGCCTCGGGGTTTCCCAATACGGTCTCCGTCAGGCGCTTCAGCGCCTTTACAACCCCAAAACCAAGAAGGGACTTTTTCAGGTCCTCCGCCAACCCGACGCCGTCCGCGACATCTCGGCTCTGCTGGAAAAAGTGGACACTTTTTTTGAGAAAGTGGGTGAACGGGGCGAGTTCTCGGAAAAAAAACGGGAAGTCCGCGTGCGCCAGCCCGACTGGGTCGAGGACACCCTGACCGAGCCCCTCATGGCCCTTCAGGCGCGCATCGTCACCCTGGTGAGGGAACAGGAGGACGAGACGCTCAAGGGGGAGTTGCAGGACTTGGGACGCCGCATCCGGGACGCCCGGGCTGCCCTGGGCTCGTTTCTGAAACTGGATGCGGATGACCACGTCTACTGGGTGGAGCAAACGGGCAAGACCCAGCGTTTTCACTCGCTCAACGCGGCCCCCGTGGACGTTGCGCCCTACCTGCGTTCGCTCCTTTTCCGCAAGGGACAGACGTGTGTGATGACCAGCGCCACTTTGTCGGTGGGAAGCGAGGCTCTGGAATACTTCCGAAACCGGATCGGCGCCGAGGACGTGGAGGCGCTCCAGATCGGCAGCCCCTTTGACTACGAGCGGCAAATGAAGCTCTACGTCACCAAAAAGATGCCCGACCCGCGGGACGGCCCCGTGTACGAGACGGCTCTTGCCCGGTGGATCGAGCATTTTGTGGTGCAAACGAGCGGAAGGGCTTTCGTGCTCTTCACGAGCTACAAAACCATGCAGGCCCTCGCTGCGCAGTTGCGCGAGCGCCTCGACGACCTCGACTACAAACTCCTCGTGCAGGGGGAAAGCTTCTCCCGACACCAGCTCGTGGCCGAGTTCAAGAAGGACCAACGCCATGTGCTCTTCGGGACGGAGAGTTTTTGGAGCGGCGTCGATGTGCCCGGCGAGGCCCTCAGCAACGTGATCATCACGCGTCTGCCTTTTGCCGTTCCGGATCATCCCTTGGTCGAAGCGCGTCTCCAAAAAATCGAAGCGGAAGGCGGAGACGCCTTTGCGAGCTACTCCCTGCCGGAGGCCGTTCTGAAATTGCGGCAGGGCGTAGGACGCCTGATTCGGACGCAGACGGACCGGGGCATTGTGGTGATTCTGGATCCTCGAGTGCTGAGCAAGGGGTACGGGCGGACTTTCCTCAATGCCCTGCCGAAGTGCCCGACGGAAATCGTCTGAGGCAGCGGCCCGAATAGGCCGGGAACGAAGGCGAGCCGCTGCGGCGGTGGGGGGGCTTCCGGGTTGTCAGCAGCGCCATCTGTGACAATAGAGAGGGCATCGCCCGCGCCCCCGGCGCGGTCCTTCTGCCCACTTATGTTCACCCCAAAAATCCTCCAGGCCGGCCTCCTCGCAGCGCTCCTCTCCTTCCCGGCTCACGGTGCCGAGGAAAGCACCTTCCTGCAACGCACCCGCCAATTGACCCTCGAAGGCCAGCGCAGCGGCGAAGCCTACTTCCGCGCCGACGGCAAGGCCCTCCTCTTCCAAAGTGAACGCGAACCGGGCAACCCCTTCTACCAGATCTACTGGCTCGATCTGACCTCCGGCGATACCCGCCGCGTCTCTCCGGGAACCGGCAAAACCACCTGCGCATTCTTCCAGTCCAACACCGGCCGAATCCTGTTCTCCTCCACTCACCACGACCCGGAATCCGCCCAAAAACAGAAGGCGGAACTCGAGTTCCGTGCCTCGGGACAGACGCGTCGCTACAGCTGGGACTACGATCCGCAATACGAAATCTACTCCGCCCGCGAAGACGGCACCGACCTCCGCAGACTCACGCAAACCGAGGGATACGATGCCGAAGCCTCCTTCTCGCCAGACGGAAAACTGATCGTCTTTTCGTCCACGCGGTCAGCCTATCCCCTCGAGCGTCTCTCCGCCGAGGACAGAGCCCGTTTTGAAAAAGACCCCGCCTATTTTGCAGACCTCTACGTGATGAACGCCGACGGGACAGACGTCCGGCGCATCACCCAGGCTCCCGGATACGACGGCGGCCCGTTTTTCTCCCCGGACGGGCAGCGGATCCTCTGGAGGCGGTTTGATGCGCACGGGATGAACGCGGATCTTTTTAGCGCGAAGGTGGATGGCTCGGATGTGCGCCAGATCACGGACTTTGGATGCATGTCGTGGGCTCCTTTTTACCACCCGAGCGGGCGCTACCTGATCTTCACCAGCAACAAACTCGGCTTCGAAAATTTCGAGCTGTTTATTGCCGACGTCGACGGCCTCAAGGAACCCGTCCGGATCACTTCCACGGATGGCTTCGACGGGTTGCCCGTGTTTTCACCGGAGGGAAACCGGCTCTGCTGGACGTCGAACCGGGGAGCGGAAAAGAAGTCGCAACTGTTTTTGGCGGAATGGGATCACACAGCCGCTCTGCGTGCCTTGGAGGAGAGCCCACTGCGCTCGTCTACCAAGGCGGCGGCTTCCCACCCCGCCCCAAAGCCCGCCCCCGAGCCTGCGGCGAAGGAGAGTGCGCACGCGGGCACAGGGTTTTCGCATGAAATTCGGGCGGCGGACTTGAAGTCGCAGGTGGAATGGCTGAGCGCGCCGGAGCGCGAAGGGCGCCGCACGGGCAGCCCGGGGGCACAGGCGACCGCCCAATGGCTGGCGGAGTACTTCCAGAAGAATGGTCTCGAGAAAATGGACGGCGATTACCTGCGAAAGTTTGAGTATCCCGCAGGCGTGGAGCTACAAAGAGAGCGTAACGCCCTTGCTTTCGAGCAAAACGGCCAGCAGACCGCTTTCCAGCTGGATCAGGATTTCCGTCCCCTCCCCTTCAGTGACTCCGGTGCGGTCGATGGAGAATTGGTGTTCGCCGGGTACGGCCTGTCGGTTCCGGAAGGGAATGGGACCCGGCGTTACAACTCGTATGAGGGGCTCGATGTGAAGGACAAGGTGGTGCTTCTGCTGCGGTACGTTCCCGAGGGGGTGGATGCCGCGCGCCGGGCGCAGCTCAACCACTATGCAGGGCTGCGCTACAAAGTGATGCTCGCCCGGGAACGCGGCGCCAAAGCGGTACTGGTGGTTTCAGGCCCCAATTCGGCGCAGCCGGGGGAACTGATTTCTCTGGCCTCCGACAACAGCCTGGCTGGCTCAGGCATCGTCGCCCATTCGATCCAGCTGAAGGCTGCGGAAGCGCTGCTTGCAGCGAGCGGGAAATCGCTCAAGGACCTGCAGTCCGGCTTGGATGACGAAAACCCCCACGCGCTGGGGGGATTCGTAGTGCCGGGGGTCAAGATTCGGATGGAAGCAGGGGTGGTGCATCGGAAGGGCTCGGACGCGAATGTGGTCGCGGCCATTCCCCCGGGACCCGGCGGCAACGGCGAATGGGTGGTTGTGGGCGCGCATTACGACCATCTCGGACGGGGGAGTTCGGGCAGCTCGATGGCGCGGGCCGGGGAAGAGCAGAGCATCCACCACGGCGCCGACGACAATGCCTCCGGAACCGCTCTGGTCATGGAATTGGGAGCGGCCCTGGCGGAGCAACGACGCAAGAACCCGGAACGTTTCCAGCGCGGAGTCCTCGTCTGCCTGTGGTCGGGCGAAGAAATCGGCCTGATCGGATCCGCCGCCTTCTGTGAAAAACCGCCCGTGGAACTGAGTAAGGTCGCTGCCTATCTGAATTTCGACATGGTGGGCAGGCTTCGCGACAACAAGCTCAGCCTCCAGGGCATCGGTTCCTCGAAAAGTTGGCGGCGCCAAATCGAGCGCCGAAACGTGGCCGCCGGCTTCCAATTGGTGCTTCAGGACGATCCTTACCTCCCCACAGACACCACCAGCTTCTACCCCCGGCGGATTCCAGTCCTCAATTTCTTCACCGGATCCCACGAGGATTACCACCGGCCCACTGACACCGCCGAAAAGCTGGATTACGCGGGCACCGAGCGGATCACCCAATTCGCAGCCGCGCTGGTTCAGGACTTGGTGGAGGCTCCCGAGCGACAGGATTTCTTGAAGGTCGAACGCAGCTCCAAACAAGACAGCGGCTCCCGCGAAACGCTCCGTGCCTACATCGGCTCCATCCCCGACTACGCCACCGAAACGCAGGGCGTGAAGCTGTCGGGAGTGCGCGGCTCCAGCCCTGCCGAAAAGGGCGGCCTCCAGCGAGGCGACATCATCGTAGAGTTTGGCCCGCAAAAGGTGAAAAACATCTACGACTACACGTACGCTCTGGACGCGGTCAAAATCGGGCAAACGGTGGAAGTGGTCGTCCTGCGGGAGGGAAAACGGGTGGTTCTCCAGGTCACCCCGGAAGCGCGGAAATAAGAACACCGTCTTGCGGCGTCCCGGCGACGGACGCTTTTCTCTGACGGAAGACTCAGCGGCGAAGCGGGGTTGCGCGCCCTGCCCCCAGGGCCGATGGTGCGTCCTGCTTCGCTGCATGCCCCGAACTCTGCAAACAGCCCCCGCCGGGGTAGCCCTGATCCCACAACCCATGCGCGTCCTCGTCTTGCAATTGGAACGGCTGGGGGACGTCATCCAAAGCACGCCAGCATTGCGCGAACTGGAAGTTCTCAAAGCGTGCGAAACCGTCCTCTGGGTGAACGCGGAATGGGCTCCCGCGCTCGAAGGGCTTCCCGGAATCCAAGTGCGCACGTGCCCGGGCGAGACCGTGACCCGACTCAACCGGGAATTTGGCCACGCCTCGAAGCAACAGCCCCCGCCGCCCGCTGCCACGCACACCCTCGAACAGATGGGGCTCGGAAAATTCGATGCGGTGCTCAATCTCACCCACGGAAACTTTGCGGCATGGGCAGCCTCTCAGTTGACTGAGGGGCCCGTTTTTGGCCGCTACCTCGACTCGGCCGGCGAGTGGCTTTACGGCGGACGCTGGCTCGCGCTGCTGCCCTCCATCGTCGATTTCCGAGAACTCCATTCCCTGAACCTCGTCGACATTTATCGCGGCGCGGCCCGCGAACTCGTCCGACACCTGGCCCCCGGACAGGGCCACCTCCCCCTTCCAGGCCCGCAATCGCGCCCCTGGGTTGCCCGGACTCCATCGCCCTCCGCGGGAGCCCATCTCCCCTCCGACAAACCCATCGTCGCCCTCAACCCGGGAGCCAGCGCGCCCGAACGTCAGTGGCCGCCATCCGCTTTCGCGGATCTCTCCGACCAACTCACCGAGCGCGGCTTTTGCCCCGTGCTGGTCGGCAGCCTCTCGGACACGGCCCTTTGTCAAAAAGTCGTCGAACTCGCCCGTCTCCCGCCCCTCAACCGTTGCGGCAAGACGTCTGTCCCCGAATTCGCCGCCCTGGTGGCCCAAGCCGAACTCCTCGTCAGCAATGATACCGGCGCCGTACACGTCGCCGCAGCCGTCGGCACGCCGGTCCTCGGTTTGTACGGCGCCGCCGCTTCCTTTCGCGAAACCGCCCCATGGGGAGAGGGACATCTTGTCATCCAACTCCCCCCGGGCACGCCGATGGAGCAAATCCCCGCCACGGCCGTCTTTTTGGCCGCCAGCGCATTTCTCAAAACCACCCCCTGGAGAGAGGTTGCAGAAATCTGCAAGGACGAGGGGCTCAGCGCGTGGCAGACTTTTTTTCTCAATCCGGAGGCCGATCCTCTCGGCGGTCTGGCGTACCGACCGCTCCACGATCTTCCCGGCTCGCAAGAGGAGATGTTTCTTCTCTGCCTGCGCCACGCATTCGCCTTCGAGTTCGCCGGCGAAGCTTCTGCGATCTGCCACGGCGATTTGGGAAACCGCACCTTTTCCGCTGCGCCGGAGGAAAGGGCGACGCTCGAAGAGACCCTTCAGCAACTGCGCCGATTGCTCCTGCCTCTCATCGCCCACGCAAGCGCGTGCACAGACTTTCTCCGGCTGGGCGATCTCCGCTCCCTGCAACAGCAGGTGGCCACTTTGGAATCCGAACTTGCCACGCTGTCCGACGCCCTCCGCGAATCCCCCCCATCGGCGCCCGTCCTCTCCAACCTTTTGTGGGAGCTTCGCTTTCTGCCCCGAAGTTCTCCGGGCGAGATTTTTGAAGGCTACCAAAGAGCGCTCGTCCGCGCCGATTCGATCATGGCCCAAGCCGAATCTCTGTGGAGACGCGTGAGCTGCTGAGGCGAGTCGGCCCCCACTCCCGTCTCCAGCTCAGCCCCGGGCTCGGGGGCTCCGCGACAAGGTGAGCTACGACCCGTTGCTGCGTCAGCAGCGAGCATAACGCCAACTGGCGGCATGCAAACAGTGAGACGCCCTTGTTTAATAAGCGATGTATTGGACGGCTCCGCTATCGCTCCGCGTCAATACACCCTTCTTTGTTATGCGACTGGGCGTTGGGCACACGAATCTTGTTATGGACGGAATCGAAGCCATAAAACGAATGCCGCGAATATCAAAAGAGATGTAACTCTAATTTTACCCGTGGGGGAATTAGGGAATAATGCGATAACCGCCGGTTTACCCCTCTCTTTCCAGACGCCATAACAGAGATACAATCCTCCACCAAAGCCAACGAGATAACTCGCAAGGTGCATAAACCACACCGCGACGAATCTATCGTGTTTTTGCGTTGGAATGGCCTCTGCGAAATTTGAAGCGAGAAAGACAAGGTCTCGTTTAGAGAGTTGAAATCCGACTACACCTGCAACACTCGAGGCTATTGCCATAGCGGCAAGCAGACGCACCAAGGATTTCTTTATCTCATTGATTGGATAGGACGGAGGCCCTTCTGACTGTGACACCAAAGCCAATATAGAGCCTATTCCGATCCCAATGCCAGAAGTGGCAGCGATCCCCCAACAGAGTCCGAGAAGAGTCGGAGATGAGGTTCGAAAGATAGGCGGATGAGCAATTGTGAAGTATTCAATCGCTAGCCTGACTGTAATTTGGTCATGTGCGATCCCGTAGCTGCAGGCTGCGCATAAACAGAGGATAATAACATGGGCCTTTTTCACGATTGATTCTCTGGAGTCGCCTAGACATCTATTAGACAGCTGCCGCAGTTTTTTGCGGCTGCTGTCGTTTTTGGTTCAACGGATTATCGGTATACGACCTTCCCCTCGGGCCGCGATTTCAAAAAAAACGTGCCTCGATCTCCTCGCTCGATCCATACCCGGAATCTTGGCTCCCACTCTCCCCCGGGCCAGACGGGACGGATACCTTGAAGAAGCCGACATAGGCGAGTGACTCGGGTCTTTCCCTCTTTCACTCTTACCAGCCCCAGCGGACTCGTCACTTCCATGGCCTACCTCCCGGCCACCGCTCCGGGCCACAGCGCGCGCCGCCTCCAAGCGCTCACGCACTCCCCCTCCTGTACGGCGCGGTGCTCGAGTAATTTTTTGGACTAACGTATGCGCACACAATGGCGGCGCATTCAGCAGAGCTATTCCATTTCAAAGATCCAATAGATCTCGGATTGCTTCCTTTACAGCAATCCATTGATCGTTCGGGAGTTTTCCAAGTCTCCGT
>JBANFR010000104.1:0-12873 GCA_037975925.1 Verrucomicrobiota bacterium
AGGAAATTCCACGCCGTGCAACTTCCGGGCACGCTGCTGGGCGAATTTTCCCAGCTCATTCCGATCCGGATGATCATCGGCATAGGCTCCGAAGGCAAAAAAGTCCGCGACGCCGTAGTGGCGCAGTTTGAGTTGCGCGCCGCGTTCCAAGTTGCCGGTGAGCAGGCCGAGGGCGATGTGGGGGCGGGTCTGAAGGGTTTGGAGGAGAGGAAGGACTCCTGGAAGCAGGCGGCCCGCGCGCTGGGGGAGCAGGGAGGCGAGGTGGCGGAGGTATCCGTTCAAAAAGCGTTCGATATTTTCCTGATGAACGGGAATTCCGTGGCGAGAGAGCAGACGCAGGGCGATTCCGGAATCCGTACGGCCTGGGATTTCGACTGAACGGAGATCGTCTTCGATTCCAAATTCTTCTGCAAAGCCAAGTCGCAGAGCGGTTTCTCCAGCACCTCCGCTGGTGAGGAGGGTGCCATCAATATCAAACAGGATAAGGGAGGACTTCGTGGACATGGGCGAGAAGACGAGTGCGCAAAACTTGGGAGGTATCCAACCGGAGGGAAATCGATTTCGAAAGCGTCGACTTTGTTTGTCAGGGGCGGCGAGGTGGGTGGCTCCGAACGTGAGGGGGAGTTGCCACCGAACTCTGGATAGATAAGGAGGGGAAGATGCAGGAACTCGGAAAGTGGATGACGATCGCGGGGGTGTTGATTGCGGCTTTGGGCGGGTGGCTTTGGAAGAACGGGAATTTTGGAATGTTCGGGAGCCTAGTATCCCACCTCGGTCGCTTGCCCGGAGACCTTTCTTGGCAGAGGGATGGGGTCAGCGTGTATCTTCCCATCACCACCTGTATCCTCCTCAGCTTGGTGATTACCCTGCTGAGCTGGCTGCTGAGGCGCTGAGATTTCCCGGTGGAAGGTAAGGCCTGCTTTGTGGCGAGCCGGGGGCGAGTCCCCCAAATCGCCGGAGGTCAGAACGGGCTTTGTCCGGTCCAAACGCCGAAAAACAAGGGCCGACGGAGGTTTCTCAAACCTGGCCGCCGGCCCTGCTTGGCTACGATCGATGCGGGTCCTTTTTAGGACTTCCGCCCCACAATCACTCCGTCCAACTGTTTGACCAAGTGGAGGATGGTTTCCGCCTGGGCGCTCAGTTCTTCAGCCGCTGCGGCTGATTCTTCAGCGACCGCCGCGTTGCCTTGAGTGATTCTGTCCATTTGCAGGACGGCGGAGCTTATGGAGTCCACGGACAGGGATTGCTGATTTACGGCCTGGGCGACATCGCTCATCAGTCCGCTGACGCGGTCGGCTGACTTCATGGTGCTCTTGAAGGAGTTGTCCATGTGCTGGGCAAGGGTATTGCGAAGCAGATCCTCGGTTGCATTCATTGCCTCCGCCACACGGTCCGTTGCGGCGCGGGACTCTGCCATGCGCGCGGAGGAGCGTTTGGCCTCTTCGGCGCTGCGGCCCGCCAGATTGCGAACCTCATCTGCGACTACGGCAAAGCCCATTCCGGCCTCTCCAGCGCGAGCCGCCTCGACGGCAGCATTCAGGGCAAGGAGGTTTGTTTGGAATGCAATCTCGTTGATCGTTTTGACGTTCGCTGCCGTCTCCTCCGTCGTGCGCCGGATGTCCGTCACAGCTTGGCGCAATTCGGAGAGGCGCGCGTCGAGTTTGGCGTTGATTTTGGTGCTTTCCTCGCTACCCGCACGCGCGGCATCGGCTGCCTCTCGCGAGAGGGAGTCCGCCTGTTTAGAGCTTTCGGCGGTCAATCGTGTCCGGTTGGTTAGCTCGCTCAAGGAAGCGGAGGTTTGGCTTAACCCAGAGGCCTGCTCCGTGGATCCCTGGGCAATGGTCTGCGCGACTTGGGCAACCTGACCCGCTGCTCTTGCCGTTTCCTCCGCACCGCTGCGCAAGTGGTCACACAGGTTCCGGATCGGGGCCTCTACCCACCGGATGATGATTGCCCCGTAAGCGACGGCTGCGACGGCCAGTGCGAGCAGAGCGACCCCAGCGGCGCTCCATAGAAGTTTCGCCCTCGAGGCGTCGGCTGCCTTGAGAGATTGGATAATTTCAAATGCCCCGTGGACTTCGCCCTCCTTCCAACCCTCCATGGGACCGCCCGTGACATCTTTGCCGTCCTTGGTTCCCCAGATGTTGTGTTTGGGATTGTTGGGGTCACCGTGGCAGTACAGGCAGGTGGCTGAGAGGCGAATGGGGCGCATGTAGCGGACGGCATTGCGGGTGGGGTCGACGGCCCAAAATTCCTTGGAACCCGCTTCGAGTTTTTTGAGGGCATCCAGCTCAAAGGCGTCAGGCTCGTTTTTTTCGTTTCGCGGCTGCTTTTTGGGGACCTTAAATTCGTAGTCGCCCTCCTTGGCCTTTTTGGCGAGCCCCTGCATCGAGGAGACCACTGGAACCGTCGCCAAGATCCTTTCTTCCCCTTGAGATCCCTGTTTAGCCCAGATCTTGAGCTGATCTGCCGTGAATATTCCCTTGGACCATTTTTCCTCCATGTTTTCGCGGGCGGCCTCGGCACTCAGGCAAATGGCCCGCGATTTGGTGACAAAGGATTCGACGACTGCCGAGCGGCTCTGAATGGCGTAACCAACAAACAGGAGAGACACCAAAGCGAGGGGCAGAGCAACGCCGAGGCCGACCAGTTTGGTGCGAATCGATAAAGACATGGTCGCGCTCTCAAGCATGAGCCGCACCACGTTGAAAACTGTTTGAGGTTCAGAGCCTGGCCGAAGTTGCCCTCGCTTGAGTCAACCGAGTTCTTCGAAGTGCGAAGTCCGTAAATTCCTTCAACTGCCGAGCAGCGGGTTATCGTTCGCCGATGACCCAAGTCACACGACCGTTGTTTGGACAAACGCGTGCCGCAGGGTGTTGTCCCGACAAGACCTCTTGGAGCACGGGCTCCTTCGCAGGGTCATTGAGCAAAAACACAATGTGGCGGGATGCGTTGATCAGGGGGAATGTGAACGAGACTCTCTGCGGGGGGGGCTTCGGTCCGAAGGCCGGGATCACCGTGCGCTCCCGCTCTTCCAGAGCGGGCGATCCAGGAAAAAGGGAGGCGGTGTGACCGTCCTCGCCGAGCCCGAGAAGCAGCAGATCGTGGGAATAAACCGCTTCGCCCATCCGCTTTGCGATGTCCGCCAGCTGAGATTCGCATTCCGCAGCGGCTTGGGCCGCAGGAATCTCTCCGCGAATGCGGAGCACCTGGGCGCTCGGAATGGATACCCGAGAGAGGAGGGATTCGCACGCCATGCGATAGTTACTCGCCGCATCGTCCGGTGGCACACACCGCTCGTCACCAAAAGTGATGATGACTTTCTCCCACGAAAACGGGTTGGGCTGAGCCGCCAAGGCTTCGTAAATGGCCTTGGGAGTGCTTCCTCCAGCGAGTCCAAGCCGAAAAAATCCCCGGGAATCAATTGCCTCACGACCGGCCTCGCAAATCAGAGCCACCGCCGAATCCACAAAGTCACGGGTGCGGATGAGAGTGGGTGTGGGGGACGACTGGGGAGAGGTTACATCAGATGACATGGGATCAGTGCTTCGAGGAGCGCTCCGGTGGGAGCGGTCATGGTGAGTTGGAGAAGGGAGGCTTTGCGGACATGAATGCGGGCGGGATCGGTGGCGCCGATCAGCCGGGCTGCAAGCATTCCGAGGTCGGGCTGATGACCTACCAAGAGAACCTCGTGGAACGAGGCGTAAGCGGGCAATTCATGAAGTGCGTCGCCAGCGCTCATCCCGGGACGGGCCCAAGAGCAGGGAACGGACTCCACACCGAGAGCGTTGGCCACCGGTTCGGCCGTTTGCAGGGCACGGAGTGCAGGGCTGGTGAGCACAATTTGCGGTGGCGTTTTTAGCCGCTTGAGGAAAGCGGCGATATCTTTTGCCTGGCGGTGTCCCTTTTCTGAAAGCGGCCTCTCGAGGTCCGAGGTGGCTTGCGCCTCTGCATCAGCATGTCTGAGAAGAAACAGTCGCATGGCATTCAAAAGGTCACATGACCATGCCGCCATCTACCGTCAGACATTGGCCGGTAATATATTTCGCCTCACCACTGCAGAGGAAGGCCACGGCGGCAGCGATATCCTCAGGTTGCCCGAAGGCCCCAAGGGGAATCTGGGCGATAACGGCTTGCTTGACCTTGTCCGGCAAAACATCGGTCATGTCCGTGCTAATAAATCCTGGCGCTACCGCGTTGCACGTCACTCCGCGCGTCGCGAGTTCCCGTGCGATTGTCTTGGTCAATCCGAGCACCCCGGCTTTTGATGCGGCGTAATTTGCCTGTCCGGCATTCCCCATCAGTCCCGCCACTGAACCAATGTTTACGATGCGCCCAGAGCGTTGTTTGATCATCGCCCTTTCGAAAGCCTGAATGCAGTTAAATGTCCCTTTGAGGTTGGTATCCAAAACCAAATCCCAGTCTTCCTCGCTCATGCGCATCGATAAACCGTCCCGGGTAATCCCAGCATTATTGACCAAAATATCGACGCGCGAAAAATCCGATAAAATCTGCTCGGCGAGAGCCACCACCGCAGCGCGTTGGGCGACATCCACGGCGTAAGCCTTCGCTAAGCCCGCATGTTTGGCGTTAATTTCATCAGCAGTGCGTAAGGCATTGGATTCCACTCGGGAAACCACAGCGACCCGTGCGCCCTCCGAGGCGAGGGCCATGGCTATCGAGTGGCCGATTCCCCGGCCCGCACCTGTCACAACGGCAACTTGATTGGCAAAACGCATCATAAATTCAGTGTTCAGTGGCTTTCTCTGCACCGAGGCCCGTGTTGGAACGCACCTCTAATTCGGTAAATTTGGCTTCGGACTCCGGCTCGCGGGACACGAGCGTCCCAATGACCGCACCGAGGAAGCCGAGTGGAATGCTCACGATTCCCGGGTTCTCGAGAGGAAACAGAGCGCCCTCTTTTCCAAAAATGCCGACTGGGCTGATTAGCATCAAGGCGATGCTCGAAACGAGTCCCGTCGTCAGGCTCCCGATGGCTCCAGCCGTGTTAAATCGTTTCCAGAAGATGGAAAACACGATGGCCGGGAGGTTGGCAGAAGCCGCGACCGCAAAGGCGAGCCCCACTAGAAACGCCACATTCACTTTGGGGCCCAACAGAATGGCAACACCGATAGAAAGCAGGCCGGTAATGAAGGCTGTGACACGTGCCACAAACACCTCTTGTCCGGGTTTCGCCTCTTTTCCGTGGTGGAGCACGTTGGTGTAAAAATCGTGAGCAAAACTCGTGCTGGCACTGATGGTCAGCCCAGCCACCACAGCAAGGATCGTGGCGAACGCTACAGCCGAGATAAAAGCGAAGAAAATCTCGCCACCCAACAATTCCGCAAGCCTCGGCGCGGCCATGTTGGTGCCCCCGTTTTTAGCGATGAAATCGGGCCCTAAAAGGCTCGCCGCACCAAAACCAAAAAAGGTCGTCATAATGTAAAAGAGGCCGATGATGAGCATCGCCCAAACCACCGAGGATCTCGCCGTCTTTGCATCAGGCACCGTATAGAATCGGATCAGAATATGTGGCAAACCAGCCGTACCCATTAAGAGGGCCATTCCCAGAGAAATCTGCTCCAGAGGATTTTTAAACTTGAGTCCTGGTGTCAGGAAGTTTTGCGTCACTTGGACGCCTTCTTTGTTGGTAAAGGTGATGTGGGTAAGCGAATCGAAGAAATTGGTGAGGGAATAATCAAATTTCTTCAGGACAAGAACGCTGAGAAACAAAGATCCGCTGACTAGCAAGATGGCCTTGATGATTTGCACCCACGTGGTCGCGAGCATTCCCCCGAAGACCACGTAAACTACCATTAGAATTCCAACACAAATGACAGAGCTCGAAAACCCGGTCAGGCCTGGTATCTGAAGGGCGGGAATGAGACTCGAGACCAGGATGCCCGCGCCGACCATCTGGGCCACCATGTAGAATGCGGACACGGTCAGCGTGCTGAGGCTCGCCATGGCGCGTACCGGTTTCGGACTCAGACGGTAGGCCAGAACGTCGGCCATTGTATATTTCCCCGCATTTCGCAGCGGTTCTGCTACGATAAAGAGAACGGTGAGGTAGGCCACGAGAAACCCCACGGAATACATGAAGCCGTCAAAGCCGCTCATCGAGATCATTCCGGCGATGCCCAAAAAGCTGGCAGCGCTCATGTAATCGCCGGCGACAGCTAATCCATTTTGCCAGCCGGTAATCCGGCGACCTGCGGCAAAATAAGCGCTTGCACCCGAGGAACGGCGCGCGGAAAAGTAGGTGATAAGCAAGGTCGCGCCGACGAAGGCGAGAAACATCAACAGGGGTGTGTTGTTCATTGGTAATCGAATAGCTTATTTCTTACCCGTAATCCGATGGAGTATTCCCGAACTCTGCTTATCCCAGCCAGCCGCAACCAGCACGTAGATGCCTGCTAGAATCCAAGCCATAAAAAACTGGGAAAAAGCCAGGAGGTAGGCGATGTTTACATGCCCGATAATCTCCTTCTTCATGAGCTCCGGCCAGTATCCCACAGCGATTGGCAGGGCAAAGTAATACACTGTAAAGAAGAGGGTCGCAGGAACAATGAAACGAATCTTTGAGGCCACCAAAGCTTTGTAAGCGGGATCCTGAGAAATGGTTTCCCACGGATGGTCTTGAGGGGTTGGGTTGGACATAAATAGGAGGTGGCCTCGAAAAATGGAGTCTCGAGAATACGGAACAAACCCTTCTCGTCCAGCGAGGTTTTGGTGAGGCTCCCGACTCTTCTCTCACAAGTCGGCTCAAGGGGCGTGGGGCCGACAATGTCAGGCAGTACAAACGCGCGAGGCGTGCCGAAATGAAGTGAACGCAAAGCGGTGGCTCCCGGCTTTGCAGGAAGGACGGTGAGTCTAACGTGATGCAGACTAGGGTGCCTTAGGAGATTCTCCCGGAGGCTTTTGAGGGGATTGGCTTAACTCGCGACGCAGCCTTTCCACCAACTCACGAATCTCGGCCTTGCGACGGGTATCAAATTCCTGACGAAGAACCATCTCAAGTTTGAGGCGTTCCTCGATGTACCGCTTCTGAAAAACGTCCTTTTGATCCTCACTCAGCTCGTTCGCGAGTGCTCCCGCTTCTTCCTCAGCCCTTTTTTTTAAAAGACCGTCTCTTTCTCTCAATGCCTGTTTTTGATCGGGAGAAAGCTGCTTCCATGTCCTCAGGTTTTCAATCAACCGCTGCCTCTGCTCCGGGGTGAGCTCCTGAAGCAGCTTCTGAAGCGACTTTGCATCGCGCTTCGGGGCTGCCGCTGCGGATGGGGAGGACGAGGAACCCTCTGCTGAAGGTGGCTGAGCGGAAGCCGCCGCAGGATCCTGGGCCCTCGTAGGAGCCACCGTGACCAGCGCCAGAGCGAGGAGGAGGCTTCGGCGAATCACTGGTTTCCCGTCCATAAGGAGGCAATTTCGGCTTCCAGCAACTCATTCAACCGGGCAACAACGAGCAAATCAGAAGGAACCAGCTCGTGGTTAGACAGAGTGGACAGGAGAAGATCCTCCTCCAATTGCTCCCTCGAGGGGATCCCAGGCCAAAGTGCCAAACTCAGGAGAACAAGCGCGAGGGCTCCCGCGAGAGGTTTCCAGATATTTCTTGAAATGCGCTTCTCCGAATCACGTTCGCGTAGCCCCAATTCGAAGGCCTCGACAGAGGAAACCACCCGGCTTGTAAAATCCGGCGGTAATACGGCAGGAGGTGCTTGGTCGAGCAACTCCCAAAGGCGATCGTTCTCCAAAGGATCGGATGACTTCATGTGAAAAGAGAAACACCGCCGTAACATAAAAGTTGCGACGGTGTCAGAGACGAAAAAGTCTGTCGGAGATTACAGCTCCGAAGCGTCGAGGAAACCCTCGAGTTGCCTGATCCGCGTGGGGTGGCGCATTTTCCGGAGAGCTTTCGCCTCAATCTGCCGAATACGCTCCCGAGTCACACGAAATTGGCGACCGACCTCCTCCAGAGTGCGACTGTAGCCGTCCACCAGGCCAAAGCGCTGCTCGAGAACCTGGCGTTCCCGCTCGGTGAGGGACTCTAAAACGTCGCGGATCTTCTCCTTTAATAGAGCAATCGCGGTGACATCGGACGGGTCCTCTGCCGTGGTGTCCGGAATAAAATCACCAAAGCTAGTGTCATCGCTCTCTCCCACAGGAGATTGGAGAGAAATCGGCTGTTGGGCCATTTTGAGTACGGCCCGAACGCGTTCCACCGGTAGGTTGATTTCGTCGGCAACCTCCTCGGGGGTGGGCTCCCTGCCGAAGTCCTGAACCAGCTGTTTCTGCACCCGCATCAGTTTGTTGATCGTCTCGATCATGTGCACCGGAATACGGATGGTGCGGGCCTGATCGGCGATCGAGCGAGTGATCGCCTGGCGAATCCACCAAGTGGCGTAGGTCGAAAACTTGTAACCCCGGCGGTACTCGAACTTTTCGACTGCCTTCATGAGGCCCATGTTCCCCTCTTGGATCAGGTCCAGGAAGGAGAGACCGCGGTTTGTGTATTTTTTTGCGATGGAAATCACCAAGCGCAGGTTGGCTTCAACCATCTCGGTCTTGGCACGCAGCGCCCGACGCATCCACAGCCGCAACTCTTGATAGTCGGCCAAGTACTCCTCTGTCGTCATCCATGTGGCGAATTGAAGGTCGCGGAGTTGGTTCACTGCGTCCTTTTTTGCGCGCGCTGAATCTTCACGCAATTGGTGGATACGCTTCACCGTCTCCTCGGCGGCGGCGACGAATTCCTCGGTGACTTTTTGTTTGAAAAAGAATTTCGGGTAGGACTTCTGGAGGAGATTGTGAGCCTTTTTGAAGTCTTGGTAGGCTTTTGATTCGTGGCCTTTTGCTCCTAGGGCGGACGCCGCTTCGTAAAGACTGCGGCACTCCTGTGCCGATTCTTCCAGGGAGGAGATCAGCTTGGGGAGAGCCTTCATGTATCGCTCGCGGCTCTCAATCTTTTTGTCCTGAATGACTCGATCAAAGCGCTCCTTGCCCTCCAGGAGCTTCTGCGCGAGATCCAAGTAAAGCGGAACGACAAATCCGTACCGGTTGATGTGCTTCAACACGTTTAACTCCGCGTCCTCGATGCGCTTGGAAATTTCGACTTCCTGCTCCCGAGTCAGGAGGGGGACCTGCCCCATCTGCTTGAGATACATCCGAACCGGATCGTCGAGGATATCTGCCCGCTGGTCGGCTGATTTATCCTCTTCTTCGTCATCAGAGTCCTTTTTCCCATCTTTGAGGCGATCCACGTCGGAGGCGTCGATCACGTCGATCTCCATCCCGCGGAGGCGATTCATGATGGACTCCATCTCCTCCGGATCGTTGGCGGAATCCGGTAGCGCCTCGTTAAGGTCGTCGAAGGTGAGATAGCCCTGCTCCTTGGCCAGACGGATCAGTTCACGCAGCTTTTCTGTGACGTCGAACTCTGCGGACAGAAGCGAGGGAGGGGCGGCAGGTTTGGGAGGCTCGGGGTTTTTCGCCTTCTGTTCGGCCGGTTTCGTGACCGGTTGAGGCGGTGTCTTCTTAGCCGTCTGTTCAGCGCCCTTCTTCAGCTTGGATGGAGCTTTGGCAGCGGAGAAATTCTCCCCCTCGCCGCCAGCAGACGCGCCGGGAGACGGAGCGACCGGCTTGAAATTGCGTTTATCTGATGAGCCCTCGTTCCCCCGGGACGCAGGAGGGGTCTTCGCGCTCGATGCAGGGACCTTCGCCGCTTGTGCTTTTTTCGGGCTCGCCGCGACTTTGGCAGGGGTTGAAGCGGCCGGGACGGGCGCCGGAGTGCTCGCCTTGGCTTTCGGCACAATTGATTTCTGGGGCGAAGATTTTGCCGGGGACGAGCCTTTTTTTGATTTGGGCGCTGATTTTTCCGGAAGAGCCTTTGGCTTGGGGGAGGCAGTCTTGGAGGCAGGCTTCGGCTTGGCCGCTTTCAGAGTCGCTTTAGAACGAGGCTCCGATGCAGTTTTGGCGGACGGGGTAGATTTTTTGGAAGTCACAGAATCACGGGGATTGTTCAAATTCCCCTTGGAAGAGGTGGTCTCGCGTATCGCAGCAGAAGCTGGACCAGATGAAGGTTGTGGAGTCAACAGGATGGTGTCAGTTGCGGCTGGATTAGACGGGTGTTGGCCAATGTCACGGCGTGGAGTTTTGGAGGAAAGTTTGGCGCGCGCACTTCCATCTTTTTGCTTCGCGCTGTTTTGCGAGTCCCGTTGGGCCTTGCCGGGAGCCTTATGGGCTGCGGCAGGGCGATCATCGGCTGCGACCGTTGAACGCGAGGATTTTGAGGATGGCATACCCTAGGACGAAAACTGAGGTGAATTCCGTTCAGGCAGCCGGAAACTCCCTACTGCAACGGCGAAAAAGGGCGCGAAATATCAAAGAGGCGTTTTTGAAGGTCAAGGATTTGTTGGTGCAAGTTCGTGGCCTCTTCCAAGCTCAGATGTGGCTCGCGCTGACGGGCCTTTAACGAATCCATAGCCCTTCGAAGCCTTTTTTTGTCCAACTCACGCCAGCAGGCCTCAACCACCGTGAGAGGATTCTCGGGAGGACGCTGGCTGAGGAAAGAGGTCATCAGCGCCTCTTTTTGCGGGTCTAACCGAGCCAGAAACGCAGTAAATCCCTCGGGATTCTCTAAGGAGTGAGCGGACTCCATCAGATCGAGAAGCAGTTCCGCCTCTGGTTCGGCTTCGAGTTGTGCATGCCAATCTTCCTCTGAAAGCCATTCCCTCGCTTCTCGCGAGTGAGTCAGTACGAGTCCGAGCAAGAGAAGATTGGAATCCATGCGGAATTCGCGCACAGACCCACCTGGGGCCGAAGCGGGTTCTGCATCATCCGAATGGGCCGGGGCCCTCCGATGCTGTTCCCCGGCATCCCTCACCACCTGCGAAAATTCCTCCGCTCCCAGGCCCACGCGCCGGGCCATGCTTTGAATCTGCATCTCGCGGAGAATGGGATCGGTAATCCAGCTCACAAATTCCGCCAACTTCCGGGCCGCCGCCGTTTTTCCTCGGGGTGTGTGAAATTGGGGCGATTCGGAAACGCGCCGGAGCTGCGCCTCAAAAAAATCCTCGGCTGCAGAAACTTGTTCAAAAAATGCGGCTGCTCCCTGGCTCCGGATGAGCGAGTCGGGGTCCTGTCCGCTCGGCAGGCGGATGACTCGGACGGCAAGTTTTTCCGCAAGCAGCGAGGGAAGGGAGCGTTCGGCGGCTTTTTCCCCGGCGGCATCCGAGTCGAAACACAGCACCACTTCGTTCACGTAGCGGCGTAAGATGCGTGCCTGCTTGGGGGTGAAAGCGGTGCCCTGAGGAGCGATAACGTTCTGGATGCCTGCTTCAAACGCCGTGATGAGATCGAGCTGCCCCTCGCAGACGATGGCAGAGTTTTTTTCAATCAGCGCGCGTTTGGAGCGGTGTAACCCATATAACACCGCTCCTTTGGTGAAGAGAGGGGTTTCCGGTGAATTCACATACTTGGCCGCCTTCGCCTCGGGTTGCAGAATTCTCCCGGAGAATGCGATGACCTCTCCGGTGTCGTTGCAAATCGGGAACATGATCCGGTCCCGAAATCGGTCATAGCTGTCACTGGAGGGATTTTCTGGATCTCGTGGAGTTGTGAGGCCTCCGGCGAGAAGCTCAGCGTTGGAAAAACCCTGCTGACGTGCCCACCGGGAGAACACGTCCCATCCCTCGGGGGCGTATCCGAGTTGCCACGATTTGGCGATTTCCGCCTGGATTCCGCGGCTCTTGAGGTAGTCCCTCGCGTGCTGGGCTGCCGGACTCTTCAGGAGTGTTTTGTGGAAATATTCGGCGGCGGCCCGGTGCAAATCCAGAAGGCGGCGGCGCAGATCAATTTTTTGCCGGTCCTCGGAGGAAAGCTCCTGCTCCTCGATGCGAATACCCGCCCTCTCCGCCAGTCGGCGCAGGGCGGCGCCGAAGTCGAGATGTTCGTAGTCCATCACGAAGCGGAACACCGATCCACCCGCGCCGCAGCCGAAGCATTTGAAGATCTGGCGCGCCGGGTTGACCGTAAACGAGGGGCTGCGCTCTTGGTGAAAAGGGCACAGAGCTTTGTAGGTGGTCCCGGCCCGTTTCAGCGGGAAATAACCGCCAATCACCTCCACGATATCGTTGGCAGCAGCCACTTGCTGGATGGTTTCCTCGGAGTATCGCGGCACTGGGCAGAGGGGTTGAGATGGAAGAGGAGCGGCGCAGTCCCCGCAAATGGCCGAAGGCCTATTCCGGTTTGGGGTCGCGAGCGAGGAGAGCCGCCAGAGCTTCCATGGCGGTCATCTGTGCGTCGAGAACGAGACGAATGTGGTCGATAATCGGGGTCTCCACGTTCAATCGCTTGGCGCATTCCTGGGCGCTGTAGGTCGTGGGAACCCCCTCGGCCACCATCTGCATGGAGCCAACAATGTGCGAAAGAGATTCGCCTCGCCCGAGGCGTTCTCCAACAGCCCGGTTGCGGCTGTGCTGGGAAAAGCAAGTGACCATGAGATCGCCGATTCCTCCAAGGCCCTGAAAAGTTTCCGGTTTTCCCCCAAGAGCGGTCCCCAATCGAATCAACTCAGCAAGTGAGCGCGTGACGAGGGCGGCTTTGGTGTTGTCCCCGAGGCGAAGTCCGTCGCAGATGCCTGCGGCAATGGCGAAAATGTTTTTGAGCGCGCCCCCGAGTTCGACCCCGATGAGGTCCGAATTGGTGTAGGCTCGAAAAGAGGAGTTGCAAAAAACCCTCTGAAGTTGGCGTCCGAGCGTCTCGTCTTCACAGCCCAAAACGACCGCGGTGGGAGAGCGCCGGGCCACCTCCTCCGCGTGGCTTGGGCCCGAGAGGACGGCCACCGGGTGCTCGGGAAGTGCTTCGCGGATGATTTCG
>JBANFR010000105.1:0-12831 GCA_037975925.1 Verrucomicrobiota bacterium
TGGGAGCGCATCAGTACCAGGGGAGCTGGTTGCTGGAGGTGGCGGTGAACCCGATCAACGTGTTCAAGCTGTCCGCAAAGGCGGCGCCGGTGCGGGCGATGGTTCTCAGTGATCTCCCCAAGCCCGTGAACTGCATGGTGCTGCCGCGTGGCAACAAACCGGGGCCGGGGGAGCCCGCAGCGCCAGTGGTGCCCCGGCGTTTTATCGAGGCCTTATCTCCCGGGGGCGCGACTCCGTTTCGGGAGGGAAGCGGACGGATGGAATTGGCCCAGGCGATTGTGAGTCCGCAGAATCCGTTAACGGCGCGGGTGATGGTCAACCGGGTGTGGATGTACCATTTTGGGGAGGGATTGGTGCGGACACCGGACGACTTGGGCAATAACGCGGGGGAGCCTTCGCACCCAGAGCTGCTGGATTTCTTAGCGTCTTGGTTTATGGAGGAGATTCCAGCCAGTAAGCCCGGGGGTGTGGCCAAGAAGGCGTGGTCCATCAAGTCGCTGCATAAGGCGATGATGCTCTCAAACGCCTACCAGCAGAGCTCATGGAGTGCTTCTCGGAGCGAATATGAAAAGTTGGATCCGGCAAATACGTTGTTGTGGCGCGCCAATGTCCGGAGACTGGACTTTGAAGCGTTCCGGGATTCTTTACTCGTGATGGCAGGGGAACAATACATGGATCGGACGATGTACGGTCCGCCGGTGAATTTGGTGAGTGAACCTTTTTCGCTGAGGCGGACGGTTTATGGATACATTGATCGCGGGAACGTCCCGGAATTATTGAATCATTTCGACATGGCGAATCCGCAGGAGCCGAATACCCGGAGGAATTCGACAACGGTACCGCAACAGGCTCTCTTTTTAATGAACAGTCCCTTTACGATTGGAATCGTGCAAAAGGTGACCAAACGTCCGGATGTGGTAGCGGCGGCTGCGCGGGGGTATCGGGAAGCGATCCGGGCGATTTATCACGTGGTATTTCAAAGGAGCCCCACCCCGGTGGAGTATTTGAAGGCGGAACAATTTCTAAAAGTGGAGTCGGAAAGACAGCGGGGCGTGCTGCAATCGCAGCGGGATTCCTTGCAAGCCTCGGCGCTGAGTGCGGAGGAAAAACTCCGGAAAGATTTGTTGAATGTGAACCGGAGTAATTATGCGGCGATTGTGAATCGCGGCGAACTAGTGCAACGCGTTCCCTTGACTGCCTGGGAGACCTTTGTGCAGGCCCTGATGTTTTGTAATGAGGCGACTTACTTAAACTGACCGCAGGTTTTAGCCTATACCGGCTCAATGTGTACGAGCACATCGGCGATGGCCGGCAATTGCTGGCGCACCGCATCTTTGACCGCATGCGCAATCGTGTGGCCATCCCGAACCGGGAGATCCCCCTGAACCATCACGTGCAGGTCCACGTAGAATTCGATGCCCATCTTGCGGATCTTGCACTTTTCAATCCCCTGGACCCCGGAAACGGTGATCGCAGCCTCGCGCACGGCCAGTTCGATGTGCGGAGGCGGCGCCATGTCCATCGCCTCGTTGAGAGCGGGCCCCAAAATCCGGATTCCATTGAAGGCGATGACTCCGCAGGCGATGAGTGCCGCATAATCGTCCGCGCTCTCAAAGCCGTCTCCGCCGAGCAGAGCGATGGTGATTCCCAGAAACGCGGCGGCGGAGGTGATGGCGTCGGAGCGGTGGTGCCAGGCATCGGAGGCCAGGGCAGCGCTGCCGAGGTCCTCGCCGTGGCGGAGCACCTTTCGGAAGAGGCCTTCTTTGATGAGGATCACCCCGAGGAGAACCACCAGCGTGAAGGGGGAGGGGGCGTGGTGGGGAGTCAGGATTTCCCTGACGCTCTGGATGGCGAGGACGATGGAGGTGCCCAGGAGGAGAATGGCGACCGCGATCGCGGAGAGGGTTTCGGCTTTGCCATGTCCGTAAGGGTGGGAGTCGTCCGGAGGAAGGGCGGCGTAGCGCAAGCCCGCCCAGACCACGAGGGAGCCGAAGATGTCGAGGGTCGATTCGACGCCGTCAGCGATCAGGGCGTAGCTGTTTCCGAGGACGCCAGCGACGACTTTGAGAAGGGCAAGCGCCGTGTTCACGGAGGCCCCCAGGAGGGCGAGGCGGGAGCCGGAGGAGAGTCGGGAGTTGGCGCTGGGCCGGAGCATGGAAGATCGGTGTGAGGGTTGGGATCGGAGCAGGAGATCGGCGCGAGGCCAAGGGGGAACGCGGGCACCGGATGCGGCCTCAGAATAGAGGGTCCGCCCATGTTCGAGGCCGTCCAATCTCACCGCGAACGCGGGCACGGGAAGCGGCCTAAGAAAAAGGGGCGCGTGGGATCTGCAGGGAAAGTATGTGCGTATTGTCTCACAGTGCTTGCTTTATTCCCTCACCGGGGCCGCAGGTGCGGTTCCCGCTCCCGAGCGTCCTCTAACCCATCCTCCCTCATGAATAAAACCGCGTTTACCTTCTCCTTCCTCCTGTCTTCGGTGCTGTCTTCACCGGCACAGACCGCGGCGGAGACGAAGTTCCCCGCACCCTACCAGGTCCCGATGCTCAGCCCGGAAGAAGAGCTGCGGAAGATTCAAGTGCCCGAGGGCTACCGTCTCGAGTTGGTGCTGAGCGACCCGGACATCAAGGAGCCGGTGGCCATCGCCTTCGACGGGAATGGACGCATGTTTGTGGTGGAGATGCGGACTTACATGCAGGACATCAACGGGACCAACGAGCACGCGCCAACGAGCCGGATTTCGCTGCACGAGAGCACGAAGCGGAACGGGGTTTTTGACAAACACTCGGTGTACCTCGACAACCTGCTCTTGCCCCGGATGGTGCTGCCGCTCGACGACCGCGTGCTGGTCGGCGTGACCGACACCAACGACATCACCATGCACCGGGACAGCAACGGGGACGGGGTCGCGGATTCGAAGGAGATCTTTTATTTGGGCGGGCCGCGCGGGGGCAATATGGAGCATCAGCCGAGCGGGTTGATGTGGTCCATGGACAACTGGATTTACACGACTTACAACTCGTACCGCTTGCGGATGAATCCGAAGGGGACGCTCAAGGAACCGACAGGTCCCAATGGCGGGCAATGGGGGCTAACGCAGGACGACTTTGGCAAGCCTTGGTATTGTCAGGCGGGGGGAGAAAAGGGCCTGGTCAACTTCCAGACCCATGTGGCGTATGCCGGGTTGAATCACCCCGAGCAGCTGGAGGCGGGGTTCGAGGAAGTTTGGCCTGCGCTGGGGCTTCCCGACCAACAGGGCGGGGAAAAACGGCATCGCCCCGGTCTCTTTACGCTCAACCATTTTACGGCGACCTGCGGACAGGAGGTGTTCCGTGGCGACCGTCTGCCTGCGGATTTAAAGGGCGACATTCTCTTTTCGGAACCGGTGGGACGTCTGATTCGGCGCACCAAAGTGGAGGTCAAAGACGGCATCACCCACTTGCGGAACGCTTACGACAAGGCGGAGTTCATCACCTCGACGGACCCCAACTTTCGGATTGTGAACATGACCACGGGTCCGGATGGATGTTTGTACCTCGTCGACATGTACCGCGGAATTATCCAGGAGGGGAACTGGGTGGGAGAGGGATCCTACTTGCGGACGCAGGTGCAGAATTACGGGTTGGACAAAAATTTTGGCCGGGGGCGCGTGTGGCGTCTGGTGCACAAGGACTTCCAGCCGGGACCGCAGCCGCAGATGCTCCAGGAATCGAGCGCGCAATTGGTAGCGCACCTCGAGCACCCGAATGGTTGGTGGCGCGATACAGCGCAGAAGCTGTTGGTCGTGCGTGGGGACAAGTCGGTGGCGCCCGCGTTGGTGAAGATGGCGCGCGATAGCAAGAACCCCCTGGCCCGCATGCATGCCCTCTGGACTTTGGAGGGGTTGGAAGCGGCCGACGCCAATTTGCTCCGGGAGAAGCTGAAGGATGAGCATCCGCAGGTGCGGGTGGCGGCGATCCGGATTTCGGAGTCGCTGTGGAAGGCGGGCGATCAGTCGTTGAAGTCGGATGTGTTGGGGATGGTGAAGGATGCGGACCCATCCGTGGTGCTTCAGGTGGTGCTGACCGGTCGCGTGTTGAACTGGGAAAACTGGAATGTGGAGGGGGGCAAGATCGCGGCGGAGAGCACGTCGCGCGGGGTGCAGGAGTTGGGGAAAATGGCGCTTGCGGCAGGGGTACCCTCGTTTCCGAAAGGATTTAACGCACAGGAGTTGGCGCTGCTGAAGGAAGGGGAAACCACCTTCCGCGAGCTGTGCTACAGCTGCCACGGTTTTGACGGCAAGGGGATGCCTCTGGCTGGAGCCGGCCCCGGGGCGACGATGGCGCCGCCTTTGTCCAAATCCAAAACCGTGCTGGGGCCCGCGGAAGGTCTGATCTCGGTGCTTCTGCACGGAATGGCGGGTCCCGTGAACGGGAAAACGTATGAGGCGCAGATGATTCCGCTTGGGAGCAATCCGGACCGGTACCTTGCGGCCATTGGAAGTTATGTGCGCAACAGTTTTGGAAATACGGGTTCGATCCTGAGCGAGGAAGAGGTGAAGCGGGTGCGCGAGGCGACGAAGGAGCGGCAGGCGGCATGGACCCAGCCGGAGCTGATTTCGGCGCTGCCACACCCGATTGAGAAACAGCCGACGTGGAAGGCCTCGGCCAGTGTGGAGCCGGAGAAAGCCGCTGCGGCGCTGGATCGGAAGGCTCAGACTTCGTGGACGACCAAGGTGGCGCAGGAGGCTGGGCAATGGTTTCAGGTGGAGTTGCCTGAGGAAAAAACGGTGATGGGTCTGCGACTGGAAGTGCCCAACCGCAGCAAAATGACGCCGCGCCAGTTGAAGGTGGAGCTCAGTCTGGATGGTCAGAATTGGACTTCCGTCGCTTCCAAGGTGGGCGGCGCGGCTCCGCTGACCCAAGTGGAGTTTGCGGCTGCCAAAGCCAAGTTTGTGCGTATCACCCAGACCGCCAAAGGGAGCGAACCCTGGGCGATTCATGAGCTGGATCTGATCGAGCCGGGATCCCTGTTTCCCTTGGCCTCGCGCTAAGGGTTGTTTTGGCCCGCATTTCCGTCCGGCACCGCGCCGGACGGAAATGGCGGGCGCTCGCGTGAGCGGGTTTTTGGGAAAAAACGGACCTGAACGGGCGTGGCGTTCAGGTCCTTGGGAGTGGGAATGTGTGCCTGGAATCGCTCCGACCAAACGCGCGCCGGGTTCGATGCGGCGGCCGTCGTGAATCCGCGGCTATCGGCGAAAACCGACCACGATTGGCCTCTTGTAAAATTTCCTCCTCTGGAGCCAGAGGAGACGGTGGGCCCGCGATGTTCGCGGCGCTTTCAGGAGTTTCATCGGCGAGTCTCGAAGGCATCGGAGACGGATTTGAGGAAGAACAGGCCCAGAACGGCGTGGTTGTAGACGGCGGCGTCGAGGTTGGCACGGACGCGGTCGGCGGTGCTCCAGAGGTTCTTGTGGTCACGGAGCGACCGATTAGGCGAATGACCCAGGCAAGAGTAACTTGTCGGATACGCAGAAGGGTCTGTCCCCTTCCGATCCACTCAACGAACACAAGCGTGGGCCCATTGGGACGACATGGGCCACGTGAGCAGTCCGTCGCCGAGCAGTGCGATGGCTACTCCATAAAACCACAGACAGTGAACCGTACCCTGCCAGCCGCACCAGGCAACTACACCAGTTTTGGCACGCTATACGGGGCTCTATCCATGCGCCTTTCTAAAGCCGTCGCCGCCGGGTTCCCCTGAATCGTCTCTGCCTTTGTGTCCACATTGAGAACAGCACCAAGAGTCAGTTGCTCCGGCAGGGCTTCATTTAACTTGAGGTGCTCCCACATGCGCCCGAGGGCCTCAGAGGCATACAAGTCGGACTTTAACCTCTCTCTGGCCGTATCCGGAGCCATGGCCGCCCCAAGACGATGGGAAATCCCAGCCAAGTGACATAGGCCCGCCGACACCACACCCTCACGCGCGTTGCAGGAAAGCGATGCGGCTTTGCGTGAACGGACCGCATCGATGAAGTTACCGTGGTGGGTCACTACCTTGTCCCCGTTTGGCAGTGATTTCGCCTCAGCGATAGGAGGTTCGCCTTTTAACGCGTACTTGCCCCATCGCTGAAGCACTTCTCCCCTCGGGTCAAAGGCGATTGCTGCGGTGTAGTTCGGGATAAGCACGTGCCCCTTTTCGTATTGCAAGAGCACGCCAACCGATGAGCCCCGATACGAATCCATCTCCGTGGAGTCCTGCTTGGAAGGGAGTCCTCTGACCTCGAAGTAGAGAGGTGCCTTTTCATAAGGGAGGACCACTAGCTGGGTATTCGGGGTCTGACCGTCATCGACGTATCCAAACCGACCTCCAACGCTCATTGCGGAAGGAGGCAGGCCCTTTTCCCCCATAAACCACCGAGCGATATCCATCTGATGCACCCCTTGGTTGCCCAGGTCACCGTTTCCGGTCTCCCATACCCAGTGCCAATCATAGTGAAGCTTTGCGCGGAACAAATCCCCCTTGGCCGCAGGACCGCACCACAAGTCGTAGTCCACATTGGCCGGAGGTGCGACGGGACCATCCACTTTTCCAATGCTCGGCCGGCGCTTGTAACAAGTTCCGTGGGCGCGAATCAACCGACCCAGATTCCCTTCCTGCAGCCACGCATGCGCGGTCTGTAACGCGGGCGACGATCGGCTTTGTGTGCCGGACTGAAGAATTCGGCCGTACTGATCGACCGCCGCCACCAGTTGCTTGCCTTCCCATAACGTGTGGGAAACGGGTTTTTCCAAATAGACATCCTTGCCTGCTTCCATCGCCCAGATGGCGGCCAGCACATGCCAATGGTTCGGCGTCGCCACCATCACCGCGTCCACCTCCTGGCTCTCAAGCAGCCTGCGAAGATCACTAAAAACCTGAACTCGCTGTCCTGCCGCCTCCATCGCGCTTCGTCCCTTACTCAGAACGGTCGAATCGACGTCGCACAAGGCCGTGACCCTGACGTCCGGAACGGCCAACAGCCCGGCGAGATTCGCCATGCCCCTCCCGTTGAATCCGATGCCTCCGATACGGATGGCCTGGTTGGCGCCGATTGCTCCTGCGTACACGCGGGCCGGCAGGCTCAGCGCCGCCGAGGAGGTGGCTAATGTCCGCAGGAAGGAGCGACGGGTCTGCTGCGTGGCGTTGGAGGATGGATTGGACTGGCGGGTGATTTTTGTTGGGAAGTCGTTCATGGGAGTGGGGGGGCGAGCGGATGCCCTCTCGGTGGGAATGACGAGGTGCTCGAATATCTATCCCGAACCACCTGATTTTACTTGGCCGCATCCATGCGGATGAAGTCGTACATGACGGCTTCGAACCGATTTTTCCCGGAACCAAAACTCAGAGTGAGTTCATGCGTGCCGGAGCGAAGTTGGGAGGCCCCGATCGGGATTCGTTCCGTGCGGGAGCCGTAAATCGCCCCTCGGTCCGGTGCCATGCAGAGGGAGGTGCAGTAGTCCGATTCAAGAGTGGACCGGACAGGCAGGGCGGTCCGGTTACAGCCTATCTTGAGGTCTCCGCCCCGGGTGGCAGCGATGCCGATGGTGCGGATCACGCCACGCTCGGGCACGCTGGGCAGCTCAAACTGGATGTGCCACTGCGCGGGCTTGGATTCACGCCCATCACCCACGGGCCGCCCGCTGGGCTGGCAATAGTATCAATCCCGGGCCGGATCACTCTCACCTACCACAAAGTGAACGTCCTCCGGGAAAAACCGCCCATAGTCAAAAATCGCACTGGGCTCTGGCGTGCTTTCGGCCGGCTTTGAAAACACCGCGAACTGGTACACGCCGCTGACGCCGCGGCGGATCACATCGTGCTGCTCCTGCGCGAGCGGCTGGGGCTTGTCGAGGCGGAGTTTGATGACTGCCTCGACGAGATCTTCGGTCTGGTAGGCGATGTAAGCCGAAGTTTCGACGAAGGGCGGAACACCCATGCCGCGGGGAAGCGTCCATGGAAAGGTTCCATACCACGCGCCTTTTTCCCCAAACAGATTCCGGCCATCACCGGATTTCTGGATCGAGATGAGGGTTCCCTTCGCCTTGTCGATTTCGCACCGGACAATGCCGTTTTCGAGGATCAACGTCCGAGAGTTTTCGTGAAAAACAACGGGAGCGTTCTCGGCCTGGGGAGTTGGGAATGAAGCCGCAGGACGCGGACTTTGCTCCGGATTAATGAGCGGATCCTCGCTCGCGAGAGTATCGATCAAAAGCGGCACGTCTTGGTGACCTGCGGCCTCCAAGTGGCTCATCGCGAGATGCACTTCACTGAGCGTGGCGAGGTAAAGTCCACGCATCCCTTCCTGCCCGAGGGCCAGCGTCCAGGCGGAAAGAGGAACCTGCCGTCCGTCGAGATGATGAAGGGAGCCCAGGGCTTCCAGGCGCATGGGGAGGGGTTCACTTGAATTGTTCACCACCGATTGCAGACTGCGAATGGCCGCAGCAAGTTGCTTGGCAACCCGTCTTCGGCCTGCCAGTTGCGAATCAGGTAGGGCTCTGGAGCCTGCGCGCCGAGCGGCGAAGGCCCTAGGAGCCAGATCCAGAGAAGTGCCAGCCCGCAACAGAACTCGTGGGAGGGAGGCAAGCGCATAGGAAGGAGCCGGAAAAGCGGAGCATCGGAAGCGAGACAGCTCAAAACCGCTGTACCGCCCTGATTCCAAAACACAACGGGAAGCACCGACAGCCCTTGCCTCCAACCTGGGGGCTCGATTTTAGATTCTCTTTCCGGCTACCTCCTTTCTGAACTCGCTCCCTCCCATGAAATTTTCTCTCCGCCGCAGCCTTTCCGCCGCTGTCGGGTCCTCCGTTTTTGGGCTCCTCACGCTCCTCACCCCTGGATTCCCCACCCATGCCCAGGCAGATGCCACCGCTTGGGACAAAGCCTGGCCGCAAGCCGGCGGGCCGAAGGGAAACTGGATGGCAGAAAACGGTTCAGCCCCGGCCCAGTGGAGCGTGGTCCGCAACGAGGGCATCGTTTGGAAAACGACACTCCCTGAGGGCGGGCAGGGCGGCATCGCCGTCTGGGGGGACAGACTCTTTTTGACCACCCTCCAGCCCGAGGAGGGCAAAAAACCCAATGGCCGGGACGTCGTGGGGTACTGCGTCGATGCGCGGGATGGGCGTATCCTTTGGGAGGTGCGCTTGCCCGGCAAGGCCACCAGCGTGCCCGCCTATTTCTTCAGTGACGCCACTTCGCCCTCTCCGGTCACCGATGGCGAACACGTCTGGTTCTTCAACGCGTGCGGATCGATTGGCTGCTTTGATTTCACGGGCAAACAAGTGTGGCTCCGAGAGTGGACCCCGACCGGGGGACGCCCCTTTAATAAGCTCTTTGAGCCCATCCTTTTTGGAGACACGCTCCTCAACATGGAGCCCCGCGCGGAAGGTGATCCAAAGCGTGAGCCGAAGGATCCCTGGAATTACATCCACGGCATCGACAAGCGCACTGGAAAAACCGTGTGGGTCTCGGACGACGCCGTGAACCACTACAACACCCCGGTAATGGGCCGGATGGCCAACGGCGATCCCGCAGTGCTCCAGGGACGCGGAGCCTACCATGGGGTTCCGGAATTGCCGGTGGGTCTGAGCATGACGAGCCTTGCTCCGGGCCGGGAGGGGACGACGATTTGGCGGTACAGTCCGGACAAGGCCAAGGCGACGTATACCCAGCATTGGAATACGAGGCTGGTTCCCTTCATCGATATCGACGCCTCGCAGCACCTGGTCCTCGATGCCTCCTCCGGTCAGGTGCTCCGGACGGACTCCCTTTATTCCAAGGTGGACTGGCGGCGGTTTGATGTGGAAACCGGCAAACACGTTTTGTTGTCAGACGTGGATCTGAGTCAGCAATCTCCTGCGCGGAAGGTGTTTCCCGCCCAGCTTTGCAATCTGCTGGTGGGACCGTGGCACTGGTTTTTGTGTTACACCGAGCCGAGCAAGGGATTCGGCCCCCCTTACTGCGTGGGGAGAATTCACATGGAAACGGGCAAGGTGGAGTACCTCGAGTTACCGGTTTCGGTAGTCCGGGCGGCGGGTCAGCCCGATACCTTTGTGTGGGGGAAACCGCAGGCCTCTTCGACGGTGAATTCGCGCGGAATCGATATCGCCAATGACAAGCGTTCGCGCGGGGACGGGTGGTGGTGGGGGTATCTGGGCGGCGCCACGGCGGTAGGGCGTCACCTGTATTTCACCACGATGTTGGGCATCACCTATACGCTCGATGCCTACGCGGAGGTGCTTGATGAAAAGGCGCTTCTGGGGGTGAGCGACCTTGGCACTCCCGGAGAAACGTGGAGCCTCAACACCATTTCCTACGCGGAGGGACGTTTGTACCACCGCAGCATGAAGGAGTTGGTGTGCATTGGGGAAAAAGAGAAGCCGCGCCCGTAGACGCGGCTTCTTGGGAAGGCGGGATTTGCGAGCGTTTCGCCCTTCCTACGGAGTCGGTGCGTTACGGCGGTTCTCGTGAATTTCGTCCGCCCGCTTTTTCAACTCCTCGGAAAGTTGCTTCACACGCTCGGGGTGTTGCGCTGCCAGGTTGGTGGACTCGGTGGGGTCTGCCTCCAAGTCGTAAAGCTCCGGCTCGAATCCCGCTTGTGCCCCTTTGGGAAACGGCACCCGGACATGCAATTTCCAATTTCCCTGCCGGATCGCCGCAGGTTCGGAGGCCCGGCTGAAATAAATCTGGGTGTCGCGCACGGGCTTGGGATCCGCCTCAAGCAGGAGCGGGGAGATGTCCCGACCGTCGAGGGTTCGGTCGGTGGGAGCGCTTCCGCCGACCAGCTTGGCGAGCGTGGGCAGTACATCGATGTTGCCCGCGATCTGTTTGCACTCGGTTCCGGCCGGGATGTGTCCGGGCCAACGCATGATGCAGGGTTCCCTCACGCCTCCTTCATAGGTGGTCCCCTTTTTTCCGCGCCACGGCTTGGAGGAGCCGGTGTCCGCTCCATTGTCGGAGGTGAAAATGACCAGCGTTTTGGAATCCAAATCGAGTTCTTTCAGGGTCTTGTAAATCTCGCCCACTGACCAGTCGAGTTCCTCGACGGCGTCCCCAAACAACCCGTGACCACTCCGGTTGCGGAAGGCTGGGGAGGCCGCGAGCGGCACGTGAACCATGTTGTGGGGGAGATAGAGGAAGAAGGGTTTGTCGCGGTTTGCGCGGATAAACTGGATCGATTCGGCCGTGTAGCGCTGGGTGAGCGTGTCCTGGTCGGCCGGGTACTCGATGACCTCTTCTCCGCGCATCAGGGGCACTTTGTGACGCGGTTCCGCGGCGCGGGCGCTCTCCTCATTCATGCCCTCCCGGAAGACGCAGTCTTTGGCAAAGCGCGCATTCTTGGAATCAATGGTCATGTCGTTGCTGTAGGGGATCCCGAAATACGAATCGAATCCCTGACGGGTAGGGAGAAAGGGATCAAGGTGCCCGAGGTGCCACTTGCCGACGCAGGCGGTGGCGTAGCCCTGGCTTTTGGCGACCTCGGCCAGCGTGATTTCGTTGGGGTGCAGTCCGTTGGTGTTCCGGGGAAAGAGGACGCCCGGGACGGAGACGCGCACGTTGTAGGAGCCGGTGAGAAGGCAGGCGCGGGACATGGAGCAGACGGGGGTGGCGTAAAAGCTCGTGAACTTCCGGCCCTCGCGCGCCATGCGGTCGAGATTGGGCGTTTTGAACTCGGTGTTTCCAAACGGGCCAATGTCGCCGTAGCCGAGGTCATCGGCAAAGATCAGGATGACGTTGGGCTTTTCGGAGGGTTTTGGCGCGGCCTGTAGAGCTGGGCCGCATAGCACCAATGCGAGTGGGAGGGACTTCCATGTATTCATCGAGAAGATTCGGTGGAGGGGGAGGGGACTCCCGCAATCTATCCGGTCGTAGAACCAGTGTGGCTGGGGAGCCGAAGGGGATTACTTGTTTTTGAAGAGATCGCTCTGGGCGATCAGGTGAAGCATCGATCGGACCCGGTGGCCTTCCTTCCGGGATTCTTCCACCAGACGCTGGAGCGCGGGGCGGTCTGCGAAGTGAATTTCTGCACCGGTCGCGAATACGAGCATTTGGGCGAGCAGATTTTTCGCGAGTAAATCCGGGTCCGCGAGGAGTCTCGCACGGAGGTCGTTGACGTTGGCGAAGGGTTGTCCGTTCGGGAGTTTTCCGGCGCAGTCGACCGGTAACCCCTCCTTGTAACGCACGGGCCGGTGGCCATCCCGCAGCAGCCCCGGAACGGCGCTCCCACTGCCCAGCGACCGGTAGCGCGTCCGTGCCCCGCCGATCACATCAAAGGCCTCCAGCGCAAAACCCGGCGGATCGATCTTTTCGTGGCACGCGGCGCAGGAGGCATCGCGGCGGTGTTTTTCCAACTGTTCGCGAATGGTGATGGCGCCACGAGTGTCCGGCTCCACGGCGCCGACGTTTGGCGGCGGCGGCGGGAGGGGCAGCCCCAGAATGCGCTCATTAAACCACGCCCCGCGCACCACGGGAGAGGTGGTGGTTCCGTTGGCTGTGACCTTCAACACGGCGGCCTGCGTGATGAAGCCACCCCGATCGCTTCCCCTCGGAAGGCTCACGCGCCGAATGGCATGCCCGTCCACTCCGTGCAGTCCGTACAACCCCGCGAGGCTTCCATTCACCATTGCAAAGTCGCCGGCCACCACGTTTTGAACGCCGAGATTCGCGCTCAATATTTCCCGAAAGTAGGCTCGCGACTCCTCCAGCATGCTGTCCTGCAAATACGGCATGAATTCGGGATACAGGTCCTTGTCGGGAGTGGTGTCTCCGATCTTTTGAAGATTCAGCCATTGATTGAGGAAATCGGCCACAAACCGA
>JBANFR010000106.1:0-12806 GCA_037975925.1 Verrucomicrobiota bacterium
CGGTGATGACCCCGGGTTCCACCACCGCAACCCCATCTTCCACGTGGATCTCCTTGATCTGCCGCATGCCGGCCACCGACAGGACAATGCCCCCGCGCAAAGGCACACAACCGCCAACGTACCCCACGCCCGCACCCCGGGGTGTCACCGGAATCCCCTGCGCTGTCGCATATTGCAAAACGACCGAGACATCACGCGTGCTGCCTGCGTGAACCACCACCTCGGGCAGATGACTCGCAAACCAGCGGTCTCCCGCATGCGCCTTTAGGGCCGACTCCTCATCGGCCACCCGCTGCGCCCCCACCAAGCGACGCAGATCGCTCGCTAACGCTGATTTTGTGTCTCCAACCATTTTCGACGTAGTTCCGCCGGCGTCGCCGCCGTTTTTGATGATCCGCCTCCTCCGGAATCCGCACCCGCAGAACCCGAACCCTTGCTCCCCTTCGTCGGCTCAGCTGGCTTGACCGGTGCGGAGATCGTCTTCGCCGGTTTGCCGCCAGAAACCGCCCCGGACACCGCGGAGGTCTTCGGAGCCTGAGCCGCCGCCTTCGGCGCACCCGGCCTGTCCATCGCCAGCAATTCCGACACGGTCACGAATTTAAATCCCTTGGCAAGGAGCGCGTCGATCGTTGAGGGCATCGCGTCCACCGTGGACTTGTGGATGTCGTGGGTGAGGATGATGGAGCCGGAACGCGCATGCGCCAAAATTTCGTGTTCCACGCGGCCAGCATCCCGGACCTTCCAATCCAGAGGGTCCACGTCCCACAAAATCACGCGGTAGCCAAAATGCGCGTGGACCCAACGGCGCTGCGGCTCTGCAAGAGCACCGTAAGGAGGACGCATGACCTTCATCGAGACACCCGTCGTCTTCAGAACCACCTGGTGGGTCTTGTCCATTTGCTCGCGTAACCCCGCCTCGCCCAGGGAGGCCAGGACCGGGTGGGTATAAGAGTGATTGGCCAGTTCATGGCCCTCCGCCGCAATCTTTTTGAGAATTTCGGGATACTCGGCCGCATTCTGCCCAATCACAAAAAAGGTCGCCTTTACCCCGCGCTGTTTGAGCATTTCGAGCAAGCGCGGCGTGTTCTGCGCGTGCGGCCCGTCGTCAAAAGTGAGGGCCACATAGGGACCCTCCACATTGCAGGAAGAATACGAGATTTTGGCAGGGGAAGACGCCGCCAGCGGGGCAGGGGAGGGGGCACTCGGCTGAGGCGACTGTGCGGAAGCCGGAGCCGCCGATTCGGATGCTGGAGCGCCAGCGGGCGATCCCTCAGTGGCGAGGGGCTGGGGGGCTTGCGCCAGCACCCAAGGCGACAACAACACGGCCAAAAGGTGCGGTGAAACTTGAGAAAGGAGGGCGTGAAAGGGTGAGCGTCTCATGCGTGGTAGCGGCGCCAATACTCGCCGCCAGCGCCTTGAAACGCAACCAAGCGGGGCGGGATCCCACCAGAAAAACCACCCTGTCCCCTTCCAGGCAGGCTCGGCTTTTCCCGGCGGGCGCAAACACCCGCGAAACCGCCTGAGCCGAAGCTAGAGCTTGCGGAGCCTGGCCCTGTGGATCGGGAGCCCTTGGGCCACAAAACGGGCCTCAAAATTGGTCACCGGATAATCAGGCTCCTCCAGCCAATCCAGCCGCTCCCAACCCGAGGCGCGGGAGATCACCTTCTCCATCCACTGAAAATAGGGGAGGTCATCCGTCTTCAGACGCAACTCGCCACCCGGCTCCAAACACAGGCGCACCTGCTCCAAAAAATCCTCCTGAAAAAGGCGCCTCGCGTGGTGGGCTCGCTTCGGCCACGGATCTGGAAAAAAAACGTAGGCCACGGAGACCCCATCCCTCGGGAGGAGATTCGTAACGGTGTATAAACTCTCTAATCGCAGCACCTTGAGATTCTCAAGCCCCGCACGCGCCGCCTTCTTGCACACTCCCTCCACCCTCCCCAACAAACGCTCCGTCCCCAAAAAATTCCGCTCCGGGAAGCGCTTGGCCATCGCCAACAAAAACGCGCCCTCGCCGCAGCCAAAGTCCACTTCCAGAGGCGCGTTTCTTCCAAAAATTTCTTCTCCCGTCACCCGGCGAAAAATGGTCTCGGGAATCCACTGAATGCGGGCAATCGCTTCGGGCGAGAGGGGTGGCAAGGGAACGGGCATCTCGAAAGCGCTAGCAGGAACCGCCGGTTTTGGGGAGACAGGAACACCGCTTGCTTCGCACGCTTTCTTTCGACGCGATAAGAATCGTTCCAAGTTCCCCCCAGCTCCGCGCATTATCTCCCCTGATCTTCCATCTCCCAATGTACCCTCGAATTGTCCTCCCCCTGACCCTCCTCGCCGCTCCGGCCCTCCTCTCCGCCGCCAGCCCTTTCACCCTCCAGAAAGACGACCGCGTCCTGATCATGGGCGACACCCTCCTCGAAAGGGAGGGGTCCGCCGCCGCCCTCGAATCGCGCCTCGTTCAACACTTCTCTGGCGTCCCCCTCACCGTCCGCAATCTGTCCTTCAGCGCCGATTTGCCCACCGGTGTCTCCAGAGCCAGCTTCGGCCAGGCTTCCACTGGGATGGCCCGAATCCGCGAACAATTGGACCTGGTCAAACCCACCGTCGCCGTTCTGGGATTTGGGATGGCCGCCAGCTTGGAGGAAATGACCTACCGCTCCGGCGATCCCAACCTCAACGCCGATCCCGCCCGCTACGGCTCCGAATTTTCGGCCGCGAAATTCAAAGCCGATCTGGCCGCCCTCATGGACGCCATCACGGCCTCCACTCCTGGAGCGCCCGTGCGTTTCGTGCTTCTGGCGCCGCTGCACCACGAGGATCTGCGGGCGCAACGTCCGGCACTCCCCGACCCGGCGGCGCACAACGCCCTCCTCGCACGCTACACGCAAGCGATCCGCGAACTGGCCACAGAACGCGGCGCGCGCTTTGTCGAAACTGCGGCGCTGCTTCAGGGGGGCACCAAAGCTCCCTTGACCGACAACGGGATTCACCCCACGCCGGAGGGCTTGGAACGCTGGGCGGACGCCCTCGCCGCTGAGCTCGGATGGACCCCAAAAGCCGGCCCCGCCAGCGCACCCGCGCAGGCAAGCGCCCTGCGCAAGGCGTTGCAGCGCAAAAACGAGCTCTTTTTCCACCGCTGGCGCCCCGCCAACCACACCTACATTTTTGGCTTCCGCAAGGGAGAGCAGGGGCGAAACGCCGTCGAAATTGAACAATTCGACCAACTCCTCGTTCAGGCAGATGCCGCCATCGCCGCTCTGCGCGAAGGAAAACCCGCGCCCGAAGAAAAAGCGCTCCCGGCAGATCCCGTAGAGTGGACCGCGCTCGAACACCCCGCCTTCCAAATGGGGGACGGGCTGGAGATCAGTCTTTGGGCCGAGAACCCGCTGCTTTCCAAGCCGGTCGCAATGAACTGGGATGCCAAGGGACGGCTCTGGGTTGCTTCGACCCCCATTTACCCGCAGATCCAGCCGGGGGCCTACCAGACGGACCGCATCTTCATCCTCGAAGACACCAAGCGCTCGGGCAAAGCCGACCGTTCCACGGTGTTCGCAAACGATTTGCTGATTCCGACGGGCATTGAACCGGACCTGAGTGCTGATGGAAAACAGAGCGCCTACGTCGGCGCGTCCACCGAGCTGCTCCAACTCACGGACACAGACGGAGACGGCAAAGCCGATCAACGCCGGGTGGTGTTGAGCGGCTTCGGGACGGAAGACACCCATCACACGATCCACACCCTGCGCTGGGGCGTGGATGGGCGCCTCTATTTCAGCCAGAGCATCTACATTCACTCCCACATGGAGACCCCTTGGGGCGTGGTCCGTCTCAATAGTGGCGGCGTCTGCGCCTACGATCCCCGCTCCGAGCGCGTGGAGGTCGTCGTCAAGGGACTCGTGAACACCTGGGGCAACCAAAGCGACGCGGAGGGTCAAACCTTCCTGACCGACGGAGCAGGGTCGAATGGAATCAGTTGGGGGTTCCCTGGTGCGACTTTCACCCCCTTCGAAGGGGCCTCGGGTTTTACCAAAGGCGTCAGCGGGGGCAGCTATCCCAAGTTTTGTAGCCTCGCGATCATTCGCAGCCCGCTGTTTCCCCAAGAATGGCAGGGGAATGCGATTACGAATGATTTCCGGGCCCATCGGATGGTGCGCTTTTCCATCAGTGACTTGAGCAAGCAGTCGCCAGCCAAGGCGGGGTACGCCACCACAGACCAGCCCGACGTTCTGCGCACGCCAGACCAGAGCTTCCGGCCGATTGACGTGAAGTTTGGGCCGGATGGCGCCCTTTACGTCGCCGACTGGACCAATCCGGTCATCAACCACGGCGAGGTCGATTTTCGGGATCCGCGCCGGAACAAAACCCACGGGCGGATATGGCGTATCGCAGGCAAGGACAGCAAGGCGTTGCCCTGGCAGTCGTTGACCGATCGGTCGACCGTCCAGTTGCTGGACGGGCTGCTCTCGCCGAATCTGTGGGAACAAGAACAGTCGCGCCGAGTGCTAAGCCATCGGCTCCGGGCCGGCAAATTGGAAGAGGCGACCGCTTGGCAGAAGCAAAAGGGGACGCCAGAAGCCGCTCGTGAAGCCGCTTTTGTGCGCGCTGCTGCGCTGGGAGCCGAAGGGGCGCTCCAAGGCCTGGAAGCCAAGGACGCCGCAGGCCGCGCTTGGGAAGCCCGCTGGCTGGGAGGCGCTACACCTTCCCCCGAACGGTTCTCTCGCCTGGTGGCCCTTGCCGCGGACGAGTCTCCCAGGGTTCGTCTCGAGGCCATGCGGGCTCTGGCGCGCCAACCCCAGTTGAAGGCGGTCGACGCCGTGCTCGAAGCGGTGGCAGCCAGCCCCCAAAATGACGTGCACTACGCCTTCGCGGGCGAGAGATCCGTGGAAGAGTTGGCCGATGTGTGGTTGGAGGCCTTGATGTCCGGAAAGTGGGCTTGGAAGGGACGTGAAAAACAACTGCAAGCGGGTCTCCTCGCTCTGAAGCCGGGCGCGGCCGCTCCCGCCGTCTCCTTCCTGCTCAAGAGCGTTTCCCTTCCGGCGGATGGAAGCGGTCCCTGGACCCCATTGATCGCTCACGCGGGCGGGGTGCCTGAAGTGGAGAAACTCTGGGCGGTGGTGCGCGAGAATGCCCAAAAACCCGGGGTCGCCCTGGAGGGACTCAAAGCCCTCAACGCTGCCGCAGTCCGCGGAGTTCGTCCCACGGACCAGCCTCAACAGTTGGGTTCCATGCTGGAACACTCCGACAAAGCCGTGGTTGCCGCCGCGTTGGAACTCGCTGGACTCTGGAAACGCACGGAACTCGCGGACGCGTTGGGCAAAGCCGCCGGTGGGTCTGACGCGCTGCTCCGCAATGCCGCGATTGGCGGGCTGCAGTTGTTGGGAGGTGAGGCGGCCCTCGCTCAAGCCCGGCGTCTGATGAGTGCCGAGCAACCCTTTGAAATTCGCCGCAAAGCCCTGGGGATTCTCGCCAAGGCCAAGCCCTCGGAAACGAGTGCCGCGACCTTGGAGCTACTCAGCAGTGCTCCGCAGCCCGATGGCGCCGTTTTGGTATGGCGCGCACTGACCTCGCTCAACGTCTCCCTTGCGGAGCAAGTCGCTAAGGAAAAAGGCGCCGAGCTCTCCAAGGCCGCCATCGCAGCCGGTCTGACCGCAGCGCAGGAACAAGGTAGAAAGGGTGCTAATCTGGTGAAAACCCTGAAAGCGCTGACGGATCCTTCCGCCAAGGGCCCGCAATCTGCCGAGCGCACCGCACAGGAGTGGGCCAAGCTCGTGCAGGGTCGGGGGAACGCAGCCAAAGGAGAGCGCATTTATCACAGTGCCTCCATGGCCTGTATCCAATGCCACGCCATCGGCGGAGCCGGCGGGAAGTTCGGCCCCGACATGTCCACCCTCGGCGCCAGCGCGCCCCTGGACTACGTGATCGAGAGCGTCCTTGTTCCGAGCGCCAAGGTGAAAGAAGGCTACCACGGAGTGAGTTACACGCTGACCGACGGGGGAGCGGTCGTGGGGATTCCGTTTGAAGAAAATGGCGGGAACGTCCGGGTTCGGATGCCCGGAGGCCTCGAGATGGATGTGCCCAAGGCGAAGATCAAGAGCACCGAAACGCTAGGTTCACTGATGCCCCAAGGCCTCGTGGATGCCCTCTCCGAAGAGGACAAGATTAACCTGTTTGCCTTCCTGGGTTCCGTAGGCCGGCCCGGCGCGTTTGACACCAGCAATGGTGGCGTCGCCCGCGCTTGGAAGCTCGTGGCAAGCGCCGAGCAGGCTCGCAAATCCGACGGCTTGAACACTGCCCCGACCGCCTACTCGCTCACGGACGGTCGGTTGCCAGCCGAACACCTCCAGGCGCCTCTCGGTATGGTTCAGGGTGCTGACAAGGTCTTTGCGGTGACCAAACTCGCCGTCGGCAATGCCGCCAAGGTCCGGATTGAAGTGGAAGGCGCCACGGAATTCTGGATCGACGGGACTTCGGTGTCGGGAAGCAGCGTGGAGAAAGATTTGCCTGCGGGGACCCACACCATTGCGGTTGCCCTGACGCGAAGCGCGCTGCCGGCCCAGCTTCGGGCCACTGCGACCCAGGCCCGGTTTATCGCCCCTTAAGCGGTAGGATGCCCGGGGCGGTTCTCCCTTGCCGAGCCGCCCCGGGCATGCCCTTTTAGCGAAGCATGATTTCTCCCGTCGTTTTCGGAATCGGCCTGCTGCTACTCATCGCGAACCTCTCGCTGTGCGCCGTCTTTATGCCCACGCGCGCTCTGGGAGACGGCGGTCCCGCAGCGCGGCTGCGTTGGATCTGGCGGATCCTGGCTCTGGTAACCGTTCAAATCGGAGCGTGGACCCTGCTTCTACTGCAAGCCGGTGCCGCTGAGGATTTACCGACGGCCGTGGCGCAAGTCTTGGGCTGTTTTGCTCTGCTTGGCGGATCTGGCGAAGCGTTGGAAGTTCCTTGGAGCGGATGGATTCCCTTCATCTCGCTCAACGGGCTCCTCCTCATGCCGGTCAGCCTGCTCTCCTTCTTCGGTCCGCCGGCCCGGGTGATGGTTGCCGCACCGGCACAGGCGCCTGCTCCATCTCCCGTGCCTGCGCCGGCACCCACGCCAGCGCCGGCGCCGTCCTGTGACATTCCCAATCCAGTGCCCGTATTGGAGACTCCCATAGCCTCCCCTGCGCCCGAGCCTGTCGCCTCCCCGAACCCTGTTCCCGCACCGGCGGCACCTACTGAGACACCCCGCCGGAGCGAGCCCTTCCGGGGAAGTCTTCCGCCCGTCCAGATCTCATCGGATGCAGCTCTGCCTCCGTTCCCGCCCGAGCGCGTGGGTCCGACACCGCCCCCGATCCGGTTTGGCTCCTAAGCCAGCTAATTTCGGGTTCGCGCTACCCGCGTAGTCAGCGACTCCCCCAGCGAATGGTGCGCACGCCGCAGAGGTTCCAACGCACCGCCCCAGGCCGAAACCAGTGACTGAGGCAAAAGCTGCAAAAACCTTCCATGAGTCCGAATCAACCGCCTCTGCGCTCATCTGCGTCCTATCCCTTCGGGATTTTCACGAGGAATACGGTTCGCTCGGGGCCACCATCCCTTCGGGATGGTCATGTTTTCGCGGGGGGGTTCCGGGGGTCGCGCAGGGCGCGACCGCCCGGCTAATGGCCTCGAACCCTCCGGGTTCGCATTGATCTCGCGCATCCCCGCGCATCCCCGCGCATCCCCGCGCATCCCCGCGCATCCCCGCGCATCCCCGCGCGTCCATCGCGTCCATCGCGTCCATCGCGTCCATCGCGTCCATCGCGTCCATCGCGTCCATCGCGTCCATCGCGTCCATCGCGTCCATCGCGTCCATCGCCTCCATCGCCTCCATCGCCTCCATCGCCTCCATCGCCTCCATCGCCTCCATCGCCTCCATCGCCTCCATCGCCTCCATCGCGTCCACCGCGTCCATCGCGCCCATCGCGCCCATCGCGCCCATCGCGCCCATCGCGCCCATCGCGCCCATCGCGCCCATCGCATCCCCGCGCGTCCATCGCGTCCACCGCGGGGTTCGCTGAACCCGGAGGGTTCATGGCCATTAGCCTGGGGTCGCGGCCCGCGCGACCCCAGGTCTCACGTCCAAAAAGGCAACGCATCCCGAAGGGATGCTGGCAAACGCCCAGCTTCAGCGCCTTCCCAACCACCACGCATGGTCCCCACCTGCAACCCTCTTCACGCCATCCGACAGCCCTCCGGATTGCTTGCCGGTGCCGGCTGTCGATTTCGCCTTTTCTCCCTCAAGTCCTGAACCGACGGGAACGGTCCTTGGGCAGGCTTGGGTCTGCGCCTATTCCCGGACCGGAGGGCGGTACACTTCCTTCATCGCTCTTCCCAGCCCAGCAACCCGTTCGGGATGGGCGGAGGCGATATTCGTGGTTTCTCCGGGGTCCTCGTTCAGGTTGAAAAGTTGCACCTCGAGAGAGGGGCCTGTCTGAGCGGGCTTGCCCGGGGAAAGTCCGCCGGTGTGGAGGTGAATCCATTTCCAGAGCCATTGGAGGACGGCGGTTTTGCCCCCCTGTTCATCCAAGTTCCAGTAGAGACAAGCGTGAAGCGCTGAGGTGCCCCGCCCAAGGCGGGTGGGCACGAGTGACAGCCAATCCCACTCCGAGTGGACAACGGTGTGGGCTTGGACTTTTCAAAGCCAACGGGCTAGGCACCGCACACGAATTTACCGGGAAGGCCCCCCCTCCGCCCGCCTTCTAAGCCTCGGAATCCGCTTCCGAGGGGCCCTCGCCCAGGGTTCGTTTTTCCTCCAGCATCCGGTCGAGCGAAGCCACGTCGTCGTAGGGCAGCCGCTTGCGCTGGTACTTGCGCCACACAATATCCCGCAATTCCTCCAGATCCTCGTAGGGAAGGGTGTCGTGATAGGTCCAACCAGCTTCCGAGCGCAGCTTGGTTTGGAAACGCCAACGACCGCCAAAACGCTCCGCTCGAATTTCGCGCTTTTCTCGGTCTGCCGTGACCGTTTTCCAAACGTGCAGGTTACGCATATGGGTTTTTTTGAATGGAGCCTGGGGGAGGGCCCGCGAGAATAGCGCCACTTTGAAAGAGATCGGCAAAATTCTAGCGTATTTATGTGCCGTGCTTCTGTGCGGCGCCCTCCTCGCACCCCCGCTCTGGTGGGGTGTGCATGCCCTCATGGACGCCGGCTACCTGCACTCCCTCCAGCGTTACGGTTTCCAAAAATATCTCAACCGCGCCGTACTCCTCTCCGCCTTTGTCCTGCTCTGGCCCACGCTCCGCTGGCTCCAACTTCGGGGCCGCTCGGAACTCTGCCTCGAACCCGACCCGCATCGCGGCCGCCACCTCAAACTCGGTCTCCTGCTCGGAGTCGGAGCCATGGCGCTGCTCGCCACCGGTTATCTGTGCGCGGGCGTATACACCCTCCAAACCTCGCCCCGCTGGTGGGTTCTCGGCTCCGCCGCCCTTTCCGGCCTCGTCGTGAGCGCCCTCGAAGAGTCCCTGTTCCGGGGCGGCATCCTCGGCCTTTTCCGACGCTCCCTGAGCACCCGCGCCGCCCTGTGGGCCACCAGCATCCTCTTCGCGGCCGTTCATTTCATCAAACCCGACCCCTCTGCCACTCCGCCCGAAATCACCTGGCGCGCCGGCCTGCTCCTGCTGCCCCACTCCTTCCATCAATTCGCCAACCCCGTCCTCTTTGTGGGCGGCTTCATCACCCTGCTGATTTTTGGGCTTCTGCTGGGGCTGGCCGCCCTGCGCACCCGGTCCCTCTGGATGAGTTTTGGCATTCATGCCGGGCTGGTCTTTGTGAAATTGGGCTTCGAAAAACTGACCGACCGCCGCTTCACCTGGCTTCCCTGGATAGGCCCTGAACTCCAAGTGGGCCTTTTCCCGGTCCTCCTCCTGCTGGGATGCCTCGCCATGGTGCACTTCTGGACCCGCCCACAGCCCTCCCTTCGCCCACCGAATGCTGTACTTTGACCACAACGCCACGGCCCCCCTGTCCCCAGCGGCCCGAGACGCCTGGCTGGAGGCCCACGCGCGTTTTCCAGCCAATCCCGCCAGCGCCCACCGGCTGGGTCAGCGGGCCGAGCGCGCCCTCGAGGAGGCCCGCGAAACCCTCGCCGCCCTCCTCGCCGCGAGGCCCGAAACGGTGATTTGGACCAGCGGGGCCACGGAATCAGCCAACGCCGCGCTCGCCCATCTCCGGGCGGTCTCCCCAGAAGATGCGCCCCTGTGGATTTCAGCGATCGAACACCCCTGTGTTCTGGAGGCCGCCGAGCGCTGGTTTCCGGGACGGGTGGAGCGCCTTCAAGTCATGCGCGAGGGGCGCCTCGACCCCAAACACCTCGCTGAGCGGCTCGCAAAAGCGCCCCGCAAGCCTGCCGCAGTGGTTCTGATGGCCGCCAACAATGAGACCGGCGTGCTCCAGCCCTGGCAGGCCGTCGCGCAGATCAGCCGGAGTTTAGGCGTCCCCATGGTCTGCGACGCCACCCAGTGGGTGGGCCGTTTGCCGGCAGCCGGGCTGGGAGTCTGTGACTTTGTCTTCGGAAGCACCCACAAGTGCGGGGGGCCCGTGGGGACCGGGTTTCTCAAAATCCCCGGGAGTACCGGGTTTGTGCCACTCCTGTTGGGCGGCGGGCAGGAGGAGGGGCGCCGGGCGGGAACCCAGAATGTCGCGGGGGCCCTGGCGGCGGTGGCGGCGCTATTGGATTGCGAGAGCCGCATGAGCGGGGTCGGCGAAAGGCTGCGACAGCGGAGCCGTTTCGAGAGGGCGCTGCTTGGAGAAATCGGGGGACAAGTGATTGGAGCCAGGGTGGAGCGGCTCTGGAATACCGTGGCCTGGATTGCGCCGGAGTTGGCGGATTGCCGCCAGCGGTGGGTGGTGCGGCTCGATGCCGCGGGAGTCGCCGCTTCGAGTGGGTCGGCCTGCGCCAGCGGAAGGGAAAAGGGCTCGCACGTGCTCGAGGCTTTGGGGCTCGAATCGGCGGAAGCCGGGCGGACTTTGCGTCTGAGCGCGGGGTGGGGGGAGACTCCGGCAGACTGGGAGGCGGTCTTGGCCAAATTGGGCGAAATTCACCGGCGGAGCAGCCTTCTCGGCCCCGAGAGAGGCTAAAAACGCCGTAAAGCCTCAGGAAGGGGCCCTTCTCCGCTCCCGAGGGTGTCCATAGCGGACAAAACCCCTTTCAGAGCCCTCCAGGCGTCGTTCACGCGGTCCAAAAACCACGTTCCACGTGGAACAGCCCGCCCGCCCTCACTCCGCGACGTGCCACGTCGCTTTCGGCTTTTCAATCAGCAGCGCGAGCAGCGCCAAATCCGAGGGCGTGATCCCGCTGATGCGCCCCGCCTGACCCAGCGTCGCCGGACGCAGCCGGGACAACTTCTGACGCGCCTCGGCCCGCAGGCTGCGCACCCGGTTGTAATCCAAATCCGGGGGAAGAGGCTTGCTCTCCTGCGCCCTCAGTTTTTCCACCGCCGCAACCTGCCGGGTAATATACCCCTCGTAACGCAGGTCCACCTCCACCGCCTCCCAGGCGCTCTCCGGAAAACGCAAACGCAGCTCCTCGGGCAAAGTCTCCCAGGCATTCTCCGGACGCCGCATCCACTGCGCCAAACGCAATTCCCCAAAACGAGTCGCTTCGGCAAAATGACGCAGTTCGGCAATCTGGCGCTGCCTTTCCTTCACCCGGGCTAAGCGGTCGGCATCCACCAGACCCAACTCGGAGGCGAGGGGAGTCAGCCGCAGATCCGCATTGTCATTGCGCAGCAGGAGCCGGTGCTCCGCCCGGCTGGTAAACATCCGATAAGGCTCCTCCGTGCCCCGGGTGATCAGGTCATCCACCAGCACCCCGAGATAGGCATCGGCTCGGGTCAGTACGAGCGGGGGTTTGCCCAGCACCTTGAGCGCCGCATTGGCCCCCGCCAGCAGTCCCTGGCCGGCAGCCTCCTCGTAACCGGAGGTCCCGTTGATTTGCCCCGCAAAATACAGCCCCGGCAGCCGTCGCGTCTCCAGCGTAGGCAGCAGCTGGGTGGGGGGGCAGTAGTCGTATTCCACCGCGTACCCGGGCCGCAAAATCTCCGCCTTCTCGAGTCCTGGCACCGTCGCCAAAAAAGCCACCTGCACCTCCAGAGGCAGCGAGGTGGACACCCCATTCACATAAAATTCCCGGGTATGCCTCCCCTCCGGCTCCAAAAACAGCTGGTGCCTGTCCTTTTCCGCAAACTTCACCACCTTATCCTCAATCGAGGGACAATACCGCGGGCCCACCCCCTCAATACGCCCCGCGTACAGGGGAGAAAGGTGCAGGCTGTCCCGGATCAGGGCGTGGGTCTGGGGATTGGTGTAGGTGCTCCAGCAGGGCATTTGTTCCACGTGGAACCGGCCTTCCTCCCAGCGGTTGAGCGTAAAAATCTCGTCCGCCCCCCCGCGGATGCGCTCCGGGACATAACTGAAGGGCTGCGGCGGCGTGTCCCCGGGCTGCAATTCGCAACGGCTAAAATCAATCGTCCGCCCATTCAAACGGCAGGGGGTTCCCGTTTTGAAACGGCCCACCTCAAAGCCCAATTCCCGCAAACTGTCACTCAGCGTCGAGAAGCCATCCCCCAGACGCCCCCCGGCGATGTTCTGCAATCCCACATGCAGCAGTCCGCGCATAAAAGTGCCCGTGGTGACCACCACCGAGCGAGTGAGGATCCGCATGCCCAGGTTAGTTTCCACCCCGCAGGCGCCCTCCTCATTGCTCAAAATGCGCACCGCATTGCCCTGACGGAGCACCAGGTTGGGCGTGTCCTCCAGGACGGCCTTGGCGCGAAATTGGTAGGCTTTTTTGTCA